>JACQFS010000153.1 GCA_016199935.1 Verrucomicrobiota bacterium
GAGGCGGCGGAGGTGGCGTTCGGCGGAAACTGGAGCGCGCCGCAGTTGCAAATCACCAACGTCCACGCGCGCTTCCCCGACGGCGAGTTGTCGGCGCGCGCGCGGCTCGAAGTTTCCACCCGCGCGGCGAGCTTCGAACTCGAGAGCAATTTCGACGTTCACCGCATCGCCCCGTTGCTTGACGAGGACTCGCAACGCTGGCTGGCGAAATATGCGTGGGCCACGCCGCCGGTTATGACCGGCAGCGGCGCGGTGGTGTTGCCCGCGTGGACAAACCGCCAGCCGGATTGGGCGGCGGAAGTCCTGCCCAGCTTGCGGCTGGCCGCGCATTTCGCGATCACCAACGGCGCGTATCTCGGCGCGCCGGTGGACTGGGCCACATCGCACGTCAGCTACACGAACCTGGTCTGGCGGCTGCCGGACCTCGTGGCGGGCCGGCCCGAGGGACAGCTTCAACTCGTCCACGTGGCCGACGACAACACGCACGAATATTTCTTCGGCGTCCACAGCACGATTGATCCGCGCGCGCTGCGCCCGCTGCTCGGCACGAATCAGCAGCGCGGACTGGATTACTTCACGTTCACGCAGCCGCCGGTGATTGACGGCGAAGTCCGGGGGCGCTGGCGCGAAAATGAGCGCATTGGTTTTGCCGGCCGCGTGGCGCTGGTGGATTTCACTTTCCGCGAACAAACCGCGAGCCGGTTCGAGAGCCACTCGGCGAGAAAGAAAATGCCCGGCTCGCCGCGATGACGGACGTAGGCGCGGACGTTGAGAAAATGATGCGTCGCGATCGGCTTCATCAACCACGCGCCCAACCGGCCGCCGAACGCCGGCCGCATCCCGCGCAGCGTGAACGCCACGAGCGAGACGAACGCCCGACCGTCGCGCAGGTCGAGTGGAAACGGCACCGCGCGCTGAAGTTCGTCCGCGTCCACTTCGAGATGAAGCATCAGCGCACGCTCCCAATCGGCGACAAACAATGGCTCGCCGCGCCGCGACCGCATCCGCTCAATCGCCGCCGCAGACGGAGCGCCGAACTCCAGGTCGGCGCGTTGACACTTCGGGTCCACCACCGCGCCACCGTTAGGTTCACGCCGAACTGGAGTTCGGCGCTCCGCCCCGCCCGCCTCGAACACCCCTGACGGTTCGTGCATCACACGTCATCCTTTCACTCCGCCAGCTTCGCCGATAAATCGTCCGCCGCCGCGCGGAAATGGGAAAACCGAAACTCGAAACCCTCCGCCGACATTTTCCCCGGCACCACGCGCCGGCTTTTGATGATGAGTTCCGTCTCCGTCCGCAGGAAGAACGCGCCCGCTTCCAGCATCCACTCCGCCGCCGGCAGGCCGAACGGCACGCCGCACACGCCCCGCATCACGCGCATCATCTCCGCGTTCGGCAGCGGATTCGGCGCGGCGAGATTCACCGGGCCGCTGAGCTCGTCGTGCGCGATGAGGAACTCGATGGCGCGGCAGAAATCCTCGGCGTGAATCCACGAGACGAACTGCCGGCCGCTGCCCATCCTTCCGCCCAACCCAAACCGCACGAGCCGGCGCAGCACGGGAAAGACGCTGTTCGCACCGCGGCCCAGCACCATCGCCGAGCGCAGCAAAACCATCCGCGTGCGCGGCGTGGCGGCTTCGTTGAACTCGCGCTCCCACGCCGTCGCGACCTCGATGGAGAACTCGTCCTGTGCTTCGCGGGTCGCGCCGATTTCGCCCGACTCATCCCACGCCGGCCCGAACGTGTGCCGGTAAATCGTCGCCGTGCTGGAGTTCAGCCACACCCGCGGGGGTCGCACGCAACGCGCCACCGCCGCGCCGAGCGCGCGCGTCGGGTTCACTCGCGAGTCCATGATGAGCCGGCGGTTTGCCGCCGTGTAGCGGCAGTCCACCGAGCGGCCGGCGAGATTGATCAGCGCCGTCGCGCCGTCGAGTTCCGCCGCCCACGCGCCCACGGTCTCGCCGTCCCACGCCACTTCGCGGACGCCGGCCGTGCGCGGCTTCGGCTGGCGCGTGAGCACGACCACTTCCCAATTCTCTTTCAGAAAGTGCGCCGCGAGTAGCCGGCCGAGAAAGCCGCTGCCGCCGGCGAGGATGATGCGGCGTTTCATAATGGGTCGCTCTCCGCGAGTTGTTTCACGTGTCTCAGCACGCGCAGGTGGATTCGGTGGATGATGTAATCGGACCACAACTGCCAGTAATCGGCCGGCCACATCGTGTGGTGATACCAAGTCGTTCCTTCCAGCCGCGTGCGGCCGCCGGCCAGCGTGACGAGGAGGAATTGCCCCTGACGGGAAACCAGAAAGCCATCGAGGTGCGGCGGATGCACGTGACGATACGGCGTCCACTCCTGCATCGGCGCCGGGTTGTGAGTGACGGAGAATTTGAGCAGCCGCGGCTGATCCCAGATTTCAATCGGCTCGACAAACGGCCCGGTCGAAAAAACACAGTGCCGGGTGGCGCCCGCGCCCGTCCCGCGAATCTCCGCCCGCAGCGGATAGGCGATGCCGAGTTTGAAGAGTGGATCGGTGGGCGGTGGCAGTTCGGTGAAGGAAACCACGTGCCGCCAGACCCGTTCGGGCGGCGCGGCCACCTCGATGGTGGTGGTGACTTTCAGCAACGGCGGCAATCCGGCGCGAAGGTGATCGCTGGCCAGCATCAACGGCATGGCCAGCAGTGGCACGCAGTAAAGTTGCGGCGGCGTGTCACGCCAGCGACTCGCCTGGACGGCGTGGCCGGCGAGCGCACCGAGAATCGCCAGCGCGCCGGCCAGGGGCGCGGCCATCAAGATGCAGATGACGCCTTCAAATGCGAGTGCCAGCAAGGCCGCCGCCGCCAAGACTGCGGAGAGGATCCCGACCACAAAACTTTCTCCGATGCTCCGTCGTTGCCGGATCCCGTGGATCACCGCCGCCATGAACCCCATGCAGAACGGCAGGCCAACGAACAATCCCCAGCCGTAATCGCTCAGCACTTCCATTCCAAAGACGGCCACTGGCACCGCGATGATCGTGCTGAGTCCGACCGCAACTGCCGCGCTGCCGGAGGCGGATTTCGGCAGCCAGCGCCTCCATCGGTCGTTCATATCCCGCCGCGGGTTCAGGGCCGAATCGGCGATCTCACGTCCCGGCACCAGCCCCAGCGCGACGAAGAGAAACCATTTCAACACCGGCACGACAAACAGCACAGCCAGCCACAGCGGCAGCCGCGCCGAACGAAGCCGCTTCAAACAAAGCATGACGCCCACCCACAGGAACGGCAGCGACATCGTCAGCAGAAGCGCGAACTCACGTGGCTGCTGACCCGGCGACGAACCATCGAGCCACGGCACCGGCCGCCGGAAATAGGAGAGCACCGACCAGTCCTCTTGAAACACCAGTTTCAACACCAGCCGGTCGAGATTGTATTTCACCGCAAACAGCAGCGCGGCCCAAAAGCAGAATGGCCCACGTGCGATTTTACCGTCCCAACGCCAGAGGCTGGAAAGTTTTAGATTCATGGCATTTCAAAGAACGCGGTGGTTCGGTGCGAACGTTTGTCGGATTGCGTGGTGCGGGCTTTGCATTCTGAAACCGTCGTGGCTGGTTTGAACCGGACAAGCAGCGTCTTCAAGCGCGTCCAGAAACTTCGGATCGGATGGGCAATCACATTCATGACTCCCTCCGGCAAACACGGCTGAGACAGTGAAAGTCGGCCCACCCAAACGCCTTCGCCTCCGGCAGTCCGGCGCGGATTTGTTCTGCGCTGAAACCCCGGCGCGGCTTCAAGTCCTCGGGCTCTTCGCCGCAGGCGGGCAGCGGCTCGACAACGCCTTCGGACAGGATGCGCACTTGGCCGAGGGAGACGAGCGGGATGGTCATAGTCCGTTCCCACAACCACGCGAGCGCGTAATGGAACCAGAGCGGCAGGCGGAACATGAGCGGCCGTTTGCCCACCGCACGTGCGACCCGGCGCACGGCTTCGCCGAGCGTCATCTCCTCCGGGCCGGTGACGGCCACGGTCTGGCGCGAAAGCCGCCCTTCAACAATCGCCGCACGCATGACGTGGACGAGGTCGGCAATGGCGAGCGGGCGGACAAGTTGATCCTTGAACCCAACCAGCCCGAAGACCGGGAACGTGTGGAACGCGTGGCTGAGATGATCGAGCATATGGTCGCCCCGCCCGTAGATGACGCCGGGCTTGAGCACGGTGTAGTCGAGGCCGGAGCCGCGCACGATTTCCTCCGCGGCAAATTTCGATTCGTGATAGCCGGAACCGCACGCGGGGCGGGCGCGAAGAAAACTCACGAGCACCAGTTTTCTCACGCCGGCGCGCCGCGCCGCATTCACGACCCGTTGCGTCCCATGCGCGTGGACCCGCGCGTAAGTCTGAGCGCCCGACTCCCGGTTGATCCCGGCACAATGCGCCACGGCATCGCAGCCCGTGAAGGCGGCGACGAGACGATCTTCGTCATCCGTCCCGATCGGCTGAAAAGTGGCGTGGCGCAGGTGACGCAGACTTTGATCACGGCGGTCGGACCCGCGGGCGATGATGACGACTTCATGACCTTCGCCCGTCAGCGCTCGCGCAAGGTGTCCGCCGACGAATCCGGTTCCTCCAGTGATGGCAATTTTCATAAGAGCTTCGTGGCGACAGTTCACTTCGGTGCCGGCGACACGCAGGCAGCCAGCAGATAAACAACGGGGAGGAAAATGAACACGACGTTGGTCGCGTGATAGCCGACGCGCCAAAGGGTGTTGGTCAGGTAGGGGCGCACGTCGAACACGAACGTCGCCGCGATCAGGCGCACCGTCCAAAACACCGCGAAGAACGCGCAGAGCGCCCGGGCCAGGCCACCGCCGGCGGCCAGCGTTTCCGCAAACCCGACGGTGATCAGTCCGAAACTCACGAGGCACAAGCCGATGAACAAGTAATAAACCCAGAACAGCCGCCGGATGAACGGCGGCAGCGCGGCCAGGTGGGTGCGCAAGTTGACCGCCCGCGGCATGAGGGCGCCCGCACCCATCAGCCCGAGGTGCAGCACGCCGGAGATTTGAAGCAGAAGGGTCAGGTTTGCTTTCATCGGTGACTTTCACTTGGCGCCGAGCGGGTGAAGCATCGGCAGGATGACGTTGCGCACAAAAGCCGGATGGAAGAGCCAGTAGGCGGGGCCCGCCGTCACCAGCACGGTGAACGCCCAGCCGGGGAGGCCGCGCCCCAAGCCAAGCCGTCGGCCGGCTTTGCTTCGCTCGAACAGCACGGCCACGCCTTGCAGGATGAAATAGGCCGTGGGCAAACCGTAACCACCACCCGCCGGAACCGAGATGGCCAGATCATGGAGCAGGCCCGACGCAAGAAATACGGCCAGCGTCGCCGCCACCACTCCGACCTGCCGCGTGAGCGGACGCAGAATGAGATCGTAAACGAAGTCGCTAAACGCCGTGTTCCAGCGCGCGCCCCAAAAGTCCGCGACGGACCTCGCCCGCAGCGGGGAGCGCATCAGCGGCGTGGCATTCACTCCGGCGCGTTGCCACACGCGGGCGAGCAGTTCAAACCAGCCAAAGTGCAGGATCAACGTCAGGCCGATCATCGCGAGCCAGCCGTTGAGCATCGGTCGCGTGGTGAGCACGCAGGCGGCGGCGAGCGTCAGCAGCGCGAAGCCGGTCGCGAGGTTGAGCGCGCCCCAGAACCACTCGCGCGCAGTCGGTGGCCGGCTCACGGGCTGGCTGAGAAACGCCGCGGCGTCCATGCCCGGCCACGCGAGCAGGTAGCCGAGTGAACGCGCGGCCGAAGCGTGGAGGCGCTCGTTCTCCGCGCGTCGCCACGTCAGCCATTTGCAACCGAGCAGCAGCGAATAGACGACCAACCACATGAACGCCCACGCCGGCAAGTGCTCGCGGGTCGTGAGCGCCGCCGCGGGAAGGACCACGAGCGGGAGCCAGTCCGCGCTGGCGCTGCGGCGCGGATTACCGCAAGCGCCCCCGAAGCAGTAGCGGTTCCGCACGAGCCAGCGATACGAGGCCCGGGCCATGGCATGAAGCCCCGGCACCGTCATCAACACGCCCGGCAGCCAGAGCCACCACACGCTGCGGAACAACGCGGCCCACGCATCCGCGCCACCGATGACCCGGCCGTCGGCCAACTCCAGCTTCATTTCGCCAAAGAGTTCGGACTCGCTCATGTCCAGGCGCGCGGCGGTGCCGGGAGTCTGAAGCGGAAGCCAGACGAAGCCGCGCCGCGCAAACGCCCCGCCGCAGCGGGCCACGCCGGTGGCACAGAAGGGGCAGGCCGCATCGTAAAACACCCGGCCGCAGGCTTTCTCGGTTTCTTTGTCTGTAATTTCCGTAGTCACAGAAATCTGGTTGGGAAAAAAGGGGCATCCCGATCACCCGCCGCCGATGCCCAATAGTTTGCGAATCCGTCCGCCCAGCTTCACGAACTTGGTCAGCGCGGTCGTGGGCCAGTTCCGGATCTGCCCATACCAGGCCGTCGTGGTCTCGAAGAAGTCCGCCAGTTCGCGGAGCTTCTGCTCGGTGTAATCGTCGGTCGCCTTGTCCTTGTGCGCCTCGGCTACGCACGCGCGCAGGAGCGCGACCGTCGGGTCGATCTCCCGCTTCTTCCGCTCGTCGAGCACCACGCGGAACATCTCCCACACGTCGTGCATGGACTCGAAATGGTCGCGCGCGTCGCCCATCACATGGACGCGCTTCACGATGCCCCAGCCCTGGAGTTCCTTGAGGCTGTTGCTCACGTTCGAGCGCGCGACGCCGAGCGTTTCCACGAGGTCGTCGGCATTGAGCGGCTTCGGGGCGATGAACAGCAGCGCGTGAAGCTGGGCCACGGTGCGGTTGATGCCCCACTTGGTCCCCATCTCGCCCCAGTGGAGGATGAACTTCTGCTGGACTGGACTGAGTTTCTTCATAGCGTCGTTTATTTCTGTCGTGACAGAACTTACAGCAAGTAAGCTCCGAGGGCAAGTGGTTTCTGGGGATCGGGCGGCTCCGGCCTGCGCGCGGAGCGCGGCCTTCAGGCCGCTTCGGTGTCCGAAGGGCGTGGCGATTCGATTGGCCGTGGCGTCCGAACGTTGAAGCGGCGTAAACGCCGCGCTCCGACCCGGTCGCGTTCGGGGCAGTGTCGGGATGCGCCGAATCGCGCGGCGCTGGACATCGCTCCCCTGCCCCGCTAGCGTTCGGCCGTTCCCCGGCAGCTCGAAGTGACGAATCCGAACCGACCTCCCTGACGCCATGAAAATTCCCCCTGCCTGCGCGCGCCTGTGGCTGGCGGCACTGATCGGCCTGGCGACGATTCCCGCCGCCCGCGCGCAACTCGGCGCGGCCGGGCCGCTGCCGTTGGATCTCACGCGCATTCTGCACACGAATTTTTTCGCGCCCGGTTTCAAGGGCGCCGCCGCCTCAATTCCCAAAGGCGTGCAGCAGTTCGACGGGCTCCCTTTTCAAATCGTCGGGCAGGCGGGGTTCTTCGGGCAGTCGCTCGCGGAGCGGCGGCAGTTTTATCCGGAACAGGCGCTGGGCATCGTCGTGGGCCGAAAGTTTGACGAGCTGCATCTCATACACCACGCGTTCTGGCCGGATGCCGAGGGGCGCACCATCGCGACGATCCGGTTGAACTACGCCGACGGCTCGCACGCCGACCTCGGCATCGGCTTCGGCACGCACGTGCGCGACTGGTTCCGGCTGCCGGCGGACGAGAAGGACGCGCCGACCGATCCGAACTCGAAGATCATCTGGCGCGGCACTTCCACCGCCGCGGAACGGCTCAAGGCCACGATGCGGCTCTACAAAGGCATGATCGCAAATCCGCAGCCGGGAAAACTGGTGCGCACGCTCGACATTTTTTCGGCGCACGCGGCCGCGTCCTACTGCCTGCTCGCGGCGACCGTCGCGGGCGCGGATGCGAACCGGCCAGTGACGCCCGCGGTGGCGCCGGATCAAGATCGCGTCTTCGATGGCGAGGTGAAGTTCACGGTGCTCGACGCGGACACGGGCCAGCCGATCGCGGGCGCGTTGCTCGACGGCGGCATGACCGTGAAAGACGCAGGCGTCGTCCACCCGCCGTTGACGACGGACAAAAACGGCGAGCAGCGGCTGCGTTATCCGAAGACCGACACGACTTCGATTTACGTGGTGGCGAAAGCGGACGGCTACACGAGCAAGTCGGTCTCGTGGCGCGGGGCTGAAGCGCCGCCGGAATACACGTTCCGCCTCAAGGCCGGCGATGCCATCGGCGGTTTCGTGCGCGACGAGTCCGGACTGCCGATCGCGCGCGCGCACATCACGGCGAGCGGACGCGGCGGCACCGATTCTTTCAGCTCAGCCACCGGAATGTCGGGCGACGACGGACGCTGGACGATCAAGGGCGTGCCCAAGGGCGCGCAGAATCTTTCCCTCGAGGCGGTGCATCCGGAATTTCCGCCGAGGCAATTTCACGCCGGCTCCGCGTCGGGCGATCCGCGCGCGCCGTCGGTGAGCGCGGAGGAGTTGTTCAACCAGACCGCCGTGCTCACGCTCGAACGCGGACTCACGCTCACGGGCCGCGTGGAAAATGAGGCGGGCCGGGCCGTGACCAACGCGACGCTCCGGCTCGGCGAAAATCTTTGGGACGATTCGCTGGTCACCGCGAAGACGGATCCGGAGGGAAAATTCGAGCTGAAAAAAGTCCGGCCGGGCGAGAGCAAGTTGACCACGCAGGCCGGCGGCTATTCGCCCGACGTGCGCCAATTGACGATCTCGGCGCAGACCGAACCGCTCGTCATCGTGCTCGCGAAGGGCAGCTTCATTCGCGGCCGCGTGGTGGACAAGGACGGGAACCCCGTGCCGGACGCCGCGGTGTCCGTCGCCGATGCGGCCAACGGCGGCGCGTTGCTCACGTGGAATGGGAAGACCGACGCCGAGGGATTTTTCACGTGGAACGCCGCGCCCGCGAGCGGGGCGCGGCTCGACATTCGCAAGGCGGGTTACTACAGCATCCGCTACCGCACGGTGCGGCCGTCGGCGGAGGTGCAGCTCTTCGTGCTCAACCGCGCGCTGCGCGTGACGGGCACGGTGCGCGACGCGCAGAGCGGCGAGCCGGTGGCGGAGTTCAAGGTCGTGACCGGCTATCCGCAGAACTTCCGTGCGACCAGCACCAACGCGCCGGTGTATCAGTGGAACGATTACTCGGCGAAGCGTTTCACCAACGGCCAGTTCACGCTGACGTCCACCGACCCGACGGTCATCGGCAGGGAGACGGATCCCGATCTCGTGTTAAAAATTCAGGCGAAGGGTTACGCGCCCGCGGTGTCGCGGCTCATCCCGGTGAGCGAAGGCGAGGCGACGCTCGACTTCGCGTTGGAGCGCGCGGCCGAAATCCTCGTGCGCGTGACGACGCCGGACGGCCAGCCCGCGACCAACGCCTCCGTCGCGCTCAACGATGGCAACGGTGGCGCCGCCTATCTGAGCGGCGGCCAGTTTCTCCATCTGGGCATGACCGATCAGCGGTTGCGCACGGACAGCAACGGCCAGGTCGCGCTGCCGCCGACGCTCGGCGATTACCTCGTGGTCGCCGCCGGCGACGGCGGTTTCGCGAAGGCAACGCGCGCCGGGATTGCCGCCAGTCCGTTGCTCACGCTCCAGCCGTGGGCGCGCCTCGAGGGCGTGAAGCGCAACGGCCGCCGCGCCGCCGCGGGCGAGACGCTCGGGCTGACGTTCGACACGACGTATCAGTTCGGCCAGCCGCACGTGATGATCAACGACACGGCCACGACGGGACGCGACGGGCGCTTCACTTTCGAGCGTCTGCCGCCGGGCACGCTCCGCCTTCATCAGCGCGTGCCGATGGGCCAGGGCATGTGGTCGCACCGCGAGTTGCAGACGGTGGAACTCAAGCCCGGCGAGACGAACCACATTGTCATCGGCAGCGACGGCACGCTCGAAATCACCGGCCGCCTCGTCCGGCCCGCGGGCCTGGACAAGCTCGCGAGCCTCACCAACGGCCAGTTTGAAATCCGCCTCGCCGCCGCGCGCCCCGTGGTGCCGAAAGATTTTAAGTCGCAGGAGGAAATTCAGAAATGGTTCGCCGACTGGATGAAGACCGACGCGGGCAAACGTTTCACCCAGGCGCAACAGGAGGTCACCGCGGCGACGGTTTCGCCCGATGGTTCGTTCACGGCGGACGGGCTCAAGCCGGGCAGCTACATTTTTTCCGTCGTCGTGTCGCGCAAGCTGCCGCGGGGAATTCCTTTGTCGCGCAGCGAGGACATCCTCGCCACGGCCACGAAAGAATTTGAACTCAAGGCGCCCGAGAAGCCGGACGACGACCGGCCCTTCGATCTCGGCAAGGTGCAGTTGAAAATCCGCCGCACGCTCAAGGTCGGCGACGTCGCGCCGGATTTCGCGATCAAGACCGTGGACGGCAAGCCGCTCAAGCTCGCGGACTTCAAGGGGCGCTTCGCGCTGCTGGATTTCTGGGCGACGTGGTGCGGGCCGTGCGTGACCGAGTTGCCGTTCCTCAAGACGGCCTTCGAGGCGCTGCGCGAGGACAAGCGCTTCGCGATGATCAGCCTGAGCCTCGACGACGATGCCGCGGCACCGAAGAAGTTTGCGGCCGACAACGAACTGAAGTGGACGCAGGGATTTCTCGGCGACTGGTCGAAGTCGTCGCTGCCCGGCGAGTATGGCGTGGAAGGCATCCCGTCGCTGTTCCTCGTCGGCCCCGACGGAAAAATCGCCGCGAAGGGAATGCGTGGCGATGCGATCGAGGAGACGGTGAAGAAGGCGATGGGGAAACCGTAGGCCCGCGTCGAACGTTTGCCACCCGACGGCCAGCGGCTGGATGACCCGCCCGACTTTTCTCGTCATGCTCGGCGGCACGGTGGGCCGACGGACGGGTTGGAGAGAAGGCTTGAAGGAGCGCAGGGGTTTCGCGTCTATTGCCGGCAGCAACAAACCAGCAAACGATGAGTTCAGCCACCGGCTATATCAAAGGCGCGTGCGTCGCGTGCAGCGGGCACATTGAATTCCCCTCCGAGGCGGCGGGGATGAAAATCCCCTGCCCGCATTGCGGCCGCGAGACGGCGCTGCTGGACAATCTGCAGCCGGCGGGCGTCGTGCAGTTGCGGGTGGGGTTGCCTCCGCCCAATTCGTCGCCCGATCCCGGCCCCAAGTCCAACGCGGCGCCCGCGCCCCTGCCCCGGCAACGGCCACCGTCGGCCCCGGCCTCCGCCAACTCGCCGTCGCCGCGCCCGCAGGTGAACGTCCCGATCCCGGCGGCGAAGACGGCCGCTCCGCCGGCCACGGCCAAACCTGCGCCGACCAAGGAGCCTTTGAAGGCATCCGGCGCCGCACCGAAAGCCGCCGCCGCGCCCAAACCCGCCGCGAAAGTTTCCATCGAGTGCCCGAGTTGCGGGTTGGAAGTGAGCGTCAGGGCGGAGGCGTGTCCCGGATGCGGCGCGGTGCTGAAGGAGAAACAAAAATTTCCGTGGATGGCCATCGCCGCCGGCGTGGTCGCCATTGGCGCGGTTGTTTATTTCGGGAGCAACGCGCTTTTCAAAAAGAACAAGCCGGCGTTGGTCACGTGGATCACCGGCAAGTTCGCCTCGCTCACGGGCAAAAAGGGCGGCACCACCTCTCCGGGAGAAACGAAACCGCCCGAGCCCGCGACCGCCGACAACAAGCCCGCGCCCCCGCCGCCTCCGGAGCCCAAGCCCGTGGTGGA
>JACQFS010000143.1 GCA_016199935.1 Verrucomicrobiota bacterium
ACGGCGCGCCGTCCGCGCCACCGACCGAAGCGGCAGGTGGCTCAACGGGGGCGTGCCAGGATGCGCCCTATCCGACGCGAGCTGAATCCCGGCATTGCAGTCGGCGCATTCGTTTGATTCAATGGGCCAGCGCCCGACCCAACCAAACCAAACATCGCGCATGAACCGCATCCATCGCCTCGCCTTTCTTCTCCTCGCCGTTGCGGTCGCGTTCACGCGGCCCGCGCCCGCCGCGGAAAATTCCGGCGAGGCCGTTCTGCTGACGGCTGAGGGCAAGGTCGAACTCTCGCGCACCGGCACCACGGGTTGGACGCCCGCGGCAGTGAATCAACCGCTCCGCGTCGGCGACCGCGTGCGCACGGGCGAGCGCAGCCGCGCGACCATCCGGCTTGCGAACCTCACCGTGCTGCGCGTGAACGAACTCACCACCATGCGCATCCAGGCGCCCGCGCCGGGCAAGACCGCCGCGCTCGACGTGGATTCCGGCTCCACTTATTTCTTCAGCCGCGAAAAACCTTCCGAGGTCGAGTTCCGCACGCCGCTGACTTCCGGCGCGATTCGCGGCACGGAGTTTCATCTGCTCGTCGCCGCGAACGGACTCACGCGCGTCGCGTTGATTGACGGCCTGATTGATTTGCAAAACCAGTTCGGCCAACTCGCGCTCAACTCCGGCGAAGAAGGCGTCATCGAGCCCGGCCAGCCGCCGCGCAAGACCGCGATGCTCGCGGCGGTGAACATCATCCAGTGGTGCCTCTACTACCCCGGCGTGCTCGACGTGGATGAACTCGAATGGAACGGCGCGCCGCCCGCCGACCTCGCCGACTCGCTCGCCGCGTGGCGCGCGGGCGATCTGCTCGCCGCGGTCGCCAAGTGCGACTTCACGCGCGCGGCGGTGAGCGACGCGGAAAAAATTTACCGCGCCGCGCTGCTGCTCGCCGTCGGCCAGGTGGACCAGGCCGACCTTCAACTGAAAGGGCTCGCTGGAAATTCGCCGCTGGCCGTGGCGCTGCGCCGGCTGGTCGCGGTCGTGAAGGGCGAGCAGGTTTCGCACGATTACCAGCCCGTCACCGCGACCGAGTGGCTCGCCGAGTCATATCACTCGCAGTCGCACGGCGACCTCGAACGCGCGCTCGACGACGCGGCGGCGGCGGCGACGATGAGTCCCAATTTCAGTTTCGCGTGGGTGCGCATCGCCGAGTTGCAGTTCGGCTTCGGCAAGGTGCCGCCGGCGTTGCGCGCGCTCGAACGCGCCACCGCCCTCGCGCCGCGCAACGCGCAGGCCGTGGCACTCAAGGGTTTTCTCCTCGCCGCGCAGAACCACATCGGCGCGGCGCAGGCGCAATTCGAGCTGGCGATCCAGATGGATGGCGCGCTCGGCAACGCGTGGCTCGGCCGCGGCCTCACGCGCATCAAGCAGGGCAAGAGCGCCGAGGGCCTGCGCGATTTGCAGGTCGCCGCGACGCTGGAGCCGACGCGCGCGGTGCTGCGCAGTTATCTCGGCAAGGCGTTCAGCAACGGCGGCGACCCGAAGCACGCGGCGAAGGAACTCGCGCTTGCGCAGAAGCTCGACCCCGGCGATCCGACGGCGTGGCTTTACTCCGCGCTGCTCGCGCAGCAGGGCAACCAGGTCAACGACGCCGTGCGTGATTTGGAAAAATCGAAGGCGCTGAATGAAAACCGCGGCGTCTACCGCTCGAAACTTTTGCTCGATCAGGACCGCGCCGTGCGGAGCGCGAACCTCGCGGCCATCTACCGCGACGCCGGCATGACCGACTGGAGCGTGCGCGAGGCGACGCGCGCGGTGGGCAGTGATTATGCGAATTTTTCGGCGCACCAGTTTCTCGCGAACAGCTACGACGCGTTGCGCGACCCGCGGCAGATCAATTTGCGCTACGAGACGCCGTGGTTCAGCGAACTGCTGCTCGCGAATCTGCTCGCGCCCGTCGGCGCGGGGAATCTTTCGGCCTACGTTTCGCAGCAGGAATACTCGAAGCTCTTCGAGCGCGACCGGCTCGGCGTGAGTTCGAGCACGGACTACCGCAGCACCGGCGAGTGGCTCCAGCGCGCGTCGCAATACGGCACGTTTGGAAATTTCAGCTACGCGCTCGATCTCGAATACCGCGGCGAGCGGGGCACGCGGCTCAACAACGATCTCCAGCAGACCACGTGGACGGTCACGGCCAAGGAGCAGATCACGCCGACGGACACTTTGTTTCTCCAGGTGCTCGGCTACGACACGGAGACCGGCGACGTGGCGCAGTATTACAACAACTACGGCACGGTCGCCGGCACGCCCGCGCCGGGACTGGGCTTCCGCTTCGCCGAGCGGCAGACGCCGAACGTCTTCGCCGGGTGGCATCACGAGTGGACGCCGGGCGCGCACACGCTGTTCCTCGGCGGGCACCTCGATGACACGCTGACTTTCACCGACCCGGCGGCGCAGATTTTTTTCCAGCGCCAGGCCGCCAACGTCGTGAGCGCCTTCACCACGCAGCCGTTTCAGATCGGCTACAAGCGCGAGTTCGACGCGTGGAGCGGTGAGTTGCAGCACATCCAGCAGTTCGCCAATCACACGCTCGTGCTCGGCGGCCGCTACCAGCACGGCACGGTGAAGGTGACGAATGAGGTGGACCGCGCGGGCAACGTGCCGCCGCTCATTTCCTCGCAACAACTCAAGGGCAGCCTCGAACGCGACACGCTCTACGCCTACGACCACTGGCACGTTTGGGAACCCCTCACGCTGATCGGCGGCGTGACTTACGATCGCGTCGTCTATCCGCAAAACCTCGACACCTCGCCGGTCAGCGCGGGCCAACGCGACCGCGACCAGGTTTCGCCGAAGGCGGGCTTCATCTGGAACACGTGCTCGAACGCGTTCCTGCGCGGCGCCTACACGCGCTCGCTCGGCGGCGTGTTCTACGATCAGAGCGTGCGGCTGGAACCGGTGCAGATCGCGGGCTTCAACCAGGCGTTCCGCAGCCTCATCCCCGAGTCGGTCGTCGGCCTCGTGCCGGGCACGCGCTTCGAGACGTTCTCGCTCGGCTTCGACCAGTCGTTCCCGACGCACACCTATTTCAGCATCGAGGGCGAGTGGCTGAACTCGATCGGCGACCGCGTCGTGGGCACGACGGCGAATGTCGGCTTCCTGCCGATCCCGCGCGCGGCGGGCAGCGCGGGGCAGCGGCTCGACTTCCGCGAGCGCTCGGTGCTCGTCACGCTCAACCAGCTCGTCGAGCGCGACTTTTCCTTCGGCGCGCGTTACCGCGTCAGCGATGCCAAGCTCGACGCGATTTTTCCCGACATCGCGGTGGCGAACGCATCCGGCGCGAACCAGCACGTCAACGCGCTGATGCATCAGGTGACGCTCTTCGCCGGCTACACGCACCCGTGCGGATTCTTCGCGCAGACCGACGCGGTTTGGACGCGCCAGTCCAACCTCGGCTACGGGACGCCGCTGCCAGGCGATGACTTCTGGCAGTTCAACGTGTGGGCCGGCTACCGTTTCCTCCACCGCGCGGCCGAGGTGCGCGTGGGCGTGTTGAACCTCATGGACCGCGACTACTCGCTCAACCCGCTGAACCTCCACGCCGAGCAGCCGCGCGCGCGCACGTTCGCGGCGAGCTTCCGGTTTTATTTCTGAGCGACGCGTCGTGAGCCAGCAACGCAACGCCAACCCGTTCCTCATCCAGTGCGGCGTCGGCGCGCTGCTGGCAGTGGTGCTGGGCGTGGTAGCGCTGGGGTTCGAGCCTGAGAAAGGTAATTTCCGGTTCGCTGGTTTCACCGGACTGGTCAAAGCCAGCTACAACCTTCCGTTTCTCTTCCGGCGCATCGTGAAGCCGACCGAGGCGGTGATCGTGTATATGGATGAGGACGCCCACCGCGAACTCGGACAACCCAACGACGCCTCGTGGGACCGCGGCCTGCACGCGCGGCTCGTGGAGCGTTTGACGGCGGAGGGCGCGCGCGCGGTGGTGTTCGACATCGTGTTCACCGACCCCAACCGCCGGCATCCGGAAGGCGACGAGCGATTCGCCAGAGCCATCGCGGCAAACAGGCGCGTGATCCTCGGCGAGGACTTCGGATTCACACCCGAGGGGGCTCCGACGGCCTACGCAGCGAATGTAATGTTTCGCGAAGGCGCCGTTTCCGGCATCACGTCACTGCGGAACGAGCAGGACTTCATCGTGTGGCGTCATCTCCACGTGCCACCACACCCGGACGCGGACAACTTTTCGAGCATGGCGTGGGAGACGGCACAACTCCTCGGCGTCGCGGAGGCGCAGAATCCGACGAATCGCGCGCGCGGCCGGTGGATGAACTATTACGGGCCGCCCGGGACGATCCCAAGCGTCAGCTTCCACCGCGCGCTCGAAACGAACGCCGCGGTGCCGGCGGAATTTTTCAGCAACCAGGTGGTGTTCGTCGGCGCCAACACGAAGACGAAATTCAGCGGCGAACGGAAGGACGAGTTGCGCACGCCCTACACGAGCGGCTTTCAGTTCGTCGCGGCGGTGGATGTGCAGGCGACGCAGTTCCTCAATCTGTTGCGCGGCGACTGGCTCACACGGATGACGCAGGCCGCGGAGCTCACCCTCATCGTCTTGTGCGGACTGGTCCTCGGCATCGGACTGGCGCTGCTGCGGCCGTTGACGGCGACGGGCGTGGCGTTGCTCGTCGCGGCGGCCATTGCGTTTGTGGCATGGCTCGTATTCGTCGAGCAACGGATGTGGTTTCCGTGGACGGTCATCGTTGCCGCGCAGCTTCCCGCCGCGCTGCTGTGGTCGGTGCTCTACAACTCGTTCCGCTCCTTCATCCAAAACAAACTGCTCGCGCAATCGCTCGGCCTCTACCTCTCGCCCAAGCAGGTGCAGCGCATGTTGAAGGACCCCGACTCGCTCAAGCCCGGCGGCGGCAAGGCGACGGTGAGCATTCTCTTCAGCGACATCGCCGGCTTCAGCCGCATCTCCGAACAGCTCGACGCGACGGCGCTGGTGCAGTTGCTCAACAGCTATTACGAGCAGACCATCCGCTGCATCCACCAGACCGAGGGCACGGTGGTGGACATCATCGGCGACGCGATCTTCGCGATCTGGAACGCGCCCGAGCCGCAGCCCGACCATCAGCAGCGGATGCTCCGGGCCGCCCTGCTCTTCCAGAAAAACGTGAGCGACTTCAACACGAGCGCCGGCAAGTTCGCGCTGCGCACGCGCGTGGGCCTGCACACGGGCGAGGTCGTGGTCGGCAACGTCGGCAGCAGCGAGCATTTCGACTTCACCGCCATCGGCGACAACGTGAACCTCTCCTCACGCCTGGAGGGTTTGAACAAGCACCTCGGCACCACGGTGCTGCTCACGCGCGACGCGCTCGCGGGCGTGGACGTGGGCGAGTTCATCCTGCGGCCCGCCGGCAACTTCCGCTTCAAGGGCCTCGACAAACTGGTCGAGGTCCACGAGCTGGTCATCACTTCAAGCACCCGCGAGCAGGAGCAGCCCTGGCTGACCGCGTATGCGGAGGCGATGGAGAAATTTCGCGCGTGCGATTTCGACGCCGCGGAAAAACTTTTCCAGCGCGTGCTCGAACTGCGTGCCGAGGACGGCCTCGCCAATTTTTATTTGAAGGAAGTCGCGCACTGGCGCGCGACGCCGCCGCCCGAAGGCTGGGCCGGCGAGGTGGAGATGAAGGAGAAGTAGAGCGCGCCGCGCGTTCAGCGCACGAGGCGGTAGAAGCGGCGCGGCAGCACCCCCGCGTTGGTGTCCGTGCGATAGGTGACGAGGAAAACCGTGTCGTTGGTTTGAAAATTGGTCCATTGGACGAGGTCGCCGGAGGTTTGGAGCACGTAATCGTTCGGCACGTTCGCCGAGAGCACCAGCACGAGGTTGCCCGTGGCGGGATCGCGGATGAATCCGGTCACCGGCCGCGTGTCCATGCGAACGTTCGCCACCGCGCCGGTGACGGCGCCGAGCGGGTTGGAGAGCACGACCTGATAGCCGCCCTCGGCGGTGAAGGAAAAGTTGCTGAGCGCCAGCGAGGCGTTGGTCGCGCCGGCGAGGTTGGTCCCGTTGCAGCGCCACTGGTATTGCGGCGGCGGCCCGCCCGTCGCGGCCACTTCGAGCGTGGCGGCCTGACCGGGAAGAATTCCCCGGTCCGCGAGCCCGCTCAAAAAAAGCGGCGGCGAATCCAGCCGGTAGTTGAGCGTCACCACGCCGGTCGCGCCCGCGACGCCCTCGACGGCGATGACGTAATTGGTCGCGCGGCCGGCATTGAACGTGACGCTTTCCGCGCCGGGCCCGTTGTTCGTCCGGCTCGACGCGACGAGCACCAGGCCCGTGAGACTCTCGCCATCGCCGGCATACACGGCCAGCGCGTGGTCGAAGACGGTGCCCGCCGTGTCCACTGTGAACGGACCGTCCACGGGCGGCGTGTAGAAAAACCACGCGCTCGATCCGCCCGCTTCGCCCGTGTGACTCGGCTCGTCCAGTTCCCGCGCCGCGCCGACAGTGGAAAAAATCTGCGTCCCGTAAAAGCCGCGCCCCGCGCCGGCCGTGCCGAGGACAGCGGAGCCGAAATGGTGCGGATTCGCCGTCGCCTGCGCGTTCATCGCGGTGTCCGGCAGGCCGGTGATCGCGGTGCCGTTGTCGTTGCGGTTGTTGCCGAGGAAGTAGTTGGTGAGCGAGGCGGCCGAGCCGAGCGCGAAAAACGTCCCGCCGTTGGTTGAGACGCGGTTGTTCACCATGCGGCCGGAAAGAATCCGGTCCGGGCGCACCAACCCCACGAACTGGACGCTGCCCGGATTGGTCGAAGTGACGTGGTTGTTCGCCAACACGAGTTCCGCATAGCTGTCCGCGGGCGTGTCGGCCTGGAAATAAAAACCGGCGCTGCCGCTGTCGGGCAGGTCCGCGATGTCGTTGTTGAGGAACTGGAGGTTCGTCATCGCGCCCTGGCCCACGAAGCGCACCCCGGCGATGAGGCGGCGCCAATGACTGTTGCGCACGACCTCGAGGCTGGTGTTGGACTGCAACTCGGCATAGACGCCGCCATAGTTGTTGCTCGCGTAGCTGCCGTAAAGCTCGGTGTCGCCCTCGAGCGTATAGGCGGCGTTGTGGTTGGTCGGCGAGCGGCCGAGCACGCGGGCGGCGACGATGCGTGACATGAGGCGCGCGGCCGGCCGCGTGTTCATGAACGAGCCGGTGCTCATGATCGTGTTGTAGTCGTCCGGGTAATCCACCTGCGACTCATCCACCGTGACGTTCTCGATCAGGTGCCCGCCAATCTGCGCGCCGGGCGTCATGCCGATGGAGTTGGCGACGACCACAAAATCCTCGCCCTGCGCCGGCGGGTTGCGGTTGCCGCGCGAGCGACGCACCTCGAGGTTGCGCACGATGCACTGGAAGCCCTCGAGGTGGACGCCGGAAATTGTCGAGGCGCCGCTTTTGTTGTCGGGGCCGTTGAGCACGAGCGTGAGATTTTCCACGAGCGCGTTGGTGACAAACGCGAAGTCGCCGCCGGTGGTGAAGATCGTGGTTTTGCCGAACGGAAAATCCGCGCCGTTGGTCGCGTAGTAAATCGTCGTGAGCCCCAACCCCGCCCCGCCGATGGCCGTGCCGTTTTTCAAAATGAAACGGTTCGTGGTTGTGTAGGTGCCGGCGAGGAAATGGTAGTAGGTGTTCGGCAGTGAATTCGCGACGCGCGCGTTCACGCCGCCGAGCAGATCGCGCAGCACGCTGATCGTGCCGGCGCGCGGCGAGGCGTAGGAGCCATCGCCGTCGGAAATATTCGGCGGGCCGATGTAGAGGTGGTTCGTGATGAGCGACGCCAACTCCGGCGGCGGCAGCCAATACGGCTGGTCCGTCTCCATGAGGAATTTGTCCTGCGCCGTCGCTCCCGCGAAGGTGCCGCCCGCGCCGACGGTGTTGATCTGTACAAACGCCGCATCGGAAAACGCCGCGCGCCCCGTGACCGGATCGCGCACGCGCGCGCGATACGTCCCGACATTCGTGGACGTCACGCCCGCGAGCACGAGCCGCGCATTCGTCGCGCCGTCGATGGTCACGCCGTCGAGGAACCACTGATAGCTCACCGGCAGGCTCGTCTCGGCCACGCGCACACCGAAGCGCGCAGTGCCATTCAACGCGACCGTCTTGCCCTGCGGCTGCTCCAGAATTTCCGGCACGCGCTGCGACGTGACTTCCTGCGACCAGCCGAGCACGAAGTTGCCACGCGCGCCGAACGAGCCGTCCACGGCGATCTGATATTCGTGATTCGACTGCGCGTTGAAGGTCACCAGGCTCGTGCGAAATCCGCCGCCGTCGTCGTCCGCCGCGTTCGGCACCGGCGTGAGGGCGTAGAGATTCGTGCCCTCGTAAATGGCGAGCGTCGTGTCGAAGCCGCTGCCGCGCGTCGTGAACGTGGCGACGCCGGAATTCGTCGGCGTCCACGTGGCCCACAACGACGCGCCGCCCGCGTGGCCGCCGTGGGTGCGCTCTGCCGGCTCGCGCGTGGCGGCGAAATTGTTCGTGCGGCCAAGGCCATTGGTCGCGCCGCCGAGGCTCGGGCGCGCGGAAAAGGAATCGGCGAACGCCAGCATCGGCAGGTTGGTGAGCACGAGTTCGGCGGCGACACTGTTCGTCGCGCCCGCCGCGTTGAAGACGACCGCGTGATACCGGCCGCCGTTCGTCGCCTGCGCGCCCGCGAGCGTGAGCGCGCCGTTTGTTTCGCCCGGAAGATTCGCGCCGTTGAGCCGCCACTGATACCGGAGCGACGCACCCGTCGCCGCGACGGTGAGGCTCACCGGGTCACCCGTCGTCGCGTTCACGTTCTGCGGTTGGGTGACGATGATCGGTTGCGCGCCGGCGGGCGTCGCCGCGAAGAGGAACATTGCGCCCGACATTGCGGCCACGACGAAGCTCCGCAAGCGCGCGGCGAGAAATGAAAGGTGGCGGCGACGGTCGCTCATGTTCAGCCAAACTATCACCCGCCTCCGCGGCGAAACAAGCCGCCGTTCACCGCAAGAATTTCTCCGCCGCGAAATCGGCCAGGCGCAGGCCGCGCGGCGTGAGGCGGAAACCCTCGTCATCGCGCTCGGCCAGACCGTTCGTCGCGAGCTCGGTCATCTCCGCCGCCCACTCGCGCCGCAGATCGAACCCGGTGACGCGCGTGAACTCGGCGAAGGGCCAGCCCACGTTCATGCGCAGCCCGAACGCCGCGGTCTCGCCCGCGCGCCGCAGCGGCGGGAGTTCTTCGCGCGACTCGGTGGCGCGGCGGCCCTGCTCCAGTTGCTCGCAGTAGAGTTGGGTGTTACTCCAGTTTTTCGTCCGCACGCCGCCAATGTATTCGGTCGCGCTGGGGCCGAGGGCGAAGCAGTCGCCGGCGCGCCAGTAGTTGACGTTGTGGCGGCAGGCGCGGGAAGGAATGACGAATGACGAATGACGAATGGCGGACGCGCGCGGCCCACTGGCCCATTCGTCATTCGTCATTCGACATTCGGCTTCGGCCGCGTCGCGCGCGAAGTTCGCAACCTCGTATTGCCGGAAGCCGTGCGCGCCCGCGGTCGCGACGAGTTCGTCGAACATCGCGGCGGCAAGTTCCTCGTTCACGTCGAACTCCCCGGCCTGGAGCTGATGAAAGAGCGGCGTGTCCTCCTCGTAGATCACCTCGTAGCACGAGAGGTGTTCGCTGCCGAGCGCGATGGCCTCGCGCAAGGTCGCGCGCCACACGTCCATCGTCTGCGTCGGGATCGCGAACATCAGGTCGAGGTTCACATTTTCAAAACCGGCTTTCCGCAAAATTTCGTAGGACTTGAAGACCATCTCGCGGCTGTGGACGCGCCCGAGGCGGTCGAGCAACTGCTCGTCGAGCGACTGCACGCCCATCGAGATGCGGTTGACGCCGTAGTCGCGGAGGAGCTTCGCCTTGTCGAGCGAGACGGTGGCGGGATTGCACTCGACGGTCCATTCCTCCGCGCCAAGAAGATTGAGCCGCTCCATCCCGTGTAGGATGGTTTCCCACTGGCGCAGGTTGAGGAGCGAGGGCGTGCCGCCGCCGAAGAACACCGTGCGCGGCCGGACGAGTGGAGCGATGATTTCCAACTCGCGAACGAGCGCGGCGACGTAGCGGTTGACGACCTCGCCGTTGGCAGCCTCGGAGAAGAACGCGCAATACTCGCACTTGTGCGCGCAAAACGGGACGTGGATGTAGAGGCTGTGGACGTTCGCCATCGCGGCGAGAATGCCGGGCCGCGTCGCGCGATGCAACGCCGCGTGCTGCCGCTGCCGCCACCGGCTTCGCTACTCCGCCTGCCGACGCTGGACGTTCTGTGCCTTGAGGCCCTTGTCGGACTGGATGACCTCGTAGCTCACTTCATCGCCGGGGTTGAAGGTCTTGAAGCCATTCCCGCCGATGTTGCTGTAGTGCACGAACACGTCCTCGCCGGTCTCATGCTGGATGAAGCCGTAGCCTTTCTTATTGTCCCACCACTTGATTTTGCCGCTCGCCATAAGCTGCTCCGAATCTGCCTCGCGCCGACTTGCTGCCACGCCACGGCACTCACTCCGGCGCGAAAGTTTGGGTTCGCGCGAACCGTATGGACGCGCTGCGCGAGGGGCAAGCGCCAAGTTCGGTCGTGGCCTGATTTGAAACCACCGCGGCATCCACGACGCTCACGGCGTCTCGAAGTTTTCCTCGGCGCGTCCCGCGATGACTTCCTTCGGTTCCTGCTTCGGCGGGTTGCGGAAGAAAATGAGGAAGATCACCAGCACCGCCGCCGCGCCCCACGCCGGGGTGCGCCAGATGGCCTGCCAGTCGTAGTTCATCCCACCGGCCGGGGCGGCGAGCTTGTGCACGGCCAGCACTTTGCCCGCGAGCAGCGTGCCGACGAACGCGCCCACGCCCCACAGGATGAACGCGATGAACCCCTGCGCCGCGCCGCGGATGCGTTCGTTCGCCTCGTCGTCCACGTAGAGCTGCCCGGCGATGAAAAGAAAATCGTAGCAGCAGCCGTGCAGCAGGATCGCCGAGAAGATCAGCGCCGTCTGCGCCGCGCCCGCCCCGACGCTGCCGGAGAGCACAAAGTAGCGCGCCACCCAGCAGGCAATGCCCAGGAAGATGGTCACCTTGTAGCCGAGGCGCCGCAGGCACAGCGGCAGCAGCAGAAAGAAAAACACATCCGACACCTGCGCCAGCGACGTCTTCACCAGCATGTTCTCCCATTTCAACTCGCTGAGGTAGATGCCGAGATTCACGAAGTAGAAGTAGAGCGGGATGCAGATCAGGAACATGCACAGGATGAAAATGGCGAACGCCGGCTTTTTCAGCAGCGCGAGCGCATCGAGCCCGAGGATTTCGCCGAGGCTCACGTTCGCGCCCGTCTTCTTCGGAGGCGTGTGCGGCAACGTGAGCGAGAAGAGACCAAAGGCGATGGACGCCCCGCCCGCGAGGTAGAACTGGATGGGCGACTCCGCGCCGTTCACCGTGTTCACCGCGACCAGCCCGCCGATCCAGCCGACGGCAGAGAGCATCTTCACGCGCGGAAAATCCGTCTTGGGATTCGCCAGGTGCGAGAGCGAAAGCGAATTGCCCAGTGCCAGCGTCGGCACGTAGAGCGCGCAGTAGAGGATGAGCGCCGGATAAAACGCCGCGAAGGTTTTGCACTGCGGCAGCACGCACAGCATGACGCCGCCGAGGATGCCGAGCACCGCCAGCAATTTCTCCGAAGCGAAATAACGGTCGGCGATCAGGCCCACGAGGAACGGCGAAATCATCGCGCCGATGGCGAACGCGCCGTAGGCCAGACCGATCTGCGCACCCTCGAACTTGAGCGTGTTGGCGAGGTAGGTGCCCATGCTCACATACCAGCATCCCCAGATGAAGTATTGGAGGAACATGAACGTGGAGAGTTTGAGCTTGAGCGAGGTCTGCATAAATCGGGGCGAGTTGCGCGGACGCTAGGGGAGAGCGATGGCGGCGGGAAGAACAAAGTCACTCGCGCACGGCCGCCAACGGACCGCGAGCCGTCCCGGCTCGCAGCGGCTCCGCTGGCAGGACGAGGTTCAGATGACTCCAGCGCCACCAAACATCGCACGCGCTGCGGGCCGGGACGGCCCGCGGTCCGCCCCGGCGACGTCCGGATGCATCCAACGACGATGCCCCCCTTTTCACTCGCCTCGCCCGCCCGCGTTTGGTTTGTATGGCGGCGCACAATGCTGTCGTTTCTCGTCAGGCGCGTGGCGCACATGATCCCGATCCTCCTCGGCGTGTCGTTGCTGACTTATTTCCTGATGTCGCTCACGCCGGGCGGCTACCTTTCGGCGCTCCAGCAGAACCCGCAGATTTCGCCCGAGACCATCGAGCGGCTGCGCGTGAAGTTCCACCTCGACAAGGCGTGGTATGTGCAATGGTTTTTCTGGATCAAGAGCGCGGCGCTCGGCGATCTCGGCTACTCGATCCAATACAAAATTCCCGCCACCGCACTCATCTTCACGCGGCTGTGGAACACGTTCCTCCTCGCCGTCGTCGCGCTCGCTATCGAGTGGCTCATCGCCATCCCGCTCGGCGTGGTCGCGGCGGTGCGGAAGGACTCGTGGATTGACCGCAACTGCTCGTTGCTCGCGTTCCTCGCGCTGTCCGTGCCGGAAATTTTGCTGGCGCTGCTCGCGCTGATGTTCGCGGCGGGCACGGGCTGGTTCCCCGTCGGCGGCGCGCAGAGTTCGCTCTACGACCTGATGACGACGGGTCAGAAATTTCTCGACCGCGCGCATCATCTCATCCTCCCGGCGACGGTGCTCGCGGCAACCGGCCTCGCCGGCATCATGCGCCAGATGCGCTCGAACCTGCTCGATACGCTCCGCGCCGAATACGTCACCGCCGCGCGGGCGCGCGGACTCAGCGAGGGCTGGGTCATTTACAAACACGCGCTGCGCAATGCCATCAATCCGCTGCTCACGATGTTCGGTTACTCGCTCGCGGGGTTGCTCAGCGGCGCGTTCATCGTCGAGCAAATCATGGCGTGGCCCGGCCTCGGGCGGCTGGCGATGGAAGCCTTCAGCGCGAAGGACGCGATGCTCGTGACGAACACGGTGCTGCTCGCGACGGTGATGTTGATGCTCGGCAACCTCGTCGCCGACGTGCTGCTGGCGTGGAGCGACCCGCGAATCCGGCTGCGCGACTAGGCCGTCGGCGCGCCCGCGGGATTGAGATCCCGATGCGTCGGCGTAGGCCGGCCGGGGCGGAAATGTTCAAGGTGCGACACAACCGTCTCCAGGCCTGACTCGGGAAGCGTCAACGCGGCGATGGCGGCCTGCACGTTCGCGGCGAGCGCGTCGGGCGCGAGTTCGGCGCGGCAGTTGATGATGAGCTGCCCCTTCGTGATCTCCGATTCCAGTTTCAGCGACAGCTCGGGCACGAAATCATTTCGCACCAGATTGATCACCGCCACGTCGCCGCCGAAACCTTCGTCGGGGCTGAGGGTCATCTTGAGGTGCGCGATCTCCCCGCCGGCGCGGGCGAGGCGCGACTGCAAATCGCGGGCGAGGCGTTCGAGCAGCGCGTCGGCATCGAACGCGGCGGCAGCGGAGAGTTGCACCGTGCAGTTGAGCCAGCCGAGCAGCGCCTCGCCGTCGGCGTAAATGTCGTAGTCCACCTCCATCGCGCGGCGCAGGGTTTGTTCGCCGGTGCAAATTTTCGCGAACCACTCGTCGAGGCCCGCGCCGGTGCGCGGCGAGGCGGCGAGGATTTCCGAGCGGGGAAATTCTTTGGCGAGCGCGGCGCGCAGCTCGGCGATCTGCGCGGCGGTGAGCGTGTCGGATTTGCTGATGACGATCACGTCGGCCTCCTCAAGCTGCTTCTTGAAAATGTAGATGACCTTCTCGGAAAAATTGCCGCCGCGCTCCAGCCCGAACACGCGGCGCGCGCGCACGGGATCCACGAGCACGCTGAGCGGCGCGATGCTGAACTGTTCGCCGTAGATGCGGCGCAGCGGATACGTGACGGTCGCGACGAGATCGGTGCAACTGCCGACCGGCTCCGCGATGAACACGTCCGGCCGCGAGGCATCCGTGAGTTTCTGCGCGGCCTCGACGAGCGAGTTGAAGCGGCAGCAGAAGCAGCCGCCGGGAATTTCCTCGGTGGCGAAGCCGTGCGCGCGGAGCATCTGCGTGTCCACGAGTTCGCGGCCCTGATCGTTGGTGATGAGGCCGACGCGCTGGCCGGCATCGGTGAGGCGCTGCGCGAGCCGGGCGACGGCGGTGGTTTTGCCCGCGCCGAGAAAGCCGCCGATCATGAGGTAGCGGGCGCGGGCGGCGGAGGTTTTGGCGGCGGCGGTCATGCGCGCAGTGGAGCATGGGCGCGGCACATTGTCGCGGCGAAAAGAGTCGGCGACGAGATTGCCTTCGCGCAGGGAAACCGCTACTCACTCGCGCGACATGGCCGCCGACAACGCATCGCAACCTCTTTCGCCCGGCCAGATTTTCTGGCGGCGGCTGAAGCAGCGGCGCGTGGCGATGTTCGGCGGGGTGGTGCTGCTAATACTATATGGCGCGGCGGTGTTGGCCGGGTTCCTTGCGCCGTATCACTTCGAGACGGAGGACCGGCAGCGGTTTTTCCACCCGCCGCTGTGGCCGAAATTCCACGGCGCGTCGTTCGTGGTGCCGAAGTGGGAGGCGAAGGCGGGGCAGTTCAAATACGGGCCGGCGACCTCGGGCGAAACGAAGCCGCTGCGGTTCTTCGTGCGCGGGGACAAATACAAATTGCTCGGCCTGATTCCCGCGACGGTGCATTTCTTCGGCACGGGCGACAAAGATTTCCCCGTGCTCCTCGGCGGCACGGACCAGTTCGGGCGCGATATTTTTTCCCGACTGCTTTACGGCTCGCAGATTTCGCTGAGCATCGGACTGATCGGCATCGCGCTGTCGTTCACGTTCGGGATGATCAACGGCGGGATCTCCGGCTACTTCGGCGGGAAGATTGACGTGGTGATCATGCGCGCGTGCGAGCTGATCATGTCGGTGCCGTCGCTGTATCTGATCCTCGCGCTGCGCAATTCGTTTCCCCCGAACATCAGCTCGACGCAGGCCTACGCGATGATCGTGGCGATCCTGAGCTTCATCGGCTGGGCGAGCATGGCGCGGGTGGTGCGCGGGATGGCGCTATCGTTGCGCGAGCGGCCGTTCGTGCTCGCGGCGCGCGCGGCGGGGCTGGGGCCGTGGCGCATCATCACGCGGCACATCCTGCCGAACACGACGAGCTACGTGATCGTGGCGGCGACGTTGAGCGTGCCCTACTACATTCTCGGCGAGGTGGTGCTGAGTTATCTCGCGGTCGGCATCCAGGAGCCGGACGCGAGCTGGGGCAACATGCTGACGGCGGCGCAGAACACGGAGGCGCTGCGGAGTTATCCGTGGCTGCTGGCGCCGGGTGCGGCCATCTTCGTCACGGTTCTCGCTTTCAACTTTCTGGGTGATGGCTTAAGAGACGCGGCCGACACCAAGTCGTGATGAAAATGACGAATGACGAATTGCGAACGGCGCGCCCCGATAAAGCCGGACGGCTTGTGATTTTCCATTCGTCATTCGTCATTCGTCATTCGTGATTTTTCCCCTGTGCCTCTCCTCGAAATAAAAAGCCTCCAGCTCGAATTCGGCACCGGCGACAAGGCGCTGCGCGCCGTGGACGGCGTGAACCTCACGGTCGAGGCCGGCGAGACGCTCTGCCTCGTGGGTGAAAGCGGCTGCGGCAAGAGCGTCACAGCGCTGTCCATCGCGCGGCTGGTGCCGACGCCGCCGGCGCATTACCCAGCCGGGGAAATTTTGCTGAACGGGCGCGATGTTTTGAAAATGGACAAGCGCGAGTTGCGCAGCATCCGCGGCGGCGTGGTGAGCTACATTTTTCAGGAGCCGGGCGCGTCGTTGAACCCGGTGTTCCGAGTGGGCAGCCAGATCAAGGAGGCGCTCAAGTTGCACCGGCCCGAGGTCGCGACGGATGCGGAGGTCGCGCGGCTGCTCAAGCTTGTGGGCATCGCGGCGGCGGAATCGCGGATGCGGGATTATCCGCACCAGATGTCCGGCGGAATGCAGCAGCGCATCATGATCGCAATGGCCATCGCCACGCATCCAAAGCTGCTCGTGGCCGACGAGCCGACGACGGCGCTCGACGTGACGATCCAGGCGCAGATTTTGGATCTGCTGCTGGATTTAAAGCAGCGGCTCGGAATGGCGCTGCTGCTCATCACGCACAACCTCGGCATCGTCGGGAACATCGCCGACCGCGTGGCAGTGATGTATGCGGGCCAAGTCGTGGAAACGGCGAATGCGAAGGAACTGCTGCGCCGTCCGCTGCATCCTTACACGAAGGCGTTGATGAACGCCGTGCCTAAGACGGGCGCGCGGGCGGAGCGATTGCAGGCGATTCCGGGGATGGTGCCGACGCTGGGAAATTTTCCGAGCGGCTGCCGTTTTCATCCGCGCTGCCCGAAGGTGCAGGCGGATTGCCGTGAGAAAATTCCGTCGCTGGTCGAAGTGGAAGCCGGACGCGGCGCGCGTTGTCCCTATTGGCAAACCCCATGAGCCTGCTCGAAGTCACGGACCTCAAGGTGCATTTCCCGGTGAAGCACGGGCTGTTCTCCACCGCACGCGAATCGGTGAAGGCGGTGGATGGAGTGAGTTTCAAAATCGAAGCCGGCAAGACGCTTGGATTGGTCGGAGAAAGCGGCTGCGGCAAGACGACGTTGAGTCGCGCGATTCTGCGGCTGGTGGACGCGACCGGCGGAAACATCCGGCTGGATGGCGAGGACATCACGACGATGACGGGGAGGGCGTTGCGCGAGCGGCGGCGAAAGTTTCAGATGATTTTTCAGGACCCCTACAGTTCGCTCAATCCGCGCATGACGGCGGGCGACATAATTCGCGAGCCGATTGAAATTCATGGATTGGCGAAAACGAAGAGCGCGCTTAATGACCGCGTCGCTGCGTTGATGAAATCCGTGGGGCTGTCCGCCGAGCAGGCGAGCCGATATCCGCACGAGTTCAGCGGCGGCCAGCGGCAGCGCATCGCGATCGCCCGCGCGCTGGCGGTGGAACCGGGGTTGATCATTTGTGACGAGCCGGTGAGCGCGCTGGATGTTTCGATCCAGGCGCAGGTCATCAACCTCCTTCAGGACCTCCAGCGCGAGCACAGCGTGGCTTATCTTTTCATCTCGCACGACCTCGCGGTGGTCGAGCACCTCAGCGACGACATCCTCGTCATGTATCTCGGCAAGGTGGTCGAGTCCGGCCCGGCGGCGGAAATCTGTCGCGAGCCGAAGCACCCCTACACGCAGGCGCTGCTCTCCGCCGTGCCTGAGGTCAACCCGGCCGACAATCGGAAGCGAATCGTGTTGCAGGGCGACCTGCCATCACCCATCCATCCACCGTCGGGGTGCCCTTTTCATCCACGGTGCCCTTTGGTGGAAGCACGGTGCAATTCCGAAGTGCCACCGCTACGATCGGTTGGAGGCGCACGTGCCGCCGCGTGTCATCTCATCTGATGGATAGCAAGCAACCGATTCGACAGGTCAGTGGTGAGAAAAACAAGTTGGGCCAGACGGCCCTGACCGTTTTTGCTTCAAAAAAACTTTGACATCCACGGGGCGGGAAATAATCTCTCTCAAATCCTAAAAACTATGCGCAAGTTTTTCCTGTTTCTCGGCATTTCTTCATGCTTGGGTTCACTCATTGTTGTTGCTCAGCCCGGTCCCGGCGACGTGACCGACACGACCTTTGTGAGCAACCGTTTCCAAGTCACGGTCAAGACTTACCCGAACGCGGACGGGGTGACGATGAGGGTCACCACGAACCTCGCTTCAGGCTACACCAACAGCTCCGTGTCGTTCACCGGTTCCGTGGCGGGCTACGTCTGGACGTTGAGCAACAGTGCGGGCTTGGGGAGTTCTTTCCTCAAGCCGCAGATCGCGCCGATTCCCTCCAACACATTGCTCACAGCGACAATTCTTAACCGCTTGGCTTATGGTCCGACGCCGGACGACTTGGATCGCATCCTTGGTTTCAATGGTGTGACTAACACCAACGGCACGCTACCCACGGTGGTCGGCATCGGGCCACAGGCTTGGATTGATGAACAGTTGGATCCAACTCATCCCAGCGCGTGGTTGCTGGAATCGTCCACCAACATTGCTTTGTGGAGTTCCAATGCAAACACGAACGTCGGAAATTTTGCCAGCCGCTTCGCTGAGGCAGCCGATTACGTCCGCACCAACGAGGTAACCGGTCCAGGCTCGATGGGGCTGCGTGAGTTACAGGGCTGGCATATTCTTCAGGGTGTCTATTCGAGGCACCAGTTGCTGGAACAATTGGCGCAGTTTTTTGAAAACTATTTTATCACCCAATGGTCGAAGGAGGATAATTTTTTCAACGGATTCTACAACGGAGTTCCGAATGTGCAGGACCGGCAGGCGGCGCGTCTCGAGTGGATGGAAACCCGTCGCTATCGGGAAGCCCTGACAAACTCGGGCGTGACCTTCTCCAACGTGTTCACAATTCAGGCTGAAAGTCCGGCCATGATAATTTACCTGGATACTCAAACCAGCCGCGGAGACGGTGCGAACATCGCCAATGAAAACTATGCCCGCGAAATCATGGAGCTTTTCTCCGTGGGTGTGGACAACGGTTACGATCAAAATGATATCACCGCCCTGTCCCCGGCGTGGACGGGTTGGAACTGCCGTTTCGTGAACCCGCCCCCCAGCACCGATTTCAGTAACGTCTTCGCGTGGGACAACTCGGCCATCGGAGCCACTTCTAACAAACTCGGAGTCTGGGCTTTCAACTACCGCAACGACACTCACGGCAACGGTGCCAAGTTTGGTTTCTACAATCGGAGCAATGCCAACGGCGGCGTCATTCCCGGGATCGCGGGCCTCAAAACGGTTCCCGCTCGCTTCGGTCCGCCTTGGACGACGAATCGATATGGAACCAACACGGTGGCTGGAGCCTACGCGCTCTATCTCCCCGTGCGTGATGGCGTTGCCAACCCGCACCCTGGCAACCCAACTACCCCGACCGCCAACGGTGGCAAAGCCGGCATTCAGGATGGTTACGATGTTGTAAAACACTTGGCCAATCTGCCCTTCACCGAGGAGTTCACGTGCTACAAGCTCTGTCGCTGGTTTGTGCATGACAGCTTCGGATTCGGGCCAGTCAATGGATTCGATTTTAGGGATAATCCCTCGCCACCGTTGACCAATTCCGCTGGCGCGTTGTTCCCTTGGTATTCCAACTCCGCCGAAGGCATTCTGCTCAAGCAGTGCATGATGGCTTGGGAAACAAACAGTCCGAAAGGCCAACTCTATCCGGTTCTGCGGACAATTTTTAGTTCGGATTTGTTCCGTAACAATGCACTTCGCCAAAAAGTCAAGACTCCGCTCGAATATACCGTGAGCGGCATTCGGGCGCTGCGGGCCAACACCAACGGTGCGTTGGGCGCGGTTAGTCACGGGATTTTCAGCGCGAACACGGATGGCGTATCCGTTGCGGGCGGGGCTTCTTCCGGAACGGGCAGTGTTCCGGTCATGCGCATGGGCAACATGAGTTTGTATGATCGTGACACGCCGAACGGGTATCCGGAGGATGCCTACGGCTGGATCAGCGCCGGCACGTTGGCGGAGCGAATTCGTTGGATCCAGACTGCGCTCATGGCATCTGGAGATGCTGCCAAGAATGATCTGATCAGCGGCAATAACAACACATTCACCGACCCGCTCGGTTTTGTGAAGAAACGCCTCAATGACGCTTCTCAGCAAAACGTATTGGCGATCGCTAATTTGTTCGTGGATAATTTGTTTTTGGGAGAAGGCAAACAGAACCTCGACTTGTATCGCACCGCGGCTGTGAATTTCCTAAACTCCAACGCTTCTGGGGCGCAGGACGCCTATGGACCGCGCGCGGACTACGGCAGTGAATCCCACGACGAACGGTTGCGCGGCATGATCGCCATGCTCATGTCGCTTCCCCGCTTTCAGGAACAGTGATCATTTTTTACAAAACCATTCGAAACGAAGAGCAACTATGAACATCATCTCTCGCCGCTCCTTTCTTGAACGTTCGGCTCTCTTGGGAACCGGTCTCGGTCTCGCCGGGATGACTCATCTCCCGCTGGTGATGCGGCGG
>JACQFS010000154.1 GCA_016199935.1 Verrucomicrobiota bacterium
CCCATTTCCCGCCGGACGGCGCTGCGCCGCACGGCTGCGACCGCCGTGGCGTTCGCCGCCGCTTCCTCTCTGCACACGCGTCTCTCCGCCGCGGATGCCGCGAGCGGACTCAAGGGACACGTCCATCATTCCGTTTGCAAATGGTGCTACAAGGACATTGCGCTCGACGATCTCTGCGTCGCCGGCAAGGCGATGGGGCTGCAATCCATCGAACTGCTCGACCCGGAACATTTCGCCACGCTCAAAAAGCACGGACTGCACTGCGCGATGGTGAGCTATCCCTCGGTGGAAATTCCGGACGCGAAAGCGAAGAGCGGCAAGACGAAGATCGGCGGCATCCCGAAGGCGTTCAATCGCGTCGAGCATCACGACGCGCTCATCGCCGTTTACGAGCCGCTCATCAAGGCGTCGGCGGCCGCCGGTTTCCTCAACGTGATTTGCTTTTCCGGCAACCGCGACGGGATGGACGAGGAGACGGGGCTGCAGAATTGCGCCACCGGCCTCAAGCGCCTGCTGCCGCTCGCGGAGAAACACAAGGTTACGCTCTGCATGGAGCTGCTGAACAGCCGCGTGAACCACAAGGATTACATGTGCGACAAATCGGCGTGGGGCATCGAGCTTTGCAAGCGCATCGGCAGCGAGCGCTTCAAGCTGCTCTACGACATTTACCACATGCAGATCATGGAGGGCGACGTGATCGCCACCATCAAGCGCGACAACCAATACTTCGCCCACTACCACACCGGTGGCGTGCCGGGCCGTGCGGAGATTGATGACACGCAGGAGTTGAACTACGCCGCCATCATGCGCGCGATCGTCGGGACGGGCTTCAAGGGCCACGTCGCGCAGGAGTTCATCCCCAAGCGCGAGGACAAGCTCGCGTCGCTGCGGCAGGCAGTGGGGATTTGCGATGTGTGAAGAGCCGGCTTGTGAAAGCTGGCCTGAAAAACTACGTTCATGCCATGAAAGCGATGACCATCGAAGTGCCGGATGAGGTCCAGGAAGCGGACGTGAAGCGCGCGGTCGCCATCCGCCTTTTCGAAGAGGGGACGGTATCGCTTGGTCGGGCGGCGCAGATCGCCGGCCAGCCGAAGCTGCTGTTCATGGAGGAACTGGCGCGGTTGAGAATTCCAGTGATAAATCTCTCCCCCGAGGAGCGCGCCCGGGAACTGAGCGATGATTGAGGCGGCGGTCATTGCTGATTCCAGCCCGCTCATCGGACTCGCCCGCATCGGTCAGATCGATCTTCTCAAGCGTTTGGCCCGCCGCGTCGTGGTTCCGGCAGTGGTTTGGTCGGAAGTAACCCAACTCCCGAATCTGCCCGGCGCATCGGTGGTGCTCGCCTGTCAGTGGATCGAGATCGCACCGCCGAACGATGGCCCGGACCAAAATCCGTTCGTGCAGTTGGATCCTGGTGAGTCCGCCGCACTTCAGCTCGCCCAAACCATCCCCGGCTCCCTGCTGTTGCTGGATGACGACCAGGCACGCCGTGTCGCTCGGCGGCTGGGCTTGCGCATGACGGGCACCATCGGACTTTTGTGCCGTGCCAAGACTGCGGGCCTGATCACCGCGGTGAAGCCGCACGTGAACGCTCTGCTCGCAAACGGAATTTACATCCACCCGCAATTGATTGCCGACGTGCTCCGCGACGTCGGAGAGAACACATGAACCTAACCCACCACCTTTCCCGCCGTTCCGCCCTCAAAACCGCCGGACTGCTCGCCGCAGTGCCATTCATCCGCACGGCCCGCAGCCGCGCCGCCGAGCACTACAAAGTAAAAAACTCCCGCATCAACCAGTCCGTCGTGCCGTGGTGCTTCAAGCCGATGCCGCCGGAGGAACTCATCGAGCACTCGCACCAGCTCGGCCTGCCGTCGGTCGAGCTGATTGACCCGAAGCACTGGCCGCGGCTCAAGGAACTCGGCATGACCTGTGCCATCGCCGGCAGCCACGGCTTCTCGAAGGGCTTCGCGAATCCCGAGGAGCATGACGAGTGCGTGAAGTTGCTCACCGAGCGCATCGAGCAGTGCGCGAAGTTTGGCGTGAAACGAGTCATCACCTTCTCCGGCTTCAAGAAGAACAATACCGACGAGTCGGCGCGCAAAAATTTCATCGCCGGCCTGAAAAAAATCCTGCCCGTCGCGGAGCAGCACAAGGTCGTGCTCTGCCCCGAGATGCTGAACACCAAAGTCGCCGTCGAGATGAAGGGCCATCCGGGCTACTGGTTCAACGACATGGACGTGGCCATCGGCATCCTCAAGGAGATCGGCTCCGAGTATTGCAAGGTGCTCTTCGACATCTACCACGTGCAGATCATGCACGGCGACGTGATCGCGCGGATCAGGCAATACGCGCCCTACATCGGCCACGTCCACACCGCGGGCGTGCCGGGGCGCAATGAGATTGATGACACGCAGGAGATCAACTACCCGCCGATCATGAAGGCGCTGCTCGACGTGAAATACACGGGCTACGTCGGCCAGGAATTCATCCCGCTGCGCGACAAGGTCACGTCGCTGAGCGAGGCGGTGAAGTTGTGCGACGTGTGAGAAATGTCAGGTAGGGATCGGTGTCCTCACCGAGCTACTCTCAAACAAATCCACAAGAGATTTCAGTTTTTGTCGCGAGACTTGGACGTGGTTCCGGTCGTCAGGTTGAAAACGTAGGCGATGATTCGGCCGTCATCGTCAAAGGATATTTCCAATTCGCTACCGCTGATCTTTCTGGATCGTATGTTGGAGGACTTGTCGCCGATTTCAAAACCCAGACGTTCAGCAATTCCGCCAAAGTCCAAATCCCGTCCGCCGTTTAAGAAGACAAGATGACATTCGGCGCTTCCTCCTGGCCGCTCTTGCACAAAAAAGATCGCATCAAAATCAGGGAGTCTCAGGTATCCGGGAGAATTACCCATGAGGTAGGAATAGGTCCGGCCGTTAACCCGAAGACTCAGTTTCGGGCCAGGCGCGTGTGGAAATAAGATTCCGAACCCCGGCGTTTGCCACGCGTAAACGCCCGTTGAAAAGGAAACTTTGAAAACGAAGAGCGCCAACGCAAGTCCCATCAATAACATCAACAAAATGCCGGCGAGCGCTATTCGCCAAAGGAATCGCCAACTGAGTGAAGACCGAGCATTGCCGTTCTGACGCCCGTCCACCGCTGGCCTGGGATTATGCATTTTACGATCCGTTCGCCCGCGAATTACATCACGAGATGAGCCGTGGCACAGAACAGAAGTTTGCGAACGCAATTCTGGGAAGTCGCCACGGACTCACATCTTCAGCCGCTTCGCCACCTCGCCCGCCAGCACGTCGTAGGCGGCTGCGCCGGCGCTGTATTGATCGTAATGAATGATCGGCTTCCCGTGGCTCGGCGCCTCCGCCAGTTTGGTCGTGCGCGGGATGACGACGTCGAAGACCAGTTCGCCGAAATGTTTGCGCACCTCCTCGACGACCTGTTGCGAGAGGCGCGTGCGGCCGTCGAACATCGTCATCAGCACGCCGAGCAACTGGAGATTCGCGTTGATGCCGCCGTCGCGAAGCTGGTTGAGCAGCCGGTGGATCATCGAGACGCCTTCGAGCGCGTAGTATTCGCACTGCATCGGCACGAGCAGGTAGTCGGCGGTGGCGAAGGAATTCAGCGTGAGAATGCCGAGCGAAGGCGCGCAGTCGAGCAGCAGCACGTCGTGCGTGCCGGCGGCGGCGACGGGGGTGAGAATGTTGCGGAGCCGCGTGAGATGATTCTCGCCGCGCGCGAGTTCGAGTTCCACGCCGCACAAATCCACCTCGCTCGGGATGACATCGAGCCGCGCGAAGGCGGTGTGCTTGATCTTCTCCGCCGCCGTGCCCTCGCCGAGCAGCGCGCGGTAAAGGCTCGCGCCCTCGGTCTTGTCGAGGCCGAGGCCGCTGGTGGCGTTGGCCTGCGGGTCGAGGTCCACCAGCAGCACGCGCTTGCCCTGGAGGGCGAGCGAGGCGGCCACGTTGATGGTGGTCGTGGTTTTTCCGACTCCGCCTTTTTGATTGGCGACGGCGATGATGGGCGCAGGCACGGCGGCGATTTAACGGGAGCGTGACACAGGTTGCAAGTTGCAGGTTGCAACGCGTGCGGTGGTCGGGGTATCAGGTTTTCCAGTTATCAAGTTGCCAAGGCGGTCACCAAACTGAAAACCTCCCCACCTGATAACTTGATAACCTGACCACCTGATAACCATTTTCTCGTGAGCGAAATTTTCGTCATCGGCCACCGCAATCCCGACACTGACTCCATCTGCTCGGCCATCGGCTACGCGGACTTCAAGCGCCGCACCGGCATGACCGCCGCCGTGGCCGCGCGCTGCGGCGACACCAACGACCGCGTTGACTTCGTCCTCAAGACCTTCGGCGTCGAGCCGCCGCGCTTCATCTCCGACGTTTCGCCCAAGGTGCGCGACGTGATGGCCTCGCACATCGTCAGCGTGCTGCCCGACACGCCGGTGGCCGAGGCGCTCGCCATCATGGACCAGAATAATATTCGCGTGCTGCCCGTCATCGGCGCCGACCGCCGGTGCGAGGGGCTGGTGTCCGTGTTCAAGATGACGATGTATTACCTGCCCGCGCCGAACCGCCTCTTCGACTCGCGCCGCGTCCTCGCCAGCATCAACGGCCTCGCCCGCACGCTCGCCGCGCGCCTGGTCCACACCGTCAACCCCGAGCGCGAGGACGAGCTCATCCTCATGATCGGCGGCATGGCGTTCGATTCGTTCAAGACGCGGCTGGAGAAATATCCGCGCGCGAAACTCCTCGTCATCGTCGGCGACCGGCGCGACATCCAGGAACTCGCCATTGCCGAAAAGGTCCGGCTCCTCGTCGTCACCGGCGGGCTCCAGCCCGATGCCGACGTTGTGGCCGCCGCCGCGCGCAACGGCGTGAGCGTGCTCCTCTCGCCGCACGACTCCGCCACCACCGCCATGCTCTGCCGTGCCGCGATCACCGTGCGCCACATGATGCACGAGAAACAGTTCCTCACCTTCGGCCCCGACGAGCCGCTGCGCAAAATCCAGCCCATCGCCACCGAGTCCGCCTTCCTTGCCTTCCCCGTCGTCAACGAATCCGGCGAGGTGCTCGGCATTCTTTCCAAGACCGACTTTCTGAAAAAGGTCGAGCGCCAGCTCATCCTCGTGGACCACAACGAACTCTCCCAGGCCGTGCAGGGCGCGGACGAAGTGGAGATCATCGAGATCATTGACCACCACCGCATCGGCGCGCTCACCACGCACCAGCCCATTCTTTTTCGCAACGAACCCGTCGGCTCCACCAGCACCATCGTGGCCGATTGCTTCCTGCGCTACGGCGTGCAGCTCACCAAGCCCATCGCCGGGCTGCTGCTTGCCGGCCTCATCAGCGACACGCTCAACCTCACCTCGCCCACCACCACGCAGCGCGACGCCACCATCCTCCAGATTCTCCAGAACATCGCGGGCGTGGACGCCGCGGATTTCACCGACAAACTTTTCAGCTCCGGCTCCGTGCTCGTGACGCGGCCGGCGGCGCAGGCCATCGGCGCGGACTGCAAGGAATACACCGAGCGCGGGCACAAGTTCAGCGTCGCGCAGATCGAGGAGATCGGCTTCGAGCAATTCCAAAAGCGCAAGGAGCAGGTCGTCGCGGCGCTGGCGGACTTCCGCGAGTCCAAGGGCTGCTACTTCTCGGCGCTGCTTGTCTCCGACGTGGCCACGCAGGATTCGCTGCTGCTCGTGGCGGGTGCGAAGGAGTTCCTCGCGGCGATTGACTACCCGGAGGTCGAGCCGGGCATCTACCAACTCAAGGGCGTGGTCTCGCGCAAGAAACAGTTACTGCCCTACCTCGCGCATTGTTTGCAGAAGGTGAAATAGGCGGGCGGGCGAACGCGTCCGCTCCCCGTAGCCGCGCAAGGTAGGGACAAGCCGCTGGCTTGTCCCCGTCGCCGAGCGCAGCGTCAGGCGACGGCTTCCGTTCCGCCCGCTGAACGCGGGCGGGGACGACCCGGCGGGTCGTCCCTACCTGCACGCGCCGCCCAGAAAGCCCTCGCCGCCGGCACGGGGATGGGTTAAGAAATTGCCGCCATGAAGGGAACCCGCCTTCTCAACTCCCTCCGACTCGCCGGCTGGGTGGCCGCGCTGGGTTTCCTGCCCGCGGCGGGGGCGGCGACGCTGGTGGTGACGAACCTCGCGGATGACGGCCCCGGCACGCTGCGGCAAGCCATCACCAACGCGGCCTCCGGCGACCTCATCACCTTCGCCACCCACGGCACCATCACGCTCACCAACGGCGAACTGTTCATCACGAACAACCTCACCCTCCTCGGCCCCGGCGCGACCAACCTCGCCATCAGCGGCAATCAGGCGAGCCGCGTGTTCAATGTCGGCTCCAATACCAGTGTAGGGATTTCCGAACTGACGGTCCGCGATGGGAAGGCAGCTAATAATTATTACGCGAATTATTCCCCGGCTTCGCCCGGTGGTGGCATTTTTAACCAAGGTGCGCTTGCGCTCACAAATTGCTCCGTGACCGCCAACACCGCTGGCTATGGCGTTTCGCCAATCTATCCAGTCCTTTCACTCCCGGGAGGGCATGGAGGCGGAATTTACAGCACGGGTCCACTGAGCTTGATGGGCTGCACTCTGAGCAGTAATCGAGCTGGAGATGGAGGTGGTGCAGGAGCCGCCGGAGGGAACGGTGGAGCTATCTTCAGTTCGGGTCCATTATTCATGACGTCATGCACGATCTATGGAAACCACGCTGGGAACAACATCGGCAACCCCCCTTTATCAATCCACCGGGCGGCAGCGGAGGGGGGATTTATTGCTCCGCCAGCCTCAGTGTCGTTGGGTGCACGATCTGTCGGAACATTTGTGGCAGTTCAGGCAGTGGAAATGGCGGCGGCATCTACTACGCGGGAGGCGGTGCTCTGGCTTTGGTCCGAAACACCATCGTTGCCTTGAACAATCTGAATGGCTTCGGTGACATTAATGGCCTAGTTGCTAGCCCCGATGCAGCCGGCTCGTTCACGTCTCAAGGACACAACTTGATTGGCGTTCCTGCTCAATCGCAGTGCGTTTTCTGCCCTTATAATTACAGTTTCACGAATGGCGTGAACGGTGACTTAGTTGGAACCGACCCGCGCCTCGGCCCGCTCGCCGACAATGGCGGCCCCACTCCCACTTGCGCGTTGTTGTTTGGCAGCCCCGCGATTGACGTAGGCGACGATTCACTGACCGGCACTGACCAGCGTGGCTTCCTCCGGTTGAGCGGACCTCACGTGGACATCGGCGCCTTTGAGTTGCAGCCCACGCCCGTTCCTCAGTTCTTCCCCAACGCCGCAAACCTGCCCGACGGCTCCGTCCTCTGGACTTTCATGTGCAGCGACACCAACACCGGCTTCACGATGCTCGCCGCGACGGACCTCTTTCTTCCCCTGAGCAACTGGACCGTGCTCGGGCCGGCCACGAACATCGGCCCCGGCCTGTTCCAGTTCGCCGACCCGGCGGGCACGAACGGCCCGACCCGCTTCTACCGCGTCCGCTCGCCGTAGCCGCCTTCCCGCCCGTCCGGCGAGGAAAAGGGGCGAAAACCTCAAGTTCCAAGGCCAAAAGGCCAAAGATTTGCCGCAAATCCCCGAAGATTTGCCGCATCCGACCAGAGGTTTGCGGCATCCGACTAGAGTTTTGCGACATCCGACTAGAGGTTTGCTGCTTCCGACTAGAGTTTTGCGGCATCGGACTAGAGGTTTGCCGCATCCGACTAGAGGTTTGCGGCACCCGACCAGAGGTTTGCCGCTTCCGACTAGAGATTTGCGGCATCCGACCAGAGGTTTGTGGCATCGGACTAGAGTTTTGCGACATCCCACTAGAGGTTTGCTGCACCCGACCAGGGGTTTGCGACATCAGACCAGAGGTTTTCGGCGTCCGACGACAGGTTTGACGCACCGGAAGTGTTCCGATTGCCTGCGGCGCGGTGAGGATCGCCGGCTCGAAGTCACGAAGGGACGGGCCGTGGGCAGTAGGCTGCTGCTGAGGGAAGCGCACCCCCGGAAGGTGGCCGTGCTCGTGAGAGCACGGGTGAAAATCATCCCGCGTTCTCACGAACGCGGCCACTCTCCCGTCACGGCAACGGCTGCGCGCGGTAGAAGGTGGCGCGTGTGCCGCCGGCGGGCTGGTTGGTCCAGCGCAGCACGCCGTTGGTCGCGGTGTTGGTGTAAACCGACTGCCACGTGACGAGGTTGCTCGAGGTGAGCACGCGGTAGGGGCGGTTGGTTTCGCCGGTGATCTCGACGACGAACGCGCTGCCGCTGTTGGTCACGCGCACTTTCGGCAGCAGCACCACGGAGATGCTCGCGGGCGTCGAGGTCGCGCTCGCGCCGAGGTTGTCGGTGGCGACGGCGGTGAGGGTGAGGTTGGTGAGCGGGGCGTTGGTCCAGTTGAAGAGCCAGTTGCTCCCGCTGCCCGCGCCGACGAGCGCGCCGCCGGCGTAGTAATTCACGCCGCTGACGGTGCCGCTGGTGTCGCTCGCGGTGGCGGTGAGGGCGAGCGCGCTTTGGAAGACGAACATCGAGCCATCGACCGGCGCGGTGAGCGCGACGGTGGGCGGGGAGTTGCTCAGCGTGGCGCTCTGGATGAGCAGGCCGCAGAGCTGCGGGTCGCCCTTGCCGTTGCGGAGGACGTCAATGTTCAACGCGCCGTCGGACACGGTGACGGCATACGGTCCGTATTTCTGCCACGCGCCGAACGCGAGATCGCCGATGTTGGTGGCGACGGTGGTGCCATCGAGCTTGAGCGTCATGTTGCGGTAGTTGCTCTGGAAATCCTCGATGGCCCAGACGTAAACGAGATACGAGCCGTTGGTGATCGGCTGCGTGAGCGTGAAGCCCTGGCCGTCGGCGGGATTGATGCGGTTGACGCGGCCCTGGAGCATGGTGAGCGTGCCGGCGTCGGGCACCGGGCTCGGCGTGAATCCGAAGCCGGAGTAACTCCAGCCGCCGTTGGCCAGCGCGAGGCCGTTGCTTTGCGCCGCGTCCCACGAGAGCCACGTGTTGCCCTCGACGACGGTCGCGTCGCCGCCGAGGTTGACGCCGAGCACCAACTGCGGCGTGAGGGCGACCGTCACATTCACGACCGACGAGGTGGCTTTCAAACCGAGGTTGTCGCTGGCGATGGCGGTGAGCGCGTAGCTGCCCACGGGGACGTTGCTCCACGTGAGCGTGTAGGGCGCGTTGGTCCACACGGCGAGGTTGGTGCCGTTGGCCTTGAGCGTGACGTTGGTGATCGTGCCGTCGAGGTCGCCGGCGTTGACCTGCACCGGGATGTTGGCCGGCACGGAGTAGAACGAATTGTCCGACGGCACCGAGATGCTGACGGTGGGGTAGTCGTTCACCGGCGTCACGGTGACGGTGAACGAGTTGGTCGCGGCGCCGCCGCTCGGATCGGAGACGATGACGGAAATGACGGACGAGCCGGTGGCGTTCGTCGCGGGCGTGACGGTGACGGTGCGGTTGGAGCCGCTGCCGCCAAACGCGATGCCGCCGACGGGAATCACATTCGTCGCGGAGCTTTGCGCCGCGAGCGTCAACTGCGCCGGCGTGCTCTCCGCGTCGCCGATGGTGAAGGGCAGGGCGGCGGTCGAAGTGTCTTCGACGATGGTGGCGTTGGTGATGGTGGAGATGGTGGGCGGGTTGTTGCTCGCGGCCGCGCCGCCGGCGGTCTGGATGAGGAGGCCGCAGAGCTGCGGGTCGCCCTTGCCGTTGCGCACCACGTCGATCGTCAGCAAGCCGTCGGAGATGGTGACGGGATAGGGTCCGTATTTCTGCCACGCGCCGAGGGCGAGATCGCCGATGTTCGTGGCGACGGTGGTGCCTTCGAGCTTGAGGCTCATGCGGCGGAAGTTGCTTTGGAAATCCTCGATGGCCCACACGTAAACGTCATACGTGCCGTTGGTCATCGTCTGCGTGAACGTGAAGCCCTGGCCGTCGGGCGGGCCGATGCGGAACACGCGGCCCTGAAGCATGGTGAGCGTCCCGGCGTCGGGCGTCGGGCTGGGCGTGAAGCCGAAGGTTGTGGTGTTCCAGCTCGCGTTGGCGGGCGTGAGGCCGGCGGCCTGCGCGTCGTCGAACGAAATCCAAGGCTGCCCTTCGACGGTCGTGGCCGCGCCGCCGAGGTTGATGCCGCGATAGAACGGCGGCGTGATGATGACGTTGGCCGTGACCACGGCGGAGGTGGCCTTCGCGCCGTTGGTGTCCGTGGCGATGGCGGTGAGCGCGTAGGTGCCGGTGGGCATGCCGCTCCAGTTGAAATTGTAGGGAGCATTGGTCCAGCTCGCGAGCGGCGTGCCGTTCGCGAAAAGTTCGACGAGCGTCACGGGACCATCCGCGTCATTCGCGCTGACCGAGACGGTGAAGCTCGCCGGATAGCTGAAGAAGGCACCGTCGGCCGGCGAGGTGATCGCCACCGTCGGCAGATCATTCACCGGCAGGACATTCACCGTGAAGATGTTGGTGCCCTGCGTGCCGAACGCGTCGCTGACGATCACGGAGATGACGCTGCTGCCCGAGGCGTTGGTCGCGGGCGTGAGCGTGAGGTTGCGGTTGGAGCCGCTGCCGGAGAACACGATGTTGGTGACCGGGATGAGCGACGGGTTCGACGATTGAGCCACCAGGACGAGCGAGTTCGGGAGCTGGTCCGGGTCGCTGATGACGAACGGCAGCGGACCGAGCACGGTGTCCTCGTTGATGGTGCGGTTGGTGGCGAGGCCGGAGATGGTGGGCGGGCCGGTGTTGGTCGGCGGCGGACCCGAGCCCAGCAACAGGCCGGTGATCATCGGGTCGCCCTTCGTGCCGCGCTGGAACGCGAGGTTCAGCACGCCGTCGGCAACCGTCGTGTGATACGGCCCATACTTGCGCCACTCGCCGAGTTGCAAGTCGCCGATGTTGGTGGCGACCTGGCTGCCCTCGATGAACACGTTCATGTTGCGGTAGCCGGAGTAATAATTTTCCACCACCCAGAACCACACGTCGTAATTGCCGTTGGTCACCGTCTGGCTGACGGTGAAGCCGTCGCCGTTCGCGCCGGCGGAGCGGTAGTAGAAACTTTGCAGCATGGCCTTCGTGTTCGTGTCCGTGCCGGGCGAGAGCGCGAAGTTGTAGGTGAAACTCGTCTCCGTTCCGCCGGAGAGGGTGAGCCCGGACGACTGCGCCGCCGCGGAGGAGAGCCAGGTCTGGCCCTCGATCACCACCGCCCCGCCGCCGAGGTTCATGCCGCGCAGGAACGCGGGCACCGGCGCGACCGAGACGGTGACCACGGCCGAGGTGGCCTTGGCGCCGACGTCGTCGGTGGCGATGGCGCTGAGGCTGAACGTGCCGACCGGCACCGCCGTCCACGAGACATTGAAGGGGGCGTTGGTGGCCTCGCCGACCTTCGTGCCGTTGGCGAAAAACTCGACGCGCGCCACCGTGCCGTCGGTGTCGAAGGCCAGCGCGCCGAGATTGAAACTGCCGGGCGCGAGCGCGGACGATTGATCCTCCGGGCTGGTGATGACCACGGTGGGCGCGGAGTTGGACAGGCCGAGGAGGTATTTGGAAAGCGAATCGAACCAGCGCTGCGCCATCTTTTGTTCGCCGGACGGATTCGGGTGGAGGCCGTCATACGTATCGCTGACGGCGTCGAAGCCGGAGAATTGATCCACGAGGATGACCGGCGACTGCGCGGTGTTTTTGGCAATCGCGAGCTTGGCGATGTTGGAGTTGAGCGAGGGAATGCCGCTGGCGCCGCTCCACGGCGAGCCGTAGGGAATGATCTGGGCGAGGAGCACGGCCACCTTGGGATTGGAGCCGCGCAACAGATCAATCACCTGGCTGATCTCGTTGGTGGTGCTCTGGTCGTCCTGGCCATTGAGCCGGTCGTTGGTGCCAATGTGCAGGAGCACGATGTCGTTCGACGCGTTTGGCAGCCACGTGGGCAGATTGTTGACGAGATCGTCCGCCTTGAAACCGGCATGGCCCTCGTGGTTGAGATCGAAATCGGGATTGGGCGGCGGCCCGCCGCTGTTGTTGGTCAGGCTGCCGACGAAGTCCACGGTGTAGCTGGCGTTGGTGAGCAACTGCCAGAGCGGACGGCGGTAGCTGTTGTGCGCCGTGTCCCCCTGCGTGATCGAATCACCGAGCGGCATGATCCGGGCCAGGCTGCGGACGTAATTGCTCACGAGCGCGATCGCGTTGGTGTCGAGCACGGTCGAGCCGAGCGGCGGCATGCGATAGGTGTCGTTGTGCGAGATGCGCGTGAGCATCACGGAGTTGGTCGGCAGCCCGGGCTTGATGACGCGGTTGGCCGCATTGCCGAAATCCTCCACGAGCAGGCCGTTGACGATGTTCGCGAGGTTCATCGGCGTGGTGATGCGTGCGTCCCAGTTTCCACGTCCCGCGCCGCCGGGTTGGTGACACTGCGCGCAATTGGCCTGGAGATAGGAGCGCGCGCGGTATTCGAGGCTGAAGGCGGTGTTGGTCGCGTGGGCCAGGGCCGCGAGCGAGCCGACGTTCGTCACCGGCGTGGTGAAGTAGCCCGCCTCGCTCAACGCGGTGATCTGGTTGGTGACGTTCGCGCCGAAGGTTCCGGGGCGGTTGAGCTGGCGCGTGTTGAAACCCAGCGCGTGGCCGGCGACCGCCGTGTGGCAGGCCTGACACTGGCTGCGGCTCGGGTAGATCCACCGCTGCGTCCGCAAAATTCCGCCGCCGTCGTCGATGGTCAGCAAGTCCTCCGCGCCCGTCTCGGCGACGAGCGTGGCGTTGGTCTGCGACGCGTCCCATTTGTAGGTCACGCCATAGACGCCGTTGGAATTTTTCACGAGCAGGCGCGTCTCCAGCCGGCGCCGCGACGAGGCGACGCCGTTGGTCATTTCCAGTTCGAAATGTTTCACCCACACCGTGCCGGTCGGGAAGGACCAGTTGCTATTCGCGTCGAACGTCAGGTCGAGGTTCGTGTCGGGCACGGAAAACCAGCGCGTCTTGATCGCGTTGTCGGACCAGAAGGGGACGTTGAGGCTGTAGGGCACGAGGCCGGGATAAGTCTGCAACGTGACGAGATTGGAGAAGACCCCGGCGTTCGCGAGCGTGGGCGGCAGCGGTGCGCCGACGGGCGAGGAGTTGTAAACCAGCCGCTTGATTTTGCCCGCGAAGATGTCGGCCATGAGGATGTCGCCATCGCGCGGATCGGTGCCGAAGGAGACGATGCCGGTGTTGGCCGCCAGGCGTGTCCACTCGACGACGTTCGTGCCGTCCATGAGCAGCTTCCAGATGTTGCCGCTCACGTAGTCCGCGAAAATGTAGCTGCCGTAGAGCTGCGTCAGTTTGTTGCCGCGGTAAACGAGGCCGCCAATGATGCACCCGCCTTCGTAACTCCCGTTGCCGTGCGGATAGTCAATCAGCGGATTCAACGAGGTGAATCCCCCGGGTGCCTGCGCCGACTTGGGCCCGGGGATGGTGCCCTCGCGATAGGACCAGCCGTAGTTGCCGCCCTTGACGATCTTGTCCACTTCCTCGCGCGTGCCCTGGCCGACATCGCCGAGATACAACTCGTCGGTGAGCGGGTCGAACGACATGCGCCACGGATTGCGCAAGCCCACGGCGTAGAATTCCGTCCGCACATCGCCCGGATTGACGGGCGCTCCGTTGAAGGACGTGGCGCCGACGAACGGGTTGTCCGTCGGCACCGTGTAGTTGGTCGTCGCGCCCGGGTGCGGGTTGGGCGGCAGGCTGCCGGGCTGCTTGTCCACATCGATGCGCAGGATGGCGGAAAAGAAGTCACCGTCGATCCGCTGCGCGTTGCCGAACTGGTCGTCCTGGCCGCCCTCGTCGCCGATCGCCACGTAAAGATAGCCGTCGGGTCCGAAGCGCACGTCGTTGGCGTTGTGCATCGGGCTCTCGTCGAACTGCGAAATCAGCGGCAGTTCCGAGGCGGGGTCCAGGTAGTTCGGATTGCCCGGCGAAACTGTGAAACGCGAGAGGTGGTTGTAGAAGCCGTTGCCCTGGTTGCCATTTTCGCTCGAGCAGTAAAGCACGTAGATGAATCCGTTCGTCGCGAAGCCCGGATGAAACGTGAAGCACTGCAAGCCCTGCTCCTGCGCCGGCACGCCCCCGGTCACCTTGCCGCTGATATCCAGGAAGAGCGTCTTCACCGGGTTCGCGAGGTTCGTGACTTGGTAGATGCGGCCGGGCTGCTCGGCGACAAAGATGCGGTTGGTCTCACCGGGCGGCGACACCATCGCGATGGGATACGTGAACGTCACCCCGGGGAACGCGTCCACGACATCGAACCCATACAGGGGCGGCGTGGGCGGCATCTGCAGCGAAGTGTTCGGCTGGCGGACCAACGCCTGGCCGCGGGCCGCCACGGCGGCAAGCATCAGCCCCATCGCCAGGGCGATGAGTTTCGTGTTCCAAATTGTGGACGTGTTCTGTCCCATCTTTTTACGCCGGCTACCTAGCAGGTGGCTTGCCGTGTCATCGTTGCGAAGCCGGAACCCTGGATCAGCGACTGGCTGTTATTCAGACTCAATCTTCTACCATCCGCGCCCTCCGGCGGCAAACACGTTCGCACGATTGTTGATGCAAGTTCTTCAATTTGCGAAATCGCGCGCTACGCTTGCGAAATGAGTTTTGTCCCGGAATTCGATTCATTGCCCTTCGCCGCCCTGCGGCGGGTCGCGGAATCCGCCGACTCCGAGCCGGCCCGGGCCGCGTTGGCCAGGCCATCCTTGAGCCTGAATGATTTCGCCGCGCTCATTTCACCGGGCGCGGTCGCGTTGCTCGAGACCATCGGCGCCCGCTCGCAGTCGCTCACGCGTCAGCGCTTCGGCAAGGTCATCCGCCTGTTCGCGCCGCTCTACCTTTCCAACGAGTGCATCAACAACTGCGCCTATTGCGGCTTCTCGCGCGACAACCCGATCCTGCGCGTCACCCTCTCCGTCGCGGAAGTCGTGCGCGAGGCGCGCGCGCTCAAGGAGCAGGGCTTTCGCAACGTGCTTCTCGTCGCCGGCGAGCATCCGAAATTTGTCGCCGGTGATTACCTCGCCGCGTGCATCCGCGCGTTGCACGCGGAACTGCCCGCGATCTCGCTCGAAGTCGGCCCGATGGAGACCGACGACTACCGCCCCCTCGCCGCCGCCGGCGCGGAGGGTCTCGTGGTGTATCAGGAAACCTACGACCGCGACGTGTATGCCGCGATGCACACCGCCGGACCGAAGCGCGATTTCAACTGGCGCCTCGAAACCCCCGAGCGCGCCTACGCCGCCGGCTTCCGGCGGCTCGGCATCGGCGCGCTCTACGGCCTGGCCGACTGGCGCTTCGAGGCCCTCAGCGTCGCCGCGCACGCCGCGCATCTCCTGCGCCACTGTTGGAAGGCGCAGTTGACCATTTCCCTGCCGCGCCTGCGCCCGTGCGCCGGCGAATTCACGCCGCTCACGCACATGAGCGACCGCGACCTCGTGCAACTCATCTGCGCCTTCCGCCTGTTCCTGCCCGATGTCGGCCTCGTGCTCTCGACGCGCGAGCCGGCCCGCCTGCGCGACGGCCTCATCCCGCTCGGCATCACGCTCGTGAGCGCGGGCAGCCACACCGAGCCGGGCGGCTACACCGGCGCGGGGCGGGAAAACATCCACCGCACCGAACGCGGGCGCATCCAGGAACTCGCCGCCGGCGCGAGCGAATGGGCCCCGCTCACCGGCCGCGCGACCAACGCCACCGGCCAGTTCGAGATCGCCGATGAACGCCCGCCCGCCGCGATCGCCGAACTCATCCGCGGCCTCGGCTACGAGCCGGTGTGGAAAGATTGGGACGCGGCGCTGACGGCGTGAGTTTGAACCCGGCTGGGTCATTCGCTGACTAAGTTTGCGTGAAGACATTCGCTCCCAAACTCAGCCGGCGGAAATTCGTCCTCGGCTCGGGTGCGCTTTGCGGTGGCGGGGCTCTCTACACCTTCGGCCTCGAGTCCTCGTGGCTGGATGTGGGCCGGCACGAAGTTCAACTCGGACCGGAGCGCAGCGCCGTTCCGATCAAGCTCCTCCATCTCTCGGACCTTCACGCTTCCGAAGTCGTCGGCCTCGACTACCTTCGTCGCGCGATCGAGACGGGCGTGAGCTTGAAGCCGGACGTGATCTGTCTCACCGGCGATTTCGTCACCTCGCACTACGGGCAGTTCGACCGCTACGCGGAAATCCTTTCCGCGCTGCCGAAGTGCGCTCCGACCGTCGCGTCTCTCGGCAACCACGACGGGGGCGCGTGGGCCGCGTGGCGGCATCGCGGCTACGCCGACACAACGGAAGTCCGCGCCCTGCTTCAGCACAGCGGCATCGAGCTGCTTCACAACGCGCTTCACCCGATCACGCTCAAGAACCGCACCGTGAACCTCGCCGGCGTGGGCGATCTGTGGGCCGGCGAATTTCGCGCCGCGGGCGTGCTGCCGGCGACTGCCGGTGCGTCGCCGACGATTCTGCTCTCGCACAATCCCGACACGAAGGACGCGCTCCGCAATTTCTCCTGGGACCTTCTGCTCTGCGGTCACACGCATGGCGGGCAACTTCGGATTCCGCTCGTCGGCACGCCGTTTGCGCCCGTGCGCGACAAGCGCTTCGTGCGCGGCCTGCACCGGTGGGAAGACCGCTGGTTGCACATCACCAACGGAGTTGGCAATCTCTTCGGCGCCCGCTTCAATTGCCGGCCGGAAATCAGTTTGCTTACGCTCGTTTGAATCGTCCGATGAAACCCGCCACCATCATCGCCAACGGCCGCGAGGTCGCCGCGCCGCTGCCGTGCTCGCTCGAGGTTTTTCTTCGCGCGCAGCAACTCCTCCCGCGCAGTGTCGTCGTCGAGCACAACGGCGAGGCGGTCGTGCCCTCCGAGTTCGCGCAGCGCGCGCTCGCGGCCGGCGACCGTTTGGAAATTGTGCGCATCGTCGCCGGCGGCTGAACCCAATTTTTTTTATCATGAGCCAGATCGAATATCGCGACGCTTCACCCACGGCGCGGCCGTCGCGCCTGTTTCCGGAAAAACAGCGCGTCCCCTTTGGCTGGGAGGCCGCGCCGGTGGACGCGGGACCGAAACCGGCGCCGCTCGTCTTCACCTGGCCCAAGCGCAAATACGCCTACGAGGGCGCGCGCTTCCGCTTCGCGATTGCGCTCGATGACCGCGAGACGCGGCGTGTGCAGGTCGGGCTGCACCGTTCGGAATGTTCGGTCGGCTCGGTGGAGGTGCGCGTGCCGCCGGCGCTCCAGCTTTTCGAGTTCGATCTCGACGCGGGCAATGCCGTCGCCGTTTACGTGGACAATCTGGAGCTGCGCTCGTTCGGCCCGGAGGGCGCGCTGTGGGTGCTCGTCAACAGCGCGTCCGAACTGCCCATCGAGCCGCTGCTGCGTCCGCACCTGATGCTCGATCGCGGCGCGGATCCGGCCGCCGAGTTTTTTGAACGGCTCGCCTCGCTCGCGTGCGTGCAGCCGTTCGGCGGGATGGAGGGCTGCGTGCTCGACGGGTTGCTGGACCTCGCGAAACTGCCGCAGCACGCGCGCCTGGCCGAGACGGCGCGGCTGCACCTCGGGCTCTTCTTCAAACCGGATGGCCGGCTCATCTGCGAAAACGCGCAGAGCGAGCCGGCGGACAATTCGATCTACGGCCTCGAGGCCACGCTGCCCTTCGCCGCGCTCGCGCAGGTGGACGCGCAGCACAAGTCCATCGCGCTCGCGCTCGACTTTTGGAAAGCGCACCGCGACGCGGAGGGCGCGGTGATCGAGGGCGGCGACACCACGGCCGAGGGCAGCTACACGGTCGCGTATCCGATGGCCGTGATCGGCAAGGTGCGGAACTCCGAGGCGCTCGTGCGCGAGGCGTTGCAGCAACTGCGCGTGCGCACGCAGCGGTTGGTCGGCGAGGGCGAGTTTCATCGCGTGCGCTCCGCCGATGGAAAATCCACCGAGCGCAACTGGGCGCGCGGCATCGCGTGGCATTTGCTCGGCACCGCGCGCACGCTGGCGACGCTCGAGGGACTCACCGACACGGCCGGGGTGAAAAAAGATTTCGCGAAGTTCGCCGCGTGGGTTCAGGCGAAGCAGCTCGAGTCCGGCCTGTGGTCCGTCTTCGTGGACGAGCCGAAGCTGTTGCCGGACACCTCCGGGTCGGCCGGCATCGCCGCCGCGCTCGCGCTGGGCGCGAAGCACGGGTGGTTGCCCGCCCCGGCCCGCGCGTCGGCGCAGCGGACGCTCGCCGCCTTGAAAAAAAATCTGACGCCCGATGGTTTCGTGACCGGCAGCTCGCAGGTGAATCGCGGCGGCGAGGCGCTGCAGCGGGGCAATTACCGCGTGATCCTCCAGTTCGCCAACGGCCTGATGGCCCAGCTCATCGCCGCGCTCGAAGCGTGACGGGCGCGTCGCTCACGGCACGAGGATCGCGACGTCGCTGAGGTCGAGCTGGCCGGTGGCGTGGGTGAAGCGCGGGTTGAGGAGAAGGTAGGTCGCCTCGGTGGGCACGCGCACGGTGTAAACGTGCCACGTCCAGTTGGTGGAGGCCGGCAACGTCGAGGGGCTGTCGGGATTCACGGGCGCCGGGCTCAAGACCCGGTCGTTCGCGCCCTTGAAGGAGCACGCCAGGCTGGCGAAGCCCGCTCCGTCTTTCGCCCCCCCCTCGAGCGCGCTGAGACGGTAACGCGCCGCGACCGTGATTTTTTTCCAGTTGGGCTCGAGCCCCACGCGCGCCTGGATGCCGGCGAATTTTTCCGCGGCGTTGGTGTTGACGAGGCGCAGGAAGGGCGCGCCGTCCTCCTTTAGCGGTTGAACCTGCAGCCCGTTTTTCAATTTCGTCTTGAAGTGTTCCTCGTCCCACGCCGGCGGGATCCCCAGCACGGTCGTTTTGTCAAACGCCTCGCGAAAGACGAACTGGCCCGTGAGCGGGACCTCGTGGCCGGCCGCGGCGGCCGTGCGGGAGTGCGTGTTGAAAAACCAGATGCCCGCGGTGGCGGCGAGCGCGAGTGCGAGCGTGAGGCCCGCGAGCATGGCGCGGCTCGCGCGGCGCGGGAGTGCGCCGGCCTGGATGCGGATGGTGTGGGCGAGGCCGAGGCGCTGGGCGGTTTCGGTCGCCGATTGCGGACGCTTCTTGGGATCCTTGTCGAGACACGCGAGGATGGTCGCTTCGACGCTGGGCGGGACGTAATTGGTCAGGCTGAATTCGACGAGGCGTTGCGTGAGCGGTGTCGGCGCGCAGTGGAGCACCTGATGCGTGACGTTGCCGCTCCAGAACGGCGGCTTGCTCGTGAGCAACGTGTAGAGCAGGGCGCCCAGCGCGTAAATGTCATCGGTCACCTCCGGCTTCACGCCCTCCATCTGCTGCGGGCTCATGTAGGCCGGCGTGCCGGCGATGAGCGGGCCGGTGGCCTTGGTGTGGGAATCGTTCAGCGGCGCGGAGATGCCGAAGTCGGCGAGCTTGAGCCGTTGGCGCGCATCGAGCATGAGGTTGGAGGGCTTGAGGTCGCGATGGACGATGCCCTCGTTGTGCGCGTAACCCAGCGCGTCACAAAGCTGGCCGACCAGCGGACTGAGCGTTTCCCACGGCAGCACCAGGCCGGACTGGCTGGCCTGCCAGAAGGTGAAGGTCGGGCCCTCGACGTATTCCATGCTCAGGAACGGCGTCTGGCCCTCGACCTCATGCAGGTCGTGCAGCCGGACGATGTTCGGGTGCGAGAGCTTCTGGCAGCGGCGCGCTTCGCGGCGCAGGTTTTTGCGGGCGGCCTCGTCCCAGCGGCTGGAGCCGTCGATGAACTTGAGCGCCACGAGCGAGTCGAGGTTGGTGTCCAGCGCGAGCCACACCATGCCCATGCCACCGCGGCCGAGGGATTTTTTCAGGAGGAAGCGCCCGTTGCCGACGCTGGCGCCCACCTTGAGTTGTTCCAGCAGCGTGTGCGTGTCCTCTTCCCCGCCGGGGTTGGTTGGAACCGTTGACATGCTCGGCCGTTTCGGTTGGTTGACTGTGATGCGTGGCGTGCGTCCGGTTTCGCCCGATGGCCGCACGGCTTTTTTTGTATCAGCCGTTGAAATCAGAAGCAAGCCGCCTAAACTGCGCCGCGTGAAAGTCTGGCTCGAAGAATCAAACCGAACCCGGCACCCCGTCGCGGGCGTCTGCTCGATCGGCCGCTCGCGCGAGAACCAGATCGTCATCCCGGCGAAATCCGTCTCGCGCCGGCACGCGATTCTGTTTCCGGAGGACGACGGCTTCTGGCTGGTGGACTTCGGGAGCCGCAACGGCGTTTACGCCAACGGCATCCGGTTGCACGGTCCGGTGCGGATGCACGACGGCGACCGCATTCTCCTGGGAAACGAGAGCGTGTCCTTCCGCTGCAAGGGCGCCCCCGCCTTCACCGATCCCGTGATGGACCGCGCCACGGTCAACGCGACCGAACACCTGAACCAGATCTACGCGCCCGCGGCGCACGGAGCCGTGCTGCTGGCCGACGATGGTGGCGTGGTGAGCATGCCCGCGGCGGTCGCCGCGTGGTTCAAGGTCTATTTTCCGGAAGCGCGCGCCGCCGCCGGCCGGTTGCCCGAGCGGCTCCATCGCTGGGTGCGCGCCGCGGGCTCGCCGGCGCGCAGCGGTTCGGGCCCGGCCGCGGACCCGCTCGTCTGCGTCTCGGGAAAATCCCGCCTCATCATCCGCCTGACCAAGGCCGGGGCGGGCCAGCGGCTGCTGCTTTTCACCGAGGAGCGCAACGCCTACGACATTGACATGCTGGAGACGCTCGGCCTCACGCGCCGGCAGGCCGAGGTGCTGCACTGGATCGCGGAGGGAAAGACCAACGCGGAAATCGGTTCCATCCTGTCGCTCAGCCCGCGCACGACGGAAAAACACACCGCGGAAGTTTTCCGAAAGCTCGGCGTCGAGAACCGCATGGGCGCGCTGCTCGCGGTGGTCGAGAAACTCGGGCCGGCGGCGTGAAAGTCATCCGCCCCGGTTGGAGTTCCGCCTTCAGGCGGCCCGGGGCGCATCCTCGCGCCGGGGGCACCGTGGGAGGGGGCGCATTTTTTCTTCGTGGACGCCGCGGCTGCGCCGCTGATCCTTGTCTTCATCCTTGTCTTCTTCGGCGGCCGCGCTGCACGGGGCGATTAGGCCGGAACCATGCAGTTGAACCCGGGCTGACCTTAACGCAGAGGCGCAGAGAACGCGGAGGAACGCAGAGTTTGGCAGACAAATCAGCGTCCATCTTTTGGTGTGCCTCACCGGCTTCCTCTCCGCGCAGCTCTGCGCCCTCTGCGGCTCTGCGTTTGAGTCAGTGTCCGCTTTTCAACGGCACGGTTCCGGTTAAGACAAGGATGAAGACAAGGATGAAGGGGCGTGCACGATGCCCGGATGCACCCCGGAGAAGGGCGCCTGGAATTTTTTTCTTCCGCTGCGGCGACGAATGACCCATGGTTTCGCGCAGGCCGGGCCGGGCGAGAGGCTGTTTGAAATCACACCCGGGCCGAAACCACGGATCATTAAACCAAACCTCCAATCGCCGAGCATCACCATGCAACCCCCGAATCCCAACCCGCAGCCAAGCGCCGCCCAGACGGCCCCCCGGAAGTTCGCCTCCTCGGTCAGCGCCGAAGACGCCGGAACGTCCGCGTCCTCGCTGGACAGCGAGGAGAGTGATATTTCCACCCAGAGCCCGGTGTCGGACCCGAGCTCAGTGAGCGACGTGTCCACGCAGAGTTCGAAGAGCGATGTTTCCACCCAGAGCCCGGTGTCAGACCCGAGCACCTTGAGCGACGCGTCCACGCAGAGTCCGGTTAGCGACGTGTCCACGCAGAGTTCGAAGAGTGATGTTTCCACCCAGAGCCCGGTGTCGGACCCGAGCTCGGCGAGCGACGTGTCCACCCAGAGCCCGGTGAGCGATCCCTCCTCCCAGAGTCCGGTGAGCGATCAGAGCACGCCGAGTGATACCTGACCCGGACGCCGAACGTTCAGCGTGAGCCGCCTGGCTGACGGGCGCGTGGGTCGCTCGGGTCCGCGCGTAAGGCGCCGCGGATCAGGCTGGAAGCGTTTCGGTGGGCCGGACCGCAAGGTGGACGGGTGCAACCTGTCGAATGCACCGGCGCTTTACCGCTCCACTCGACATGATTTTTATTCCAGAAAAAATCTCCGCATGAACACCCGATCCCGTCTCAACGTTTCGCCCGCCGCGGAATACAAGGACCAGAACGACGACCGCATCGCGCGCTGGGGCCGCTCGCAGCACGAGGGCTACCGCAAGTTCAAACACAACTTCGTCCAGCCCGCGCCGCTGTTCTTCACGCAGGACCATCATCCGCTCTGGCTCGGGGACATTTACCGCGGGCGCTCCGCCTTTCTCATCGCGGGCGGGCCGTCGTTCGCGGAGTTGGATCACGCCAAACTGCGCCAGCCCGGCGTGCTGACGATGGGGCTGAACAATTCGCCGAAAACTTTCCGGCCGAACCTCTGGATCTGCGTGGATGCACCGGATCATTTCCTGCGCTCGATCTGGCTCGACCCGACGATCACGAAGTTCACGCCCATCTGTCACGCGAGCAAATTCATCTTCAACAGCGACGAGTGGAAGTTCATGGACCTGCGCGCGGGCGATTGCCCGAACGTGATCTACTACAAGCGCAACGAACATTTCAAAGCCAAGCAGTTCCTCTGGGAGGACTGCCTGAACTGGGGAAATCACAAGGACCTCGGCGGCGGGCGCTCGGTGATGCTGCCGGCGCTGCGCATCCTTTTCACGCTCGGCATCCGGCGCGTGTATCTGCTCGGCGTGGATTTCAGCATGGGCCCGGAGACGAAATATCACTTCGATCAGGACCGGCACCCAGGCTCGATCAACGGCAACAACTCGACCTACCAGATGCTCAACGAACGCTTCGCCGAGTTGCGGCCGCTGTTCGAGGAGCACAATTTCCACGTCTTCAATTGCAACCCCGCGAGCAACCTCAAGGCGTTCGATTTCATTTCCTACGACGACGCGCTGCATCAGGTGGCGTGCGAGTTCGACGGCGTGGACGTGCGCAACGAGCGGACGCGCGGACTTTACGACACGCCCACGGCCGACAAAAAACTGGGCAAGGGCAAATGAGCGCCGCGGTGCTCTACTTCAACCGCGGCACCTCGTGCTACGTCCGCCTGCTCACGTCGGTCCTCTCGCTGCGCAAACATTATTCCGGCCCGGTGAAGCTGATGCAGGAGGGCGAACTGCACGAACCCATCGCCAGCGTGTTGCGAAAACTTCGCGTCGAGGTCCGCCAGCTCCCGCCCTCGACCGATGGCGTGCTCGTCGCGAAGTCCGCGCTCTGGCGGCGGCTCGAGGATGACCACGTGATGTATCTCGACGCCGACACGATTGTGCGCGGGCCGGTGGCGGAGTTCCTCGACTGGACGCGCGAGTGGGGATTCGTGGCGACGTGGTTCAACGGCTGGCGCACCGATGGCGGCATGATGCGCCGCCGCCTCGAGGAATGGGCGAAGGTCGCGCCCGAACTCGTCGCGCCCGCGGTGGCGTTCGGCAAGGCGATCAACAGCGGCATCCAGGGCTGGTCGCGCGGGGCGGACATTTTGCCGCGCTACGAAGAACTCACGCGCCGCGGCGCGGACGCGAAATGCAAACGCATCATCCTCGACGAGATCGCGCTCCAGCTTCTGCTGCCGCAGCACCGGCACTTCGTCGCGGATCACGCGTGGAACACCTCGGGCGTTTTCGGCGATGTAAAGCGCGCGCGCATCCTCCACTATCACGGCCGCAAACATTGCCTGCCCGACAACCCGCGCTGCGATGTGTGGAAGGATCATTACGCGGAGCTGCTCGCGTCGTTTCCCGCCGAGGCGCGCGCGCTCGGCGAGGCGTGGGGCGACAAACGGCTGGCCCAATTTCAAGACCGCACCACCGCGCGCCGCAAAAACCTCACCATCGTCACCGCCGTGGACCCCGCATACGCGGACCAGCTCAAAAAAAATTTCCGCGCGTGGATGAAAATTCCCGGGCTGAAGGGCCAGCAGTTCCTCGTCTTTGTGAACGGCTTCGCGCGCCCGCGTGACCGCGCATTTCTGAACCTGCCGAACGTGAAAGTCGTCCGCTGGAACTATCCGCACGCGGGCGCGGGCCGGCGCGAGTTCATGCTTGCGGCGTTTCTCCTGGGCGTCGCGAAGCACGTGCGCACCGATTACTGGATGAAGCTCGACGCCGACTGCCAGCCGCAGCGTCGCTGGTGGGAGTGGCCGGACTACGAAAACCATTCCGTGGTGAGTCATCGCTGGGGGTTCACGCGGATGAAGGGCGACTCTGCGACGAAGCATTGGTTCAACTGGCTCGATGAAGTTTTCAGCCCGCAGCAACCGCGTTTCCCCGCCGGCCTCGATCCGGTCCACAGCCGCATCAGTCATCTGCCGGGCAACCCGCACGGCCTGCCGATGCGGTTCAATTCCTTCTGCCACCTCGAGCGCACCGCTTTCACTCGACGCATGGCCGCGCAGTTGGAGGCGAAGTGCGGCGGCCGCCTCGCGATTCCGAGCCAGGACACGACGAGCTGGTATTGTGCGACGCTCTGGGGCGAGCGCATCAAGCTGCTGAACATGAAACGCTGGTTCAAAAACTGATCCCGCCATGTCCATCGGCCACTGCTACGAAGTTTACGACCACCTGCTCGCCAACGCGGCGCGCCTGCACGACGCGAAGTGGCTCGCGGAATTTTTGCAGCCGCACTGCCGTTACCGGCGGCTCGGCTGGCGCGGCTCGCGGCTGCGCATCGTCCAGCATCCGGCGGAGTTTGCGCCGTTCCTGATCTTCATGGCCGCGCAGCGCGTGCGTTCGTATCTCGAGATCGGCACCAGCACCGGCGGCTCATTTTTCTTCGCCGACTCCTACCTGCGCGCGACGGTGCCGGACTTCGAGCGCAGCGTCGGCTGCGACCGCACGAGCAAGTTGCGCGACTGGGACGAATACCGCGCGCGCTTCGAGCGGATTGAATTTCGTCACGTCGGCTCCCAAGACCTCAGCCTCGCCGGCGAGACTTACGACCTCGCGTTCATAGACGCTCGCCACCTCGAGCGCTGGGTGCTGCACGATTACGAAAAGGTGAAACCGCACTGCCGCTTCGTCGCCTTCCACGACATCGTCCTCACCAACGCCTCCGTGGACAAGGCGTGGCAGCGGATCAAGTCGCGTCACGCGCGCCATTGGGAATTCATCGAGACCGCCATCCCGCCCGAGTGTCGCTGCGGCATCGGCGTGGTGGAAATCAATCCGGCCGCTGACGCCGCGGCCGCGCGGTGAGGCGCGGACGGAGCGCGGGCTTTAGCCCGCTTCAACGTGATTTGATCTGACCACGTTGAAGCGGCGTAAACGCCGCGCTCCGCTTGCTCCTGTTCCAATCCCCTCCACGATTCACCGCTGCTCTTCGAGGTGACGGCCCGCTTCCTTGTCGCGGTGGTGATTCAGGTGAATGAGGTTTTGCGAAAACCATTCCGGCAGATCGCGCCGCGCCCCGCCGAGCCGGCCGAGGCGTTTGCGAAACTGGAAGTCGCTCCGCGCCTTTTGATACTGGCCGTCCCAGGCCCAGTCCGCGTTTTCCTGCGGCGTCACGTAGTAGCCGCCGTGCGGCGCGTGGCGCGCGTTGATGAGTTGGGAAAAGCCCGCGCCCACGTTGCGCTTCACGATGCGCGGCAGCCCGCTCGCGCACGCGAACGCCTCCGCCACACACACCGGTGCCGCGCCGATCGCGCCGTCTACCAATTCATTCGCGGCTTCCTGCGGATTGCTGATGCGGCCGGAGCTCAGCATGTGGGTCGCCTTGGCGTGATTCGCGCTCAGCTCCGCGGCGAGCCGCGCAAAAAACTCCGGATGATAAACCATGTCGCAGTCCGCGAAGAGCAGCCACTCCGTCGCGCACTCGGCGAGCTGGCGGTTGCGCACGAGGCCGCGCTTCTGAAACGTGCCGTGGTCATCCCACGCGGAGGATTTGAGCCGCACGTCCGCGCCAAAAAAATCCAGCACCGCCTCGGTGGCGGGCGCGCCGTTTCGCGGCAGGTGCGCGACGTCCACGAGCGCCACGTCGCGCGCGGTCTGCTGCGCGAGGCTGGAAAGCATCCAGCACAGGCGCCTTTGAAAATTGTGGCACTGCACCGCGACCGTGATGAGGCTCATTGAAGGGATGAGACAAAGCCCGCCCCGTGGTGGCAAGGATGTTCACCGCCCAGCGCGGCGACGGCTCCCACCGCAGCTTCAAAGAAACTCCCGCCGACATTCCGTTGTGGTTCGTGTTCATGATGCACCGCTTTTTCGTTTTGAATTCCGCTTCCCGCTCTTCACGAATCGGAGCTCTGTTCGCGCCCCGACCGTAAGGCGTCCCTCCCCTCAGAGAGGGACGCCCGTTTGGTCATCGCCTCAGCGATGCGACCAGCCGTGGCTGTGGTGCGTGTAGTATCTCGGTCCCTCGCACGCGGGTCCATAGACCACGACCGGCGGCCGCGGTGCATAGCACGGCCGCTCCACGAACACCGGCGGTTGGCACACCGGCACCGGCGCCGTGAAGACGATCTCGGGCGCACAGCGCACCGGGGCCGGCAGCACGAACACCGGCAGCGGCGGCAGCGGCGGCAAGGGGATCCGGAGGTCGAGGTGAAAGGCACCCGCCTGAGCTTGCGGCACGAACGCCGTGGCCAGGCCGAGTGCGGTGAGTCCGACGAGCAGTTTGGTTTTCATAGCTGTCGGTTCGACGGGGTGCCTTCGCGGCTGTTCAGAAACGGGGGCGCAATAAAATGCATCGCCTCATTGAGAGAATCGTTGAGCCTCCGATCGGGGCTGCCGGCGCGGGAAACAACGTCTCCCTTTCTCCCTTTCTCCGCCGCCCGGCTTCGCCTACCTTCGCGCCATGACCGCGACTGAATTCGCCACCAATCCCGACGCCGCCGGGCACTTCGGCCCCTACGGCGGGCGTTACGTGCCCGAGACGCTCATGCACCCGCTCATGGAGCTGGAGCGCGAGTATTTCCGCGCGCAGCACGACCCCGAGTTCCAGCGCGAGCTGAGCTATTACCTCCGCGAGTTCGTCGGCCGGCCCACGCCGCTCTATTTCGCCGAGCGGCTCACGAAGGAACTCGGCGGCGCGAAAATTTTCCTCAAGCGCGAGGACCTGCTCCACACCGGCGCGCACAAGATCAACAACGCGATGGGGCAAATCCTTTTGGCGAAGCGCATGGGCAAGACGCGCATCATCGCCGAGACGGGCGCGGGCCAGCACGGCGTCGCCACGGCCACGGTCGCGGCGATGTTCGGGATGCAATGCGTCATCTACATGGGCGCGGTGGATTGCAAGCGGCAGGAGTTGAACGTCTATCGGATGAAGATGCTCGGCGCCGAGGTCGTGCCCGTGAAGGCCGGCCAGCAGACGCTCAAGGAGGCCGTCAACGAGGCGATGCGCGACTGGGTCACGAACGTCCGCAGCACGCACTACATCCTCGGCACCGCTTACGGCGCGCATCCGTATCCGGTCATGGTTCGCAACTTTCACCGCGTGATCGGCGACGAGGCGCGCCGGCAGATTTTGGAAAAGGAGGAGCGCCTGCCGGACCTGCTGCTCGCGTGCGTGGGCGGCGGCTCGAATGCCATCGGGCTTTTCTATCCGTTCCTCAACGACGTCAGCGTGAAGATGGTCGGCGTGGAGGCGGGCGGGCACGGCATCAAGCCCGAGCAGCACGCGGCGCGGTTTCAGGGCGGCTCGCTCGGCGTGTTGCAGGGAACGCGCAGCTACATCTTGCAGGATGAGCACGGGCAGATTCAATCCACCCACAGCGTCAGCGCCGGCCTCGACTACGCCGCCGTCGGCCCCGAGCACGCGTGGCTGCACGACGCGGGCCGCGTGGACTACACCTACGCCACCGACCCCGAGGCGCTCGAAGCTTTCCAGAAACTCGCGCGGCTGGAGGGCATCATTCCCGCACTCGAAAGTGCGCACGCCGTGGCCGAGTGCCTCAAGCGCGCGCCGAAGCTGGCGAAGGACGCGCTCATCATCGTCAACCTCAGCGGCCGCGGCGACAAAGACGTGGCGCAGGCGGCGGCAAAGATTGGTTTGAAGATGCCGGAGTGAGCGGGGCAGGGGTGCGGCGGCGGGAACGTCGGTCCTGACTGCGCGGGGAGCTTTACCCATCCAACGAATCATCATCCTCCCGCCGCCAGTGACGCTACTCCCGCCGTCTGTGGCGTTACTCCCGCCGTCTGTGGCGTTACTCCCGCCGTCTGTGGCGTTACTCCCGCCGTC
>JACQFS010000156.1 GCA_016199935.1 Verrucomicrobiota bacterium
GCGCGGGCGGCTCGGTCTGCGCGAGGACGCTGCGCAATGCGCGCCCGAGTTTTTGGACGCGGTCGTAGGTGGGGATGACGATGGTGATGCTGTTCATGTGTTTAATTCTTCACTCCGGCCGCGCGCAATTTTTGGATCAAGGCCTCCGCGGCACGGGAGATTTCAAAGCGCCGCTCGAACGACGCGCGCGCCTTCGCGCGCCACACGTCCATCTCCGCGGCGGTCTGCTCGCGCCAGCCTTCGATCATTTCCGTCGCGCCCTCGAGCGTGTCAGGCGCGACGAGGCCGGCGCCGTCCTCCTCGATCTCGCGCCAGATGTTCACCTTGTCCGAAATCAGCACGGGCACTCCGCAAGCCATCGCCTCGGCGACGGCGATGCCGAAATTTTCCTGATGCGACGGCAGAATGAACGCGTCGGCCGCGCGCAGCGCGCCCCATTTCAAATCGCCGCCCACCATGCCCGGCCATGTCACCCGCTCCGCGATCCCGAGCGCGGCGCAACGTTTCTGCAACTCTGCCTGCCAGCCCGTCTGGTCGGGCCCGGCCATGACGAGGTGCAGGCTCGCGTCGCGCTTCGCCGACTCCGCGAACGCCTCGACGAGCAGGTCGCAGCCCTTCTTCACGTGGATGCGGCCGAGGAACAGCAGCAACCGTTTGCCGCGCAACGTCGGAAATTTTTCGAGAAACTGCGCGCGTTGCGCTTCGCCGTCGCCCGGCGCAGTCTGGATGCCGAGGCTCGCTGTTTCCTCGTGCGCGCGGTAGAGCCAGAACGATTCGCGCGCGAGAATTTTTTCCTCCTCGCACGTGAAGAACACGCGGCGCGCGTCGCGCAGCACGCGGTATTCGGCCCACGGCCAGTAGAGCCATTTCTTGGCGTGCTTGAGCGGATACGTGCGCTTGAACCACGGGTCGAGCATGCCGTGCGGAAAAACGAAGTAGGGCGTGTCCGTGCCCGCGAGCGCGCGACGGACGCCGAGCACGTTGTATTGCCAGAGGCCGTCCACGATCACGCAATCGAACCGCGCGCGGTTCGCCGCGAGCCACGGCACGAACTTCGCCGAGTAACCATACTTGCCGCCGGCCGGTCCGAGCGCAGTGAGCTTCAACGGACACGACGCGACCCACGGTTCGCCCGGCGCGTCGAGCGAGATGACCTCGACCTCGTGGCCGGTGCGCCGATGCGCGAGGGAGAACTGCTTCACCGCCTCGATCACGCCGCCGCCGTCGGGATTCACCGAGCGGATGGAGTGCAGAATCCTCATCTCACGCGCCGATCTCGGGGGCGAGCGTGGCCAGCTTTTTCAGCACGGCGTCATGCACCTCGTCCACGGTGATGGAAAGGATGCACTTTTTTTTCTGCGCGATGCATTCGTTGAGCGCGCAACCGAAGCAGTCGGTCTGGTGGTAGAGGATCGCGTTGTGGCGGCCGCGGGGGAACCACTCGCCCGGAACCGCGCGCGCGGAATAAATCGCGACGAGCGGCGTGCCGACCGTGCCGGCCAGGTGCATCGGCCCGCTGTCGTGCCCGACGAACAGCAGCGCGCGCTGGAGGATCGCGCCCGAGACGCGGGGCGAGGACCGCCCGCAGAGGTTCGCCGTCACGCCGGGCCAGCGAGCCAGCAGGCGCGCGGAGTAGTCGGCTTCCTCGGCGGCGCCGAGCATCACGATCGGCAGCGAGCCGTGCGTGCGCGCGAGGCGGTCGAGCAGCGCGGTCCAGTTGCGTTCCTCCCAGTCGTTGGCCTGCGCCTTGGTGCCGATCGAGAAAACGAGAAAGGGGCGGGAGATGCGGTGCTCCGCCAACAGTTTGTCGGCTTCCTCGTGTTCGGTGCGTGTGAGCTTGAGATCCCACCACGCCGGATCTTCGAGGTCCACGCGGCCCAGCGGCGTGAGGCAGTCCATCGCCCGCTCACAGTCCCAGCGGTAGCGGTTGGAATCGGGCAGCGGGTGCGGGCGCAGATTGCGCGCGGTGAACGGAATGCCGACGAGCTGCCGGATGCCGCACGAGCGGAAAAACACCCAGTCCTTGAGCGAGGATTTCCAGCCGCCCTTCGGCTTGGCGAGGTAGGCGAGCAAATCGTAGTTGCCCTGCGCCAGCGTGCGGCGCAATTCACGCAGCGTCGAGAGGCTGCGCGTGGACGACGGGTAGGAGAGCGCGTCGTCATACACGCCGGTGTTCGCGAGCACGCTCTCCATCGCGCTGGCCTTGGCGCTGATCGGGCGGTTGGTCAGCAGCGTGATGTGCGCGTCGGGAAACCGGCGGCGCACGAGATGAAACGCCGGCAACACGATGAGCGTGTCGCCCAAGCTGCCGAGCCGGTAGAGCAGCACGCGCCGGACGGGCCGGCCGTTGAATTCGGAAGCCATCGGGTCAGTGGACGAAACCCTCGGCGCGCTTGAAGTAACCGAGGTCGCGCGGGAGTTCCTTCAACGCCTTCGCGGGCACGCCGCCGTAGAGCCGGTGCGTGTCGGTGTGCGCCTTGTTGAGGAGCGACTTGGCGCCGAGCACGGAAAAATCCGGCAGCGCGCTCCCGCCGAGCAGCACGCAGTTGGTGCCGATGAAGCAGTAATCGCCGATGCGAATCGGCTGCGAGTTCTGCCGGTTTTTTTCGAGGTCAATGCTGTGCGAGAGCAGTTGCGACTGGAAGCCGGCGACGGTCGTGAACTTCCCGATGGTCACGCGGTCCGTGCAGTCAATGAGGTGGCGGTTGGTGATGGCCGAGTGCTCCCCGAGGATCAGCGCCGGCTTGCGATCCGTCTGGTGCGCGAAGAAGTCGCGGTTGCCGGCGGGAAAACCGGTGATCCAGTTGCCGCGGCCGATGAGGCTGTGCGCCTTGAGGTGGAGCAGGTCGGCATTTTTGAAAACCGTCAGGTGCCCGATGCGCGTGTGCGCCTCCATCACGAGCCGCCGCGGGCGGATCCACGCGAGGCCGATGCGCGCGGTCGGATGGATTTCGTAACCGAAAAAAGTCCGCAGCACCCGGCGTCGCAAGGGCCACGGCAGGCAGACGCTCAAGGCGTAGAGCAAAGTTTTCATCAGGAAGCTGCGCCCCCCGTGGCCGCCGCAAAGCGCGGTTTGCGGAACTGCCGGCGCGGACGTTCATGGCGCGTCGGCCCCTCGTCCGGCTGCGGCTCCTCGCTCCCCGCCTCGTCGGATTTTTCCTCGCGCTCGCGCGTGGCCGCGAGCGTGAGGCCGGCGACGAACACCGCGAAGCCGAGGCTCGTGGCGGGACCGAACTGGCCATAGACGAGATTGCGCGCGCACGAGCCGAAGAGCAGCAGCGGCAGCGGATTGCCGGTGAAGGCCGCGCGGAACGACCGCACGCCCAGCCAGCAGGTCATCAGGATGCGCAGCAGCAGGTAGCTGAAGCCGAGCAGCGGCCCGGACTCGCACACCACACGCGCCCACTCGCCCTCGGCCAGCAGAAATTCGCCGGGCGTGCCGAGCAGTTGCGCCCCGACGTTCGTGCCGCGTCCGATGCCCAGCCCGAGCGCGGGAATGTTCCGCAGCACCTCGAACGGCGCGGTGAAGTCGCTCGCGATGCGTGCGATCATGCCGCCACTCTGGTTCTCGAACTCGCCCGCGGCTTTGGTGCGTTTGGCCAGCGTCTCCAGGCCGTCGTTCACCACACCAGTGGAACTGGCCAGACCGATCGCGACCGCTGCCATGATGCCGAATTTCAACACGCCGCCGAACAACCGGCCGGTGCACGCGAGCGTGACGAAGAACATGATGAGCACGATGGCCGACGCCAGGATTGCGGAGCGGCTGCCCGACACCGCGAGCGACGCGCCGAGCGCCAGCCCGCCCGCGAGCACGAGCCAGAACGGATACGTCTTTTTCGCCGCCGCGCCGACGAGCAGAAACGCCGCGACCGTCGCCGCGAAATCCACCGCGCCCGTGACGAACGAGAACGTGCCGGCCGGCCGGATCTTTCCGTCAATCGCGTCGAGCTGCACGCCGTCGCCGATGGCCTTGTTGAGCGCCGCGCCGGCGGGCGACTTGAATTGCAGCACCATCAGCACCGCCATCGGCAGCGCGATCAGGAGCGTCCATTTGCCGATGCGCTTCACGTCCTCGGCGTCGAAAATTTCCGCCATCACCCAGATGAGCGGGAGGTGGAGGAAATTGGTGCGCAGTCCGTAGGCGAGCACGGCGAGCGTGGTATTGCCGTTCGCGAGTTGCAGCAGGCCGACCGGCAGGAAGACCAGCGCCACCACGAGCGAGGCCGTCACCCAGCCGCTCTTCGGCCAGCGGCCGGCCTTGATCGCGAGCGCGTAGATCGCGACCACGACCGGGTCGCGGATGAGCAGCAGCGGCGTCGAGAGCGCGGAGATGCCCCACTTGCGGAACGCGCCCTCGAAGAGGAGGAAGAAAAAGTAGAGCCACACCAGCCCCTTGAGCCAGCTCAGCAATTTGTCCGCGCCCGCGTCAGCCATCGGCGCGGCGATGGCCGCCGGCCTGACGGGCGCGGGTCTCTGCGGAAATGGAACGCGACGATTCACGGTCAGCCAAAGGGATTCAGACGGCGACGGCAGCGGGACGAACCGCACTCGACTCCGGCTGCACGGCCGCGACCAGCCCGCGGCGATAATGTTCCCACCCGAGCTTCGCGGCTTTTCGGCGCGCGGCCTCGGCCATGTCCCACAGCCGGCGCCGGTCGGCGGCGAGCAGCTCCAACTTTTCCGCGATGGCCTGCGCGTCGCGGATCGGGACGAGGAATCCATCCTCGCCCTCGGTGATCACTTCCGGCCCGGCGGTGTGGCTCGTGGTGATGACGGGCACGCCCTGCGCCATCGCTTCGAGGATGACGAGGCCGAAGCCCTCGAAGAGCGACGGAAAGACGAGCACGTCCTGCCGCGCCATCTCGGCGAGCATCTCCGCGTGCGGCACGCTGGCGATGTAACGGTGCCGATTCAGCGCGTCTTCGAGCGGGCGGCATTCGTCGGTGGACTTGCGGCCGACGATGGTCACTTCGACCGCGCTCTTCATCAGCTCGCAGGCCTTGAGAAAATAAGAGACGCCCTTCCGCTGCGTGAGCGAGCCGGCGAACATCACGCGCAACGGCCCCTTCAAGTTCGGCTCCTTGACCTTCATCGTGTCCACCGGCGGCGCGCCGTAGGGCACCACGACGATGGGCGCGCGCAGGTCGGTCATGCGTTCGAGCGTGCGCCGCGTGAAGCTGCTCGCGACGACGACCACCGAGGCGAGGCGAAGCTCCTCGTCCTTGCGTTCGAGTTTGGCGTTGCTGTCGAGATTGCCGGTGAGCGTGCAGGCCCACTCGGGCTCGCGCTCGGATTCCTCGCGGAACAGATCGCGCGCGGCACGCCAATAGCCGATGGGCAGATCGTAAAAACATTTCAGCCCCGCCGCCTGCGCCGCGCGGAAGGAAAACTCCGCGCCGTCCTCGTAGGCATAAAGGCCCGTGAAACCGCCGACGTGCCGCAGCCTTCGCGCGACGCGGCGATCCAGATCGCGGAACACCGCGTCCACGCTGCACGGCCCGGACTCGTGATGGATGAGCGCGCGGATGCCGAGCGCCTGGCCGGCGAGCCGGCCCGCCTCGCGCCACGGGTGATTGTGGATGTGCGGGCGCAACTCCGGCGCAAAACTGCGGCGGCCCAGCTCGGCGCGCAGCCGGCGCGGGAGGAAGGCGTTGACGGCGGAGTGCGGGTTCCAACTCACGCCGGTGTGAAATTCCCCGAGCACGTTCGCGTCGTTGAACGCGCGCGCCGCGTGGCGCACGAATTCGTTCCCGGTCGGATGACTGAGCAGCAGCATGGAAAAGGGGCGGCGGGGAAAATTATTTCCGACCGCCGCGGGCGAGGGAGAAAACTTCGAGGTAGCGTTTGGCCACGGCCTCCGGATGAAAGTTCGCGACGTGCGATGGCCCGGCCGCGGCGAGGTGGGCGAGCAATTCCGGCGTGGTGAGCAGCTTGCGCAACTGGTCGGCGAGCACGTCCACATTGCCGTTCGGAAAGGTCAGGCCCGCTTCGCCGATGGCGTCCTTGAGGCCGCCGCCCTGCGAGCCGACCACGACGCAGCCGCACGCCGCGCCCTCGAGCGCCACGACGCCGAAGGGTTCCTCCCAGCGCGACGGCACGACCATGATGCGGTGCGCGCAGATGAGGTTCACGAGTTCCACGTCGCGCTTCGGGCCGGCGAAGGTGACCTGCGATTCGAGGCCGAGGTCGCGCGTTTGTTTTCGCAAAGCCATTTCCTCCGCGCCCCCGCCGATGAAGGTGAGGTTCGGCGTGAGGCCCTGCGCCTTGAGTTTCGCGAGCGCGTCGAGCAGCAGGTCCGCGCCCTTTTGCGAGACGAGCCGGCCGAGGAAGACGAGATCGCGGTCGCGCGGGATGGCGGGGTCCGGGCCGAAAAGCCAGGCGCGATACGGATTGCCGATGACGATCGCGCGGCTGCGGAGGTGCGCGGCGACGGCTTGGCTGATGGCGACGTTGGTCGCGTAGCGATAGGTGAAATGCTTGAAGTCGTCGCGCAGCGTGTTGCGTCCGTCGGCGCGCGCGGTCCACGTCTGGTGCGTGATGACCCACGGCCGGTGGCAGAAAAAAAGCGGCCACGCGGTGCGCATGCTGACGTTGTTGTGAAACAGCACGTCGCTCCAGCGCAGGACCCGGAACAGATCGCCGGTGCCGGGCCGGCGGACCACTTCGTAGTCGAATTTTTTCCCCGACGGGTCAACCGACTGCGTCACCACCTTCACCTCGTGGCCGAGTTGCGTGAACTGCTCCGCGAGGATGAAGCTCACCTCCTCCAGCCCGCCGATGCTGGGGTAGAAGAAGTGCGATGAGAGCAGGATTTTCACTCAGGACAACTCAGTGAACCGGGGCGAACTCGGGCCGGGCCGCGGCAGCAGCGGACACGGGCGCGCCCAGCGCGTCAAGAAAACTGCGGGCGGTCTGCGCGAGCCGCGCTTCCGGCCGGCGCGTTCGCGCGGCAGCCAGTCGGGCCGCAAACTGCGCGTCGAGGCGGAGGAATCGTCCGAAGCCCTCGAGCGGCTCGCGGTCCAGATCGTGCCGCCGCGGATCCTCGCGATTCACGATCACGGGCAGATCGTGGTCGAGCATCGCCGCCACGCTACCGCTTTTGTTGATCAGTCCGAGCGGCGAAGTCGCGATGCCGAAGTCCACCGTGTTGAGAAACTGCGAGACCTCGCGCGCGGTTCGCGGCCCGAGTTTGAGGAAGGTGAACGTCTTCGCATATTCGCGTGCCATCCGGTTCCACAACGCCTCGCCCGGTCCCAGGCGGCCGACGGAGATCAGCGCGGATTTTTTCCCCTGCGCCGCGCCGGCCTCGCGCAGGCGCGCCAGCAGCGGCTCGGGCGGCCAGACTTCGTGCAGCGAGCCGAAGAAGCCGAAGAGCCGGAACGCCTCGCGGTTCGCGGCCGAGATGTCCAGCCCGGCCGCCTTCAGCGCCGGGAACAGCCACGCGTCGGCGCGCTCGTTCGTCACGGGCACGTTGCCGAAGAGCGGCAACGCGGAGGCGCGCAGCCGGTGGCGCGCGAGGACGCTCACGTAGGTCGGCGTGTTGGTGTGCAGCACCGTGGGCCGCAGTTTGCGGAGCAGGTGGAGCACGTGCCGGCGCTGCACGCCGCCGATGACCCGCTCCTTCAAGCGCGCCGAGGCATCGAGCCCGATCCACAACTCGTGGAGGAACACGTGGAGTTTTCGCCCCGCCACCAGCGGCGCCAGGTGCGGGGCCAAGCCCTTCGCGATCCCGCGCGGATCGAAGGCGTAGGCGACGAATTGCAGGCTCACCCACGCCGGTCCGAAGGTGTCGAGGAATCCGCGCGCCGCCGCGAGGCGCGCCGGCCAGCCGAGCGTGTGCGGCAGCCGCAGCGCACGCACCAGCGCGCCCGGCGCGCCGCGCGTCTCGAAAGTCGGACGTTCCACGCCCCAGTCGTTGATCGAGAGCAGCGCGCACTCATGGCCCAACCGCGTGACCTCGGCGGCGAGGTGGTCGCTGTAATCACCCACGCCGTCCGCGCCGGGCTTCAGGCCGCCCGTGATGAAGGCGATTTTCATTTCACGGAATCCGGCACGTCGCGGAGTTCGCGCGGTTTGAGCGGCTGGCACGGGTTGCCCGCGCACACCATCCACGGCGGCATGTTCTTCGTCACCACCGCGCGCGCGCCGATGACCGCACCGTCGCCAATCGTCACGCCGGGGCCAACGAACACGTCCGCCGCGAGCCAGCATTCGGAACCGATGACGATGGGCTTGGCGACGAGCGGCATGTGCGGGTGCGTGTAATCGTGCGAGCCGGAGCAGAGGAACGAGTATTGCGAAATGAGCGTCATGCGGCCGATGCGCACCGCGCCGTAGTTGTAAATCTCCACCTCGCGTCCGATGGCCACGAACTCATCCACGAAAAGATTCCACGGGATGAGCACGTCCACGCGCGGCTCGATCAGGCAGCGCGGGCCGATCTGCGCGCCGAACGCGCGGAGGATCGCGATGCGCAGCCGATTGCACGGGCGCGGGAGCAGCTTGAAGATCGGTTTCACGAGCCACTGCCACACGGCGCGCTTGAACTTCACGCCGGCCGGCCAGTGGGTCGTGCCCTTCGTCAGGTCCACGCGCGGACGCTGGGGAGATGCGTTCATCGGTTCAGGCGGCGGGACCCGGCGGCGCGACGGCCGGTGATTTGCGCGCGAAGGGATTCAGTTTGTCGCGCACTTTCAAAAATGGAAGCTCCACCGCGTAGCGCATCGCCGCCGCCGCCGCGAAGCACGCGACCAGCACCACCGCCATGCGCACCAGCGTGGGCTGCCCCGGCATTCGCCGCACCACGAACGCGATCACGATCATGTGCAGCAGATACAAACTGTAGGAGAGATCGGCAACGACGCGCGCGCCGGGCACGGCGAGGCGCGACCAGAAATTTCCGCCGGCCGAAATGTGGACGAGCCAGCCGAAGGCGAGCGAGATGAGCGTGAAGCCGAGGTTCTGGAACAGCCACGAGTTCTCGGCGACTTGGCTCAACGCGACGAGCCCGGCGACCGCCACCACCGCGCCGGCGAGGCAGAGCCGCACGTTTTGCGGACGCGCCAGCGTGGCGATGAATACGCCCATCGTGATGCCGTCGAGGTGCGCGTGCGTGCGGAAGCGGATGTCGCGTGCCCACTGGAAATCCGCCCCGGCATTCTGGATCTCGACGAGGCGCAGCGCGCAGGTGCCGAAGAAGGCCGCGGCCGCGATGCCGCGCAGCAGCGTCACGGCGCTGACGTTCGGCGAAAGTTTGCGCACGACGATGACGAGGAACGGTAGCGCGATGTAGAAGTGTTCCTCGACGCACAACGACCACGACCACCCGAAGCTCGTCATGGGCGTGAAGTAGTTTTGCAGGAACAGAAAATAATGCGGGACGAAGGTGCTGACCGTCGGGCCCGCGGCGGCGTTGTGCCGGGCGTTCAGCCAGTTCAGTCCGATGATCACACCGAGCGTCGCGAAGTAGGCCGGGAAGGTGCGCGTCCACCGGCGCCACAGAAAATTTCCGGCGTGAATCTGCGGCGCGCGTTCGAGTTCGCGACGCAGGATGCCCGCGATCAGGAAGCCGCTCAGGACGAAGAAGAGGTCCACGCCCACGCCGGCGAAGGCGAAGAGGTTGTGCGCGAAGCCGTCGGGCAGCGGCAGCACGGGCCGCTCGCCGGGTTGATGACTCATCACCATGTGATGGAAAATCACGATGAGGATCGCGAACGCGCGCAGCGTGTCGAGCGCGGGCAGGCGATTGTCATTCTGGTTGGCAGCCATCCGGGTGGTTCAGGCGGGATGTTGCTTCAGCAGGCCGGCCCCGGCCAGCATTTCCGCGGCACGGGCGATTTCACTGAACGCGAGTCCGCTGCGTTCGGCGATGCTCAGGAGGTCATGTTCGCCGTCGGAAAAATTCAGCACCCAGAGCAGTGCCATCTCGTTGAACGCACCGGTGCGCGTGCCACCGACGGCATTGTAGAGGCCGCGCTTGCCGAGGCGCGGCTCGCACTTCGGGTTCTGGTTTACCCACACGCGATTTTTTTCCAGCACCTCGATGATCGAGAGCACTTTCGCGAATGAGTCGCCGAGGAAACGCGGCTGGATGAAATCCAGATTGTCCGCGCTCGTGTGGTATTCGGGGAACGTCCCGTTCTGCGAGCGGAGGAGGCAGCCGACGGCGAGGTTGAAACCGGGCGAGCAGTATTGCCGCTCGTCGTAACCGTAGGGGATGAAATCCACCGCGCGATACGGCGCGAGCGAGGTGTTCAACACGTGCTGTGCGGCGCGATCAATCTCCGCATCGTCCCGCCGCGATTTTTTGTAAGTGAACCCGCCCGCGTCGCCGACGCACGAGAGCACGAGGCCGTGCTTGATGTTCTTCGCCTGCTCCTCGTTCAACGCGAGCCACGTGATCGAGCCGATGGTGCCGGGGATGAACAGGAAGCGATACGAGTAACGGCGCGAGATGCCCGCGAGCCGTTTCGCGAGTGCCGCGCCGAGCGCGATGCCGGAGAGATTGTCGTTCGCGAGCGAGGGATGGCAGCAATGGCAGGAGATCAGCACCTCGTCCGTGGTGTCACCGGGCAGCAGCGCCTCGCCGAGCGTCAGATTTCCCGGCGCGAGCGTGGAGTCAATGCACACTTCGTATTCGCCTTCGGACAGTTTCACAAACTCACGGTGCGACAGACAGAAACCCCACGTCTCCTTGTAATAGCTCGTGCGGTAGGGAATCCAGTCGGGCTTCTCGGGCAGCGAGTAGAGGTGCGGCTTCAACTCCGCGAGCGACATCTTGCGGTTCACCGGCACGCTGTAGTTCACCACGTGCAGGTTGTGCTTCTTGAAATCCACCACACGTTCGCCGCGCGAGTTCTTGATGTAGGCGTCGCGGATGTTCCACTCGTTCGGCACGGTCCAGTCGAAGACCTCCGTGCCGCTCGGCACTTCGCGAAGTGAAAGCGGGATGTGCTTCTGCACCGCGCGCAGCGTCTCGCGCAATCCCTCGCCGGTGATGCTGCGGCAGAACGGATACAGCTCCGCCGCCAGCGCGTGCATCTCGCGCCCGACCGCGTCGGCATCGAGCTGCTGGATGAGATCGGTGATGGTCACGATTTGAAAAATGTCCGGCACGTGGCGTTCCTATGGCGCGAGCAGGTAGGAAATTTCCTCCGCGTCGAGCGTGTTGGCGAACTCGTGCCGCGCGTTGTTCATCGCCCGCACCTGCTCCAACTCCGCCTCGGTCAGCGGATGCGCGTAGCGGTGGTGATAGGCAAAACGGTTGATCGGAAAATTCAGCAACTGGATCGTGACGATGTCCGCGAGCTGCCGGGGCGTGGTGTTCGTCGGCAGCCAGCGGTTGCAGAACATCGCCTCGCAGATGTCGTCCGTCGTGAGGAACCAGCAATGCGCCGGATCCCACCACATCATCGGCGGCACGAGATTGATCGTCGCGCCGGGGAACGCGCTCGGGAGCGTCATGTGCGAACCGTGGACGCTGACGAACACGTGGCTGCGCGCGCACTGCTCGCACGAGGCGCGGTTGGATTTCGCATCCGGCTTGTCCACGCGCATGTCCTTCATCCACGACGGCAGCGGCAGCTTCGTGCCCGTGCCGCACACGGCGAATTCAATCTTCGGCAGGCGCTGGCGCAGAATGTTCGCCAGCTCGATCACCTGGCCGTATTGCGTGTTCGCGTCCGCCTCGATTTGCTGCTTGGAAAGTTTCAGCCGTAGCCGCCCCATGCGCCCGCGCGGCAGCAGGCGTTCGAGCTTGTGCCAGAGCGAAGTGCCCGGCGACCAGCAGCGGTCGGGACGATACATCAATGTCACCACCGGTTTTTCCTTCAACCGCTCCAGCCATTGCTCGCGCGGGAACGGCGTGATGCCCGTGTTCGCCAGCACTTCCTCCGGTGACATCCGCGTCGGCTGAAACAGCACCGGCATGAAACATTCCTCGAGCTGCGCGACCTTCGCGTGAATCGCGGCGTCGAGGCCGTCGTTCCATTTGCGGCTGAACGACACGCCGTCCGGCACCACCCACGCCTCGTCCACATCCGGTGGCAGCAACCACTGCATCGCCGGCGTGATGAGCATCACGATGCCGAGGCCGTGCTCGGCGAGCTTCGAGGCGCGGAGCTGGTTCACGCGCCAGAGAATGTTCACCGCGTCGCCCCACCACGGGTAGAGACAGTTGATGAGCACCGCGCGCTTCACGGGCCGGCGTTTCACGACGGTGATTTCCACCGGCTTCGTCAGGCGCTCGCGCCACGCGGCGGCGAGGTTGTCGAGGAACCAGTGTTGCGACGGCGGGCCGGACACCTTGCCCGTCACCGCATCAATGCTGCTCGGCGCCTGCACGCCCATCGAGAACGGCAGCTCGGTGAAAAAAGCATTGCCGCCGTCCGCAGGCGCGCACTTGGCGAAATTCCACAGTCCCGGCATGCACCACTCGGTCGCGCGGATCTTGCCCTTTCCGTCGGGCGTGGGCGCGTTGTATTCGAGCTGCGGATGAATCCGCAAAAGTCCGGGAGGAGTCGTCATGAAATCAGGTCAGCGGGTTTCGATCAGCGATTGCAAATGCCGCTCGTCGTTCATCTGCCGCGCGATGGCGTCGAGCAGTTGCGCGGCGGGCACGCCGTCAGTCACGCGATGATCGAAAGTCAGGCTCAGCCACACCGTCGGCAGCACGCGGATGATGCCGCTGTCTGAAACGGGCCGCGGCAGGATGCGCCCGATGCCGAGGATGGACGACTGCGGCGGGTTGAGCACCGGCGTGAACCCATCCACGCCGAAGCCGCCGAGGTTCGTGATCGTCGCGGTGCCGCCCTCGAGGTCGGCGGCTTTGCTCTGGCCCGCGCGGGCGCGTTCGGCGAGTTCTCGGATGCGCTTGCCGATTTCCGCGATGCTCAATTTGTCCGCGCCGTGGATCACCGGCACGCTGAGTCCGCCCGGCACGGAGCAAGCGAAGCCGATGTTCACCTCGTCGAGCAGCACGAGTTCATCGCCGCTAATGACCGCGTTCAACTCGGGTCGCTCACGCAGCGCGAGCGCGAGGAACTTCACGAAGAACGCGTCGAACGGAACCGACGCGCCCGTTTTGTGGTTCAGCTCCGCGCGCGCCTCGGTGAGCTGCTTCGCCCAGACCTCGCGCTGGAGCGTGAGCGACACGGCGGCGCTCTGACTTTGCTTGAGCCGCCCCGCGATGATGCGGCGGATGCCGGTGAACGGAATCCGCTCACGCACGCGCCAAGAAATCGGAATCACGGGATTGCCCGCCGGCACCGCGACCGGCGCGCGACCTGCCGCAGCCAAAACATCCGCTTCGACGATGCGCCCGCCCGGACCGGAGCCGCGCAAACTCGTGAGCTGAATTCCGCGTTCGCTCGCGAGCCGCCGCGCGAGGGGGCTGGCTTTGATCCAGCCTCCGTCGCCGGTAGCAGCCGACGTAAGGAGGCTCTGACTTTTTCCGGAAGAAATTTGAGCCTCCTTACGTCGGCTGCTACCAGTGTCCGAAGCGGAGCCGCTCTTCGCCGGAGTTCTGGTTTCGACGGTGACCGGCGCCTTCTCTCCCTCGCCGAGCACGTAGCCAATAATCATCTGCTCCTTCAGCTCCGCGCCGGCGGAAAGAACGTGATGCAGCTTGCCGCTCGCGGGCGCGGGGACTTCGTGCGTGGCCTTTTCCGTTTCGATTTCGAGCACGGGCTGGCCTTCCTTCACGGCGGTGCCGGCGGGATGCAGCCACGAGACGAGCGTCCCGTCGGCGGTATACATCCCGAAGCTGGGCATGGTGATGGGCGCGGCCATGGCTTAACCGATTTGCTCCTTCACCGCCGCGACAACCTTGTCCGCGTTTGGCGTGTAGTTCGCCTCGAGCACCGCGGCGAAGGGCACGGGCGTGTCGGCAGACGAAATTGCCTTCACCGGCGCGTCGAGGAAATCAAACGCCGCCTCGCCCACGCGCGCGGCGATGTCGCGGGCCATCGAGCACACCGGCGTGTCCTCGTCCACCACCACGCAGCGATGCGTCCGCTTCACCGACTCGATGATCGTCTCCTCGTCGAGCGGGTTGATGGTGAGCACGTCCACGACTTCCGCCTCGATGCCCCCGGCGGCGAGTGTGGTCGCGGCTTCGAGGCAGACGTGCGTCATGCGGCCGATGCCGACGAGCGTCACGTCTTTTCCCTTCCGCACGATTTCGCATTTGCCGATCGGCACCGTGTAAGCCTCCTCGGGCACGTGACCCTTGGCCGAGGTGCCGAGAAATTTGTGCTCCATCACGACCACCGGGCCGTTGTCGCGGATGGCGGCGATGGTCAGGCCCTTGGCGTTGTAGGCGGTGCTGGGCACCACGACCTTGAGGCCGGGGATGTGCGCGAGCACGGAGTAGAGCGTCTGCGAATGCTGCGCCGCGGCGCCGCCGCCGTAGCTGCGTTTGTCGCCGCGCGTGCCGTAGGCGGTGCGGATGACCATCGGCAGCTCGACCTTGCCGCCCATCATGTAGTGCATCTTCGCGGCCTGGTTGATGATCTGGTCGTAGCAGACGCCGATGAGGTCCACGAACATGATCTCCACCACGGGACGCAGGCCGGTCATCGCCGCGCCCACGGCCATGCCGGTGAAACCCATCTCGGCAATCGGCGTGTCAATCACGCGCGCCGCGCCGAACTCCTTGATGAGCCCGCGCGTCGCGCGCATCGGGCCGCCCCACGCATCGGACAGACCGAGATGCTCGCGGCCCGCGGCCCCGGCGATGTCCTCGCCCATGACGATGACCGTCGGGTCGCGGCGCATTTCCAAACGCAGCGCCTCGTTGATGGCCTGGCCGAAACTCAATTCGCGAATCGGAGTGCTCACTGCGCGCCCCCTTTCGCCTGCACATACACGTCCGTGTAAAGTTCCTCCGGGCCGGGCAGGGGACTCGACTTCGCGAACTCCACCGCGTCGTCCAGCAGCTTCTTGTTTTGCGCATCAATGGCGTCGAGGTCCGCGAGTTTGAGCGGGCCGCTCTTTTCCATCTTCGCGCGGAATTGCTTCAGGCAATCGCGGTCGCGCGCGGCCTGCTCCTCCTCCTTCAAGCGGTAGCGCAATGTGTCGTCGCCCTGATGATGGCCGAAGTAGCGGTAGGTCTTCGCCTCGATGAACGACGGGCCTTCGCCGGCGCGCGCGCGTTTCACGGCGGCCTCGGCGGCTTCCCACACGGCGACGGGGTCCTGGCCGTCCACGTTCACGCCGGGCATGTTATAGCCGGCGGCGCGGTCGGAAATTTTCGCCGTCGAGGAGGCGTATTCGACCGGCGTGGCCTGCGCGTAGCCGTTGTTCTCGCAGACAAAAATCACCGGTAGCTTCCAGATGGACGCCATGTTCATGCACTCGTGCGTGATGCCGATGCCCGCACCGCCTTCGCCGAAAAACGCAGCAGCCACCTGCGTGGTCTGGCGCACCTTCGCGGAGAGCGCCGCGCCGAGCGCGTGGCCGACGCTCGCGCCGACGATCGGGTTCACGCCGAGGATGCCCTTGGTGATGTCCGTGATGTGCATCGAGCCGCCCTTGCCGCGGTTGGTGCCGGTGACCTTGCCGAAAAGTTCGGCCATCATCGGCGCGACCTCCACGCCCTTGGCGATGCAATGGCCGTGGCCGCGGTGATTCGAGGCGATCCAGTCGTCCGCGTTGAGCGCGGCGCAGACGCCGGCGGCGACGGCTTCCTGGCCGATGTAATAATGCACCGCGCCGACGGGCACGCCGGTCTCGACGAGCCACTTGAGCCGCTCCTCGAACTGGCGGATGAGCGACATGCGCTCATACATCCACGCGAGTTTTTCGGCGGTGGGTTTGGAGGTGGTTTTCAAAGGGGCGGAGGTGATTTGGAAAAGGTGAGCGTCAGGCAATCGTGCCCTCACCCCGGCCCTCTCCCGGAGGGAGAGGGGGAATTGTCCGCAGCGCTCGACGAACCGGACGCGCCCGGCATGACGTGAAGCTGAATGCGTTTCTCCCTCTCCCCCCGGGAGAGGGCCGGGGTGAGGGCGGGCGTGGCGATGGCGCGATTCATCCAGCGAAATCCGGCCAATTTTTATCCCGCTCGTTCATGATCGGGTCGGGCAGGGGCCAGGTGATGCCGAAGGCGGGGTCGTTCCAACGCGCGCCGGCGTCCTGGCCGGGCACGAAGGGCGAGCCGAACTGGTAGAAAAGTTCCGTGCCGTCCGCGAGCGTCTGGAAGCCGTGGGCGAAACCCTCGGGCACGAAGAGCATCCGGCGGTTCGCGGCGGACAGTTCCACGCCGAGGTGCTGGCGGAACGTCGGCGAGCCGGGGCGGAGGTCCACGATCACGTCGTGGATCGCGCCGTGCGTCACGCGGACGAGCTTGGACTGCGCGTGCGGCGCCACCTGCCAGTGCATCCCGCGCAACGTGCCGCGCCGCTGGTTGAACGAGATGGCCGACTGCACGGCGCGCGGGTCGAGGCCGTGCTGGCGGAACTCCTCGGCGCAGAACGTCCGCGCGAACGCGCCGCGGTCATCGGTGAGCAGTTGCACATCGAGGAGGAAGGCGCCGGGGAGTTTGGTGGCGGTGAAAGTCATTTCCAAACGGCCCAACAATTATTTGCTACCGGCAGCATCAAACACGTCTCGATGCACTTTTATCCAACCCGCTAGTTGGCGCGTCATCAAATCGTCTGTGTTCCAAAATTCTTTCTCCATCTTGGACAAGACGTCCTCGTGCTCGGTGTAAATCCGCTCAACGACCTTCATGCGCTCGTCGTAGTCGTCCGAAACCTGCCGGCCGGGGAGCATTTCCCGCAGGTTGCGTAAGACCGATGCGGCCGACTCAACGCCAATACGTGAGTATGCCTCGGCCGTTTCGCGCAAAGGCAAACCACACTCAAAGAAGTAACGGAAACCACCATTGCCGACGATTCCTGCTGCATGCCACACAAGCAGGACGATCCTTTCGATGTCTCTGATACTCTCGGCCCCATCGTTCTTCTCTCGGTTTGCTAGCGAACAAAACGTCGCATTAACCAACTCGAAGTCCGAATCCAGCTTTTCGCTCACACAATGCCGCTGCAAGGTTTACTCCAGCACCTTCACCTCGGGAATCGGCACCACGAACTTGCCGCCCCACTCGCGCACCTTCGCCATCTGCTCGCTGATTTCCTTCTTCAGGTTCCACGGCAGGATGAGCACGTAGTCGGGCCGGGTCTCGAAGATTTTCTCCGGCGCATAGATCGGGATGCGCACGCCGGGCATGAAGTGGTTCTGCTTGTGGGTGCTCTTGTCCACCACGTAGTCCACGAGGTCGTCGCGCACGCCGCAGTAGTTCACCAGCGTCACGCCCTTGGCCGCCGCGCCGTAGCACACGACTTTCTTGCCGGCGTCCTTCGCCTCGATGAGGAACTTGAGGAGCTTGCGCTTGGTGGCCTTCACCTTTTCGCCGAACGCGGCGTAGGTGGACATCTTGGTCAGGCCGAAGTCCTCCTCCTTTTTCCGCATCGCCGCGACGCGCGGGGTGATGGCGGTGAGCGGCGCGCTGTTCTCCGTGTGGCGCGCGAAGATGCGCAGCGAGCCGCCGTGGGTCGGGAGTTCCTCCACGTCGAAGAGCGTGAGGCCGTGGTGCGCGAAAAGTTTCTCCACCGCGAGGAAGGAGAGGTAGCTGAAGTGCTCGTGGTAGATGGTGTCGAACTGGTTCTCGTCAATGAGCCGGAGCAGGTGCGGAAACTCGAAGGTGATGACGCCCGCGGGCTTGAGCGCGACCTTGAGGCCGCCGGCGAAGTCGTTGATGTCGGGCACGTGGGCCATGACGTTGTTGCCGAGGAGGAGGTCGGGGGCCTTGCCGTCGGCGACGAGTTCCTTCGCGGTCTGCACGCCGAAGAATTTCACGACGGCGGGAATGCCGCGCTCCTTCCACGCGACCTCGGCGCAGTTGGCCGCCGGCTCGACGCCGAGGACGGGGATGCCCTTCGCCTTGAAGTGCTGGAGGAGGTAGCCGTCGTTGCTGGCGATCTCGATGACCTGGCTCGCCGCGTTGAAGCCGAAGCGCGCGGTCATCATTTCGCAGTAACGGCGCGCGTGCTCGACCCAGCTCGTGGAGACGCTGCTGAAATAGGAGTAGTAGCTGAAGATGGCGTCGGGCGTCTCGAACTCCTCGAGCTGCGCGAGGAGGCACTGGTCGCAGACCCAGACCTTGAGCGGGTAGATTTTCTCGGCGGAGTTGGGCTTGTCCATCGGCACGTAGCCGTTGGCCATCGGCGACATCCCGAGGTCGCACAGGACGACGGAAAGCGGCGCGGCGCAGAAGCGGCACTGGGCCTGGGTTTTCGCGGAACGCGGTTCGGTGGTTTTCGTGGGGCTCATGTTCGGTTTCAGTGGTGGAGTTAAATCAATTCGGACGGAGAGCGATGGGATCAAAGGGCGTGCGCGTGGCGAAGGACTGGATTTGCTGCGCGGTGAAACGGCGCATGTCGTCGCCGGCGGTCCAGGCTTTGGTCCAGCTCACGGTCCATTCGAGCGCGGTGAGCGGATCGAGCTTCGGCACCCAGCCGAGTTTCGCGCGGGCCTTCGAGGAATCCACGCGGAGGAAATGCGCCTCGTGCGGCGCGGGCCGCGGGTCCTGTTCCCAGCGCGCGCCGGCACCCCAGAGTTTGCAAAGATGATCCGTCACCCAGCCGACGGTCTGGTCGCTGAACTCGAACGGGCCGAAGTTCCAACCGCTCGCGTGCTTCGCGCTGTCGCGATGCAGCGCCTCGGCGAGGGTGAGGTAGCCGTTGAGCGGTTCGAGCACGTGCTGCCACGGACGCGTGGCGCGGGGATTGCGCAGGACGGGCGCGCGTTTCTCGATGAGCGCCTTGAGCACGTCGGGCACGAGGCGGTCCTTCGCCCAATCGCCGCCGCCGATGACGTTGCCCGCGCGCGCGGAGCCGAGCGCGACGCCGTGTTTCGCGAAATTATCCGGATGGAAAAACGAGCTGCGATACGCGCTGACGACGAGTTCCGTGCAACCCTTGCTGTTGCTGTAGGGATCGTGGCCGCCCATCGCGTGCTCCTCGTTGTAGGGCCAGAGCCACTCGCGGTTCTCGTAGCACTTGTCGGAGGAGACGACGACGACTGACTTGATGCCCGGCGTGTGGCGAACGCTTTCCAAAACATTCACGCTCCCCATCACGTTCGTCGCGTAAGTGCCGACGGGGTCCGTGTAGGATTCGCGCACGAGCGCCTGCGCGGCCATGTGGATGACGATCTCCGGTTGTGCGGCGCGCATCGCGATTTGGAGCGAATCGAGATCACGCACATCGGCGATGACGGACTCCATGCCGCGCGCGACGCCGGCCATCTCGAAGAGGCTCGGGTTCGTGGGCGGCTGGAGCGCGTAGCCGGTGACCTTCGCGCCGAGTGATTGCAGCCAGAGACTGAGCCACGCGCCCTTGAAGCCGGTGTGACCGGTGAGGAAGACCGATTTGTTTTTCCAAAACTCGGGAGTCATAAGCGGGATAATCAGACGGCGCGCGCGACTTCCCCGGCGATGTGCCGGCCGATTTCGAGCGACGCGGTGGCGGCGGGCGACGGCGCGTTGCAGACGTGCAACGCGCGCCGGCCCGGCACGATGAGGAAATCGTCGGAGAGCGCGCCATCGGGCAGCATCGCCTGCGCGCGCACGCCGGCGGGCGAGGACACCACATCTTCCGCGGTGATTTCCGGAATGATCTGCTGCATCGAGTGGACGAACGCGGCCTTCGAGAACGAGCGCCACATTTCCTTGAGGCCCTCGGCCAGATTGCGCCGCGCCATTTTCCAAAAACCGCCGAACGCCATCGTCTCGGCGAAGTCGCGCGCGTTGAAGTCGGTCTTCTCGTAACCCTCGCGCGCGAAGGCGAGCACGGCGTTCGGCCCGGCGTGGATGCTGCCGTCCACCATGCGTGTGAAATGCACGCCGAGAAACGGGAACGCCGGGTTCGGCACGGGATAAATGAGGCCCTTCACGAGATGCCGTTTCGCGGGGACGAGTTCGTAATACTCGCCGCGGAACGGCACGATCTGCACGCCGGGTTGGACGCCGGATTTTTTCGCCACGCGGTCGCTGTGCAGGCCGGCGCAACTGATGAGAAACTTCGCCTCGTAGTCGCCCGCGCCGGTCTCGATGACGTTCACGCCACCGCGTTCGGTGACGCGCCGGACTTCGTTGCGGAACTTCGCCACGCCGCCGCCGGCCTCGAACAGTTCGAGATATTTTTCGGCGACGCGGCGGTAGCCGGCGATGCCGGTGGTCTCCAGCCAGAGGCCGGCGAGGCAGCGCACGTGCGGCTCGTGCGCGCGGACTTCGCCGGCGGAAATCTTTTTTACCGGGACGCCGTTCTGCTGGCCGCGCTGGAAGAGGTTTTCGAGCAGGGGCAGCTCGCGTTCGGCCGTCGCGACGATCACCTTGCCGCAGATGTGGTGCGGCAGGCGGTGCTCGCGGCAGAACGCGGCCATCGAGAGCGCGCCGGCGCGCGCAAACTTCGCGCGGTTGGTGCCGGGCCGATAGTAGATGCCGGAGTGGATGACGCCGGAGTTGCGCCCGGTCTGGTGCTGCGCAGGCGCGGATTCCTTTTCGAGCACGAGCAGCCGCGCGCCGGGAAACTTTTTTCCGAGATGCATCGCCGTCGAAAGCCCGACGATGCCGCCCCCGATCACCGCGTAGTCAAAGGTCGCCACGAAATCAAACCGCAAGTCCGCCGAATCCGCCCGCCGTCATTTCTTCGCCCGGTCCCAAAGTTTCCACGGCGCGCTGCCCGAGGCCCACTGTTCCTCGAGCACCATCTTGTCGCGGAGCGTGTCCATGTTCTGCCAGTAGCCGGTGTGCTTGTAGGCGCAGAGCTTGCCTTCGGCGGCGAGATTCTGCATCGGCTCCTTCTCCCACGTCACCAGGTCGCCGGCGATGTAGTCGAGCACCTTGGGTTCGAGGACGAAGAAGCCGCCGTTGACCCACGCGCCGTCGCCGACGGGTTTCTCGTGGAAGTGCGCGATGCGGTCCTCGCCCTCGTGCAGCATGAACGCGCCGTAGCGGCCCGGCGGCTGCACCGCCGTGAGCGTGGCGAGCGCGTTGTGCTTTTTGTGAAACGCAATCGTCGCCGGAATGTCGAGGTCGCTCACGCCGTCGCCGTAGGTCATGCAGAACGTCTCGTTGTCGAGGTAATCGCCGACGCGCTTGAGCCGGCCGCCGGTGAGGCTTTTGTCGCCGGTGTCCACGAGCGTGACGGTCCACGGCTCGGCGGTCTTGCTGAGGAACTCGACCTTGTTGTGCTTCATGTCGAAGCGGACGTCGGAGGCGCCGAGAGCGTAGTTGGCAAAAAACTCCTTCACCACGTAGCCCTTGTAGCCGAGGCAGATGATGAAGTCGTTGATCCCGAAATGGGAATAAATTTTCAGGATGTGCCACAAAATCGGACGCCCGCCGACCTCGACCATCGGCTTGGGTTTCGTGGCGCTCTCTTCACTGATGCGGGTGCCGAAACCGCCCGCGAGGATGACTGCTTTCATGATATGGTTTTGTGCGCGGCGGAGCCGAGTGACGGCTTCGCCGAAATTTTTTCCGGGCCGGATTGCAACATTGCGTCCGGCGACTTCGCCTTTCGCAAGAGCAATAACCAAGCCGTCTGGAGCCAGAAGGCGTGTTCCAGCATCGCCTTGCCGAAGCCGCGTCCGGCGTATTTGAAAATTCCGGGCAAAGTTTCCTTCACCATCGTCCGTGCCGATGCTTCGAGAAAAAAGCCGGGCCGGATGCTCGCGCGCTCCGCCGGGTGCAGCTCGAGATAAATCCAGTGCGAAACTTGGTGCCGCTTGTGCCCGGCCCAGCCGACCTTCGGCCGCCACGGATGGCAGAGCGACGCCTCGCGCACGAAGAGCGTCGGCTCGCCGGCCTGCTTCAGGCGCAACGCGAGATCGCAGTCCTCCATCGCGGCGTAGGGGAACCGCTCGTCGAAGCCGCCGAGCCGCTCGTAGAGCGCGCGCTGGATCGCGAAGTTGCACGCCCAAAGCTGGCCGCCTGCATTTTTCGTCGGCGAAGTCTCGCCCAGCGAACGCTTCGGCCGCTCGGCGTAGACGAAGCCATCGAACACGCGCGTCTGCGGATTCGCGGCCACGGCGCGCACGTAGGTGTCCAGCCAGTGCGCGTCGGGCAGGCAGTCGTCGTCGGTGAACGCGAGCCACGCCGCGTGCGCGAGTCGGACGCCGTGGTTGCGGTTCGCGGCGGGGCCGCGGCGCGGGCCGACGGTCCACTTCGCCCACGGAAATTTTTCGCGCACCATCGTCTCGGCCGTCGTGCTCGAGCCGTCGTCGGTCACGATGACTTCGTAACGATCCGCCGCGAGCGTCTGGCGGCCGGGGGCGAGCCGTTCGAGGCACGCGGCCAGCGCGTCGTTGCGATGGCACGTCGGGATGATGACGGAGAACTGGAGGCCGCTGCTCATTTCATTTCTGCGCGCGGGCCGTGCGTTGACGCGCCCACGATTTCCAAAACTGGTAGTGCGGCGAAAACAAACTCACGGGCACCGAGAGCGCGTCGCCGTCGCGCAGGTCCTGCATCGCCATGACTTTCATCGAATACCACACCTGCTTCGCGTAGCGCTTGAGGCTCACTTCCTCGTCCACGCCGGCATACCAGCGCCAGTGGCGTTCGAGCACCTGGCCGAGCGAGTTGGTCACAACTGAGATGACGTGGAGTTCCGGATCGAACACCACGTCGAAATTTTTCGCGACCAGACGGCTGCCGAGTTCCGCGTCCTCGGTGTGGCGGAGCGACTGGTCGAAATTGCCCGCCGCCATCACCGCCGACTTGCGCATCACGCAGCCCCAGGTGCTCAACAGCGCCCCGTGCTTCACGGCCATCGGCTCGTTCACCTTGAACAGGTGACGGCCTCGCCAGCGATCCGAGACACACGTTGCGCGCTCCTGCCAGATGCGGCCAAATGCTCCCGCGACCTTCGGATCGTCGAACCACTTCAGCGCGCGTCCGACGAAATCTGTGGGCAGCGTGTTGGTCGCATCGCAGCAGACCACGAACTCGTGCTGCGCCTCGTCCATCGCCCGCGCGCGCACCGGGCCGCGGCCGGCGTTGCGCTTCATCGTCACCACGCGCACGCCGAGTTTTTCCACCGCGGCGCGTGAGCTGTCGGTCGAGCCATCGTCCACGACGAACAGTTCCGCGACCGGCACGCTCTGGCGCTGCAACGATTCAACTGCGCGTGCGACCGTGGCTTCGTTGTTGAAGCAGGGGACGTAGGCGGAGACTTGTTTCATGGTTGGAGCGCGAAGCTCCAGCTTCGCGCGCAGAGCTGGAGCTCTGCGCTCCGTTCACGCCGCCACCGTTGTCTTCACCGGCTTCACTCCCCGCTTCGCCAGCACTGCCTTCACGCGCTCGAACACCTGCTCCGGCGAAATTTCCCTCATGCACTTCATGTCGTGCGGGCAGACGTCGCCGCGGGAGTCGTGCAACCAGCACGGGCTGCACGGGAGCTTCACGTAAATGTTTTCATTCTCCGCGTAGCCGGAGTTTGCGGGCGTCTCGCGTCCGCCGTAGATGATGACCGACGGCACGTCCACGCCGTTCGCCGCGTGCATCAGGAAACTCACGCAGCCCACGTGCGCCCGCGCGTGCGCGAGCAGCGCGACCGACTCGCGGATCTGCAACTTGCCCGCGAGCCGCGTGACGCCACGCAATTCCGGTTCGTCATTCGCGCCGAGTTGCACGAGCGCGAGTTCGCCGCCGTAGGTTTCGTTGAGCAGGTCGGCGAGGCGCTGCCAGTTTTCCGGAAACCACGTCTTCACCTGCTCGCGGCTCTGCACATTGAGCGTGAGGAGCGGCCTGCCGATTTCCTTCACTCGCTCCGCAGCGCGGCGTTTCTCCTCGTCCGTCAGGAAAAACCGCGCACGCCCGTCGTAGTCGCGCAGGCCGAGCTTGTGCATCGTCGGCGCGAGCAAGTGCGTGGTGCCGTCCTTGCGCTCGATGACGTCGAGATACCAGAACTTCACCACCGCGCCGCCGGACTGCGGGCCGTTGACCTCGGTGAGATTCGGGTCGTTCTCCAACAGCGTCGGATTCGGCGTCACGCAGTTGATGCGGAGCCGGGGAAAGCGCTGGCGCAAATTACGACAGACCGTCGCCGTCTGAAGCGTGTCGCCCGGTGTGCCGAAGGCGTCCACGACGGTGAACCGTTTCCCCAGCGCGCTGACGAGGCCGGGGCGAGCGGAGAGAAATTCGTTCCAGTGCCAGACGAGCTTGGCATTCAGTGTCGTGAAAATGTTCGTTGAGGAACTCACTGCGTTTCCAGTCTTCGCTCAAGCTGTCACCGGATACCCCGCGAACTTCAGCCACCCGATGCTCCGCTTCATCCCTTCCTCAAAACTCACGCGCGGCTCGTAGCCGAGCCGTTCCGCCGCCTTCTTCCACGGCAGATGCACCGTGCAGGATTGCAGCGCGCACATTTCCTCCGTTACCACCGGGCCGGGTTGGCCGGGCAGTTCCCATTGCGACGGCCAAGGCGGCGCGGTCGCGGCCTTGATCGCGCCTTTCACGGCGTCCTTGAGCTTGGTCGGAAACATCGGCATCACGGCTTGCACAGACTTCGAAGCGCGGACGCCGCCGAGCTTTTTCTTCCACGAATGATCGAAGTGCGGCGTCGCGATGCGCGGCACCGCGGCGAGGTCCACGCCGAGCGCGTCGGCGATGGGGCGGTAGAAGTCGAGCCACGTGACGCGCTCGCGGTCGCCCACAAGGAACGCCTCCTCGTCCGCCTTGTCGCTCGTGAGCGCGAGGCGGATTGCCTCGATCAAATTGTCCACGTAGATCGAGTTGCAGACGCCCTGGCCGTCGTTGATGAACCACGCCGTGCCCGCGCGCAACTGGTCCGCCGCGTCGCTCACCCAGCGCGAGCGCGGGCCGAAGACGACGCCGGGCCGCAGCATCACCAGCTCGACCGAGCCGCGCGCGCGCAAGCCGGCGAGCGCGCGCTCGGCACGGACCTTCGCGTTGTTATAGGCAAAGACGTGTTCGGTGTGCAGCGCGCTCGTCTCGTCGGTGCCAGGCGCGGGCGCCTGGCCGTGGACGGACGCGGTGCTTAGGAACACCAGGCGCTTCACGCCCGCGGCCTGCGCGGCCTCGTAGGAGGCGGTGGCGTTCTGCACGATGACCTCGGGATCGGCGACGATGAGGTTCACCACGGCGTCGCAACCCTCGAAGGCGGTCTTGAGCGCGGCGGCATCGCGCGCATCGGCGAGGCGCCAGTCCAGCTCGAAGCGGGCGAGGCGGGCGAGGCTGCTGAAATTGCGGACGATGGGCCGCAGCTTGGCCACGCCGCCGAGGTGAAACACCTCGATCAGGCGGCTGGCCACGAAACCGTTCGCGCCGAGGATGGCAATTTTCGGAATCACGCCAAAAAACATTTCAAGCGGCAGCGAGTTCGCGTGCTGACTTCAACTCGGCCTCACTCAGCCACGGCATCGGCATGAGCTTGCGCGAGCGGTAGCATTGCTCGATGAGGCGGAGGCTTTGCAGTCCTTCCTCGCCCGGCACGCGCAGCGTTTCCTTGCCGCGAGCGGCGGCGGCGAGATTGAGGAGCTGATGGACGAAGCTCTGGTGATACGTGGCGGCAGGGCGCAACGGAGCGCGGGCTTCAGC
>JACQFS010000157.1 GCA_016199935.1 Verrucomicrobiota bacterium
CGCCCACTGTTCCTTGGCGCCGTCGATCTGGCGGAGGTTGTTCACACACGCGTTGGCCTGGGCGGTCGAACGCGCCTTCACGAAGTTGGGGATCGCGATCGCGGCGAGGAGGCCGATGATGGCCACGACGATCATGATTTCCACCAGCGTGAAGCCGGCTTTGCTGCTATGGTTGGTCTTCATTTGTGTTTGTCTTTCAGTTGTTGCGGCGTGAACGCGGCAGAAGGCTGGTTAGTTTGATTACGATTGCGTTCACAGATTGCCTTCTGCCAACCGCACTTTGAACCCATCCTTAGCACCGCCTGTGCCAATTAGCCCCAAGGCGCCTGGCTGGGCGGAAAGTGGTGGCCGCCAAATCGATTATCCCCGCGATCCGTCTCACCGCAAAAAGGGCTTGGGGAAAAGATCCCCAAGCCCGTTGAGCTTCTCCGATGCGGAGAAAAGTTCTGGTGGCGGGTGCCGTCGCTTACGGCAACACGTGGTTGGTCAGCGAGCCGACGTTGCCGCAGGCCGGCTTGGTCGCGAGGTCGCCGATCGTGTAGTCAACGCTGCCCACGGGGCACGTCGGCATGCCGCCCTTGATGTAAGCCGCGACGTTGGTCGTGCTCGGGGTGGCCGTGGCGGCCGCCTTGGTCTCCAGCGCCCACTGTTCCTTGGCGCCGTCAATCTGGCGGAGGTTGTTGATGCACGCGTTGGCCTGGGCGGTCGAACGCGCCTTCACGAAGTTGGGGATCGCGATCGCGGCGAGGAGGCCGATGATGGCCACGACGATCATGATTTCCACCAGCGTGAAGCCGGCTTTGTTGCTATGGTTGGTCTTCATTTGTGTTTGTCTTTCTGTTGAGCGGCGTGAACCCGACGGAAGGCTGTTTTAGTTGTTGATGGCGATTGCGTTCACTCATTGCCTTCCGTCAACCGCGATTTGTTCAACTTACTTAGCACCGCTCATGCCAGCCGGATCAGGCTTGGGCTTCGCAAGAATGCCACTCACACTCGATGGACTTCCCTCGGGAAAATTTCGCCCCCTGTTTCTGGCCGCGCAATTTTGCGACCTTGTGTCCAACGGGATGTCCAACGTTGGCGGTGTCCTGAACCGAAACAAGACACGCGCAACCCGGCGTGTGCCGAGGCTTGCCGCGCGCACATCCGCCTCATTACAGTCACCGCATGGGTATCGCGAAAAACGCACGCATTTATGTCGCCGGTCATCGTGGATTGGTCGGCAGCGCCATCTGGCGCGAACTCCAGGCGCAGGGCCACACCCAACTCATCGGCCGGACTCGCGCCGAGCTTGACCTGCTCGATGCCGCCGCGGTCGCCAAATTTTACGCCGCGGAGAAACCCGACTACGTCTTCGTCGCTGCCGCGAAGGTCGGGGGCATCCAAGCGAACAACACCCAGCCCGCCGTGTTCCTCTATGAGAATCTCGCGGTGCAAAACAACCTCATCCACGGCGCGCACGTCGCGGGCGTGAAGAAACTCCTCTTCCTCGGCAGCTCGTGCATCTACCCCAAGCTTGCGCCGCAGCCGCTCCGCGAGGACGCCCTCCTCTCCGGCCCGCTCGAGCCGACCAACGAGTGGTATGCCATCGCCAAGATTGCCGGCATCAAGATGTGCCAGGCCTACCGCCGCCAATACGGCTGCGACTTCATCAGCGCGATGCCGACCAACATGTATGGGCCGAACGACAACTACGACCTCCAGGGTTCGCACGTTCTCCCCGCGCTCATCCGCAAATTCCACGAGGCCAAGTCGCGCGGCGACGCCACCGTCACCTGCTGGGGCACGGGCGCGCCGATGCGCGAATTTCTTTACGCCGACGACCTCGCGCGCGCGTGCGTCTTCCTGATGGAAAATTACAGTGACGAGCAGTTCATCAACGTCGGCTTTGGCAGCGACCTCACCATCAAGGAGCTCGCCGAGACCGTCCGCCGCATCATCGGCTTCAAGGGCGAGATCGTGTGGGATTCCTCGAAACCCGACGGCACCCCGCGCAAGCTGATGGACAGCTCCCGCCTCTTCGCCCTCGGTTGGCGCCCACAGGTGTTACTCAAAGAGGGAATCAAGCTCGCCTACGAGGATTTCAAGAAGCGCTACGGCGCGTGAGGCGGTAAGGGGCAAGCGGCAAGGGGTAAGAGGTAAGCGGAAAGCGCACCGTCGCCAGCAGCCCCTTCCCTCTTACCTCTTGTCGCCCCTCACCCCTTCAGCTCCGCCTCCGTCATCCGCCGCACCATCTCGGTGAAGCGCACCTCCGGCTTCCACCCGAGCACGCGCGCGGCCTTCGCGGGATTCCCCACCAGCCGTTGCGGCTCGGCGGGGCGCATGAAGCGCTCGTCGCGACGCACGTATTTCTCCCACTCGAGGCCGACCGTTGCGAAGGACAGCTCCACCACCTCCTGCACCGAATGCAGTTCGCCCGTGGCGAACACGAAATCCTCCGCCGTCGCATGATTCAGCGAGCGCCACATCGCCTGCACGTAATCCGGCGCCCAGCCCCAGTCGCGCTTCGCCGACGTGTCGCCGATGAGCAGCTCCTTCTGCTTGCCGAGCTTGATCGCGGCGGCGGCCATGCAGACCTTGCGCGTGAGGAAGTTCTCACCGCGCCGCGGCGACTCGTGGTTATACATGATGCCGTTGACGGCGAACATCCCGTAGGTCTGCCGATACACCCGCACCGATTGCGTGGCGAAGGCCTTGGCGATGCCGTAGGGGCTGACCGGGTCCATCGGCGTCGTCTCGTCCTGCGGCATCTGGGCGGGCTTGCCGAACATCTCGCTCGTGCCGGCGTGGAACATCCGCGGCGGCCTGGGCATGTCGCGCATCATCTCCAGCAGCCGCAACGTCCCCATCGCCGTCAGGTCGCACGTGCTCTCGGGGATCTCGAAGCTCAGGCCCACGTGACTCTGGCCGGCGAGGTGATACAGCTCATCCGGCGCGATCTTGTGCAACACCCGGCGCATCGTCGTCGGGTCGTCGAGGTCGGCGTAATGGAGGAAGAGGCGTTTGCCGTAGATCGCGGGGTCGGAGTAAAGGTGGACGAGGCGGGAACGGTCGAGGCTGCTGGTGCGGCGGACCATGCCGTGGACCTCGTAACCCTTGTCGAGCAACAGCTCGGTGAGATACGAGCCGTCCTGACCGGTGATGCCGGTGATGAGCGCCTTAAGCATGGGCGGAGTGTTCAACGAGCCGCGCAAGGGATGCAAACCTGAACACGCGCCAAACCTCGTTCATGGCTTACGGGCATAAGAATTCGTCTTCCCACTTGCACTTAGAAGTTTAAGCGCCGACTTGCTGATGGAGACCACACGATTTGAACCCTCCTCGTTGAGCGGTGGGCCTTTGCCAATCACATTCTTTGTCGGCTTCGAATAAAGATCGCCTCCCTGCACTCTCCAGACACCTTCCTGCGCCATTGTTTGCGTAACCTGCTGCTCAGAACCCCATGTTCCACGCCAAACTATCGTGGCATTCGTCCGAATTTCCATCTCGCTTCGCACCCAGCGTCCACTTGCGTTCGTCGCGGATATCAGCCATGTGCCAATCAATTGAGTTCGTATCTCCGCGTCTGATCGCGCTTTGCCGGCTTGCTGTTCCGCTGCGCTCGTTTTCGTTTCGCATTCGCCCAGCAACAAGGCGACAGCGAACAACACGATCACCGACAGTTTGGTTTTCATGGCTGTTTTCTATTGGAGCACCCCGTCGCCGTCGAGTTCGGAGTGCGTTCGCGGTTTCGCCCCGGAGCGCGGGCCGTCCCGGCCCGCAGCGGCCAGAGAGGTCAGGGCGCGTTGAGATTTACCGAACCTGTCTCGCCCTGCGGAGCCGCTGCGGACGGGGACCGCCCGCGCTCCGCCCGCGCAGCGCCGGAGGCGCGGCAGAAAGTAGCCCACGGCGTCAGCCGTGGGTTCGCCCCCCCCCCAAGCCCCGGAGGGGCGACAGAATCGTCCCGCCGCCCATCCGTTTCCTCTGCCGCCCCTGACGGGGCTTGCCCCCTTGCCCTCGAAAACCCACGGCTGACGCCGTGGGCTACTCTCTGTCGCCGCTCCGCGGCTGGTCCCGCGCATCGCCGTCGAGTCCGGAGTGCGTTCGCGGCTTCGCCCCGGAGGGCGGCCCTTCCCGGCTTGCCGCCATAATGGGCGGAAACACTCCCCGCCTGCCTTCACGTTACTTTAATGCCTGCGTAAAGCTGCATCGGCCTCCCAGGCGTTGTTTGGGCCAATGCAAACATCGGTAATGGGCAAAAAGGGCTCTTTTTAGCCGTTCCAGATATTCATAGCAGGCATCCTGACGTCGGGAAGGCCACTTCCAGTTTTCACAACGGGCATCCTGACGCCGGGAAGGCCACTTCCAGTTTTCACAACGGGCATCCTGACGTCGGGAAGGCCATTTCCAGTTTTCACAATGGGCATCCTGACGTCGGGAAGGCCATTCCGAGTTTTCGGCATGGGCATCCTGACGTCTGGAAGGCCGTTCCGAGTTTTCGGCATGGGCATCCTGACGTCTGGAAGGCCATTCCGAGTTTTCAGCATGGGCATCCTGACGTCCGGAAGCCCATTCCAAGTTTTCGGAACGGGCTTCCGGATGCCCGGATGGTCATTCCGGGTTTTCGGATCTGGCACCGTAAACCTCTTCCGCTGGGTGAGGGATTCTCGTCCGGCGGCCTCACTCTCCCCTCCTTGGCGGCTCCCAGATGAAAAAAGGGCCGGCTGTCTTCACAGCCGGCCCCATATTGCTTTCGCGGAAATTCGCGTGGATTCGCGGATCAACCCCTCACCCGCGCACGGCGATCTTGCCGGAGCGGTGGTCTTCCAGAAGCTGCATGTCCGCGTCCACCATCAGCCTGGTGAGCGCCTCGAAGGTGGTCTTGGGTTTCCAGCCGAGTTTCTTGCGCGCCTTGCTCGCGTCGCCAATGAGCAGCTCGACCTCGGCGGGGCGGAAGTAGCGCGGATCAATCTCCACGAATTTCTTCCAGTTCAACCCCACGTGGTCGAAGGCGACCTCGAGGAATTCCTTCACCGAGTGCGTCTCGCCGGTGGCGATGACGTAATCGTCCGGCTTCTCCATCTGGCACATGAGCCACATGGCCTCGACGTATTCCTTGGCGTAACCCCAGTCGCGCTTGGCGTCGAGGTTGCCCAGGTAGAGCTTCTTCTGGAGGCCGGCTTTGATCTGCGCGACGGCGCGCGTGATCTTGCGCGTGACGAACGTCTCGCCGCGGCGCGGGGATTCGTGGTTGAAGAGGATGCCGTTGCTGGCGTGCATGCCGTAGGACTCGCGGTAGTTCACCGTGATCCAGTAGGCATAGACCTTGGCGCAGCCGTAGGGCGAGCGCGGGTAGAAGGGCGTGGTCTCCTTCTGCGGCACTTCCTGCACCAGCCCATACATCTCGGAGGAGGAGGCCTGGTAAAAGCGCGGCTTGATGCCGACCTCGCGGATGGCTTCGAGCAAACGGATCGCGCCGGTGCCGGTGATGTCGGTGGTGTATTCGGGCGAGTCGAAGCTGACGCGCACGTGGCTCTGCGCGGCAAGATTATAGACCTCGTGCGGCTGGATCTCGGAGATGAGCCGGGCGAGCGCGCTGGAATCGCTGAGATCGCCGTAGTGGAGGAACAGGCTGGCCTTGGAGTTGTGCCGGTCGGCATAGATGCCGTCGAGCCGGCCGGTGTTGAACGTGCTCGCGCGGCGGATGATGCCGTGGACCTCGTAGCCCTTGGAGAGGAGCAGCTCGGCGAGATAGGAGCCGTCCTGTCCGGTGATGCCCGTGATGAGCGCCTTTTTCACTTTTGCCATAATTCGTGTGCGAGCCTGAGATTATTTTCGCGCCGCTGCAAGCCCGGAAGCCTTTCCACCGGAATCCGGCGGCGCGCGACGGAACCAGCAAACGCAATGCCGCCGGGGGTTTCGGGTGATTTAACCGCATCGTCACGCATTGAATGTTGAACGGCCACGTTTCAGGAACACGATTTGCTGACTTGCGGATTCAACAAGCCCGCGGTTCCGGTGTCGAACAACCTCACCACCGGCGCGGAATGGTGAAACGGAACGCAATCAAATGAAAGCAACGCTCGTCATCCCCTCGCCCAAGGCGGTGCGGAAGTATCAGTTGGCCACGCCGGCGCGCCCCCATGCCCGCCGCAGCCTGCGCATCCTCGGCGCGACCTTCGCGCGCGTGCTCAATGGTGTCCTCTTCCGGGACTTGCGCGACGTGCTCGGCGCCCGCATCGAGACGGACGACGTGGCGGCCGTGGCGGCGCTGCTGAAACTGTCCGAGAACGAGCCGGGGTTGGTGAGGAAGTGAGGGAGGGGAAAGTATTCAGTTTTCAGTTTTCAGTTTTCAGTAATCAGTTGTGTGCGGCAGTCGGTTCGGCACTGAACACTGAATACTGAACACTTTCCCCTCCCTCCTCACTGCGGCGTCGGCATCTTGCTCCCGAGCTTCAGGTATTCCCACACCGCGTTGATCTGCTTGTTCGCGTCGCCGCCGTGGACCTCCGTGAGCGGACTCTGCGGGTAGTCGGAGAAATAAACCGGCATCTTCGTCTGCGGATCAATCAAGGTCGGGTTCATCAGCCAGCGGTCGTAGTAGGAACGCAGGATGCGCTCGCCGGTGTAGGCGAAGTTGATCCCCGCGCTCTCGAACACCTGCGTCGCGCCGAACTCCCCGACCGCGTGACACGCGATGCACGAGAACCCGCCGTCGCTCGACACGAGCTTGCGGCCGAGCTTCGACTCCGCGTCGTCCACCGGCGGCTCGGCGGGGGTGTTCGCCGGCTGGCCGTGCAACGCGGCAAGACCGTTCGCGAGCATCTCGGCGCGCGCGGGGAAACCGGGCATCCGTGATTCAAGCCAGTTGCGCGGTTTGTATTTCACTTTGCCCGCGATGAACTGGGCCGCCCATTCGGGCCGCAGCTTGCCGCCGAGAATCTCCAGCCGCGGGAAACCGTCCACCTGCCCGTGGCAGTTCGCGCATTGCAGCACGGCCGTCTGGCGCTGCGCGTATTCCGCCGGGGTATGGCGCGCGAGCGAAGCGCGGTCCGTTGCGGCGAACGCCGCCAGCGCCGCGCGCTCGTCCGCCGTGAGTGCGTAGAATGGCGCCTTGTCCTCCGCCTGCTCCGCAACGCACGCCTTCGTCCAGTTCGCCGCGGCGAGTTCGGCGAGCGGCTTTGCCTTGAACTGATTGTCCAGTTTGAGCGTGTGGCAGTTGAGGCAGCCCGTCGTCTGCACGAGCAGTTTGCCGTGCTCGGCGTCGCCCTTCGACGCGGCCACGGGCGCGTCGGCGTCGCTGTTCAACCACGCGGCGACGGCCTGCACCTCGTCGTCGGTGAAATGGAAGTTGGGCATCCGGCTCCACGCGTAGTGGACGTCCGGCAGCTTGAGGAAGGCGGCGAGGTAACCCTCGGGAAATTTTTTCTTCACGTGCTTGAGCGCGGGACGCTTCGCGAGGTCCGGCTCGCTGCCCGGCAGACTGTGGCACAGCGCGCAATGCACCTTGGTCGCGAGTTCCTTGCCCATCTCAACCAGCTCCGGACTTGCCGCCTTCACGTTCGGGGCGACCTCGCTCGTCTTCAACGTGGCGAGAAAGGTGGCGATGTCCGCCGCGTCCTGCGCCGCGCTCGCGCCGTGGAGCATCTGCGGCATCCGCGCCGTCGCGCGGCCCGCCTTCGGGTCGGTGATCCATTTCGCCATCCACGCCTGGCCGCGCCGCGTGCCGATGCCCTCGAACGTCGGCGCGTCATACGCCAGTTCGGGCGAGCCGATGGCCGCGTCGCCGGCGATGTGGCACTTCACACAGCGCCTTTCAAAAATCAGCCCGCGCCCCTTCGCCGCGGCGAGCGACTTGGCGAGCGCCGCGTTGTCCGCCGCGTGCGTGAGCTGCCCATCGAGGATCGGCTGCGCGAAGCTACCGCGCGGAATCCACTTCAGCCGCAGCCACGACTCGCCCGTGTCCGGCGAGGTGTAGCTGACCTTCAACGCGTTGGCCCCCTTGTTCAGGCGCACGGGCTTGGACGGCTCCGACTTCTTTCCGTCAGACTCCAGCACCACCGCGCCGCCGGCCTCGACCTTCACCGCGCCGTTCAACTCGGCGGCGAAGGCGTAGTCGCCGCGCAGGTCCACGTTCACGAAGCCTTCCCACGTCGCGGAAAATTTCCCGGCGGGCAGAAACGGCGAGACCGGCTGCCCGGCGGCGACGTGGAGCGCGACGTTCGGCAACACCGCGAGATCGCTCGCGCCGCCGACGGTGTAGGTCACCGCGAGGCCCGGCTCCGCCTTCGCCGCGGGCGCAGGCGCCTGCGCGAGGAGGGCGAGCGGGAGGAAAGCAAACGCGGCGAGGAATAGGCGGAGGCCGGCGGCGTGGGTGAAACGGGTGGTCTTCATGCGCTCAAATTGGAGGCGCAAATTGCCAGAATCTTTAGCGGAGGCAAAGGGGAAATGGAGCGAGCGACGATGTGGGCTCGACGCCCTGTCTCGTCGCGGCTAAGCTCCGACAGTCGCGCCGGTGCAGCAGCACAAAGTGCCGGCATCTGCTCCGAGTTTTTCATTATGGCCGCAAACCTCGATTTAGGTCCAAACATTCAAGAGGATGATCCGATCCGTAAGTTCATTCTCCTCGTCTTGTGGCAAGTGCAGGAGGATCGCGCTACGGAGTTGGTCATCGGCGTTACCTCTGCACCCGAGAGCGGCGCGCCCATCACATACAAGGTTGACGGAGTTTGGTATGAAATGACGCCGTTCCCATTGAACCTCCGGCCCAAGATCGTCGCCGAACTTGAACGAATGGCAAAACTGTCAACGGATGAAAAATACCCCAAGGATGGTGTGCTGGCTGAAAAAGTCGCGGGCATCTGGCTCATGTGGAGGCTCGTCGTTAAGGAGCCAAACGCGGAATGCGTGCTTACGCCCGTGCAACATGGTGATTGAAACCGTTTCACCGAAATTAGCGAACGGGCTTTTTACGGAATCACGTGGATCGTCGCCATCACTTCCTGCTCGATGGGCGTGCCGTCCTTGGCCTTGAGCAGGAACTTGAGGAGCAACTGCTGCACGGGCTTCAGCCCCGGAATCTCCAGCGTCACGGTCTTGCCGTCGGCGGAGAGCTTGGCGGACTTCACGTCGAGCTTGTCGTGGCCCAGCTTGCCGGGGTCGAGCGCGGAGACTTCGTGGGCACCATAGTTATTTTCCGGCCGCGGGGCGCGCACGACGTGGCCGTCGGGCGAGCGCATGTCATTGGCGAAGGTCTCGAGGTAGTTCCACATTTCCACGCCGTAATTCTGCACGTCCTTCGCGTCCGCCTCGGCGAGCGGCTGCGTGAAGGTGAGGTGCAGGCCGGCCTTGTCCACGCGGAGATCGCGCACGGTGTAGAGCGGCTTGCCGGTGTAGCGCACGCGGTCGAAGCCGCCCTCGCGCGCGGCGACAGTCTGCCAGCCGCGCAGGCCCATGACGTAAAGCTGGCCGTCCTTGGGATTGAAACGCGGGCGCATCGCGGAGGAGGTGAACTTCACCGGTATCCGCACCGCCCCGCCCTGCATGAGGTCGCCGGCTTTTTGTTTCATGATGAGGTAGAGCGCGCACTGGCCGTAGCTCGTGTGGAGCAACTCGCCCGAGAGCGGCCCCCATTTGTCGCCGGTCACCCACGCCTGGCCGCCGCCGGAATTGTCCCAGCCCTTGGAGAACCACATGAGCGGCGTGCGCTTGTTCGGATTCGCGCGGATGTCGGAATCCGGCTGCACGATGGACTGGCCGCCGGGCTTCACCCAATCGAGCGGGCACACGGGCACCCACGTGCCCTCGTTGTCGCTGCTGGTCACCTGCCCGTCGGGGCTGACGCCGATGCCGTTGGGCGCGCGGAAGCCGCGGGCATACACGTCGAGGTTTTTTCCGTCCTTGGAAACCTTCAGGATCGCGCCGGCGTGCTCGGTGATGGTGCCGAAATTAAAACTCCCGCCGTCGTCGCCCGGCAGCGTGCCGAAGCCGCGCCCGCCGCCGCGCACGGGGCCGGCCTTGGCGAAATAAAAATTCCCGTCGCGATCCGTCTGGAGGTCGAAGACGAATTCGTGAAAGCCGGTGGAGGAGGTGATCTGGTTGTTGAAGTTCTCGTAGTAGTCGCACTCGCCATCGCCGTTGAGGTCGTGGTAGCGCGTGATCTGGTCGCGGCCCGAGGTGTAGATCACGTCGTCCACGATCTTGAGGCCGAGCGTCTCGAAGCCGCCCGAGGCGAAGCGCCGCCACGTGAGCTTCTCCAGCTTGTCGTCAATGCCGGAGACGATCCACACGTCGCCGTCCCATGTGCAGACGGCGGCGCGTTTGCCGTCGGAGAAAAAGTCGAACGCGCTCGGGCGGAAGCGGCGGTCCCACGGATTTTTTTCCGGCACGGGCAAAACGTCGGTCACGTAGGCGCCGTCGCGCGAACTGCTCATCTCGAGGATGCCGTGCGTCTCGACGGTCTGCGGCCAGCGCGCGGGGCCGCCCTTCTCGAACGCCGGCATCTCTGGCTTGCCCTTGAGCAGCGACGCGAACTTGTCCTGCTCCGCCTGCTCGCCGCGCCAGAGCACGAGTTGGAAGAGCGAGGCCGGCGTGCCCTTCGCGATCTTCATCACGATGCGATTCCTGTCGGCGATGGCGAACGTCACGCCCGCGGGCGCGCCGACGAGGCCGGCGGAGAGGATGCAGCAATCGCCCTTGAGCAGCGACGCGACGCGGCCCTCGACCTTGCCGTCGGCGTCCTCCATTTCGCAGACCATCATCGCGAGGTCGCGCGTGGCGGTTTCGGTTTTGAAATTGCGGACGAAGCCGGTCAGCCCGTCCGCGGCGGTGGTCGTGGGATGCTCCCAGACTTTCGTCCCGCCGACGGTGTAGTGGAGCACGACCTTTTCGCCGACGAGGTAGAGGCCATTCCAGCGGCCCTGCGCCTCGGGGATGGGACCGAAGGGTTCCTTGCGCGGATCCTTGAACGAGCCGCTCGCGTCCGCCCAGCCCGGCAGCATCGGGGTGCCGAAACGCTGCTCGCCCGCAATGACCGGCCAGCCCCCGTGCATGCCGTTGAACGTGACGCCGTAGAACTGCATATAGTTCCCCGTCCAGCCGGCGGAAACGCGGAGGAGATCGGTGTCGAAGCAAATGTTCGCGCCGTTGGCGAGCTTGATGGCGATCCCCTTCATCGCGTTGTCGCCGGGTTTGGCGGCGCGGTCGGCGATCGGTTTTCCATCGGGCGAGAGCGCCGGCCGGCCGTAACGATCCACGCGCGGCGCGGTGTTGGTGACGATGCGCGAGCCGACCACGGAAATCTGGAACGGAAAATCCTGCTCGAATGGGAGGAGTTGCTTCGGCGCGGGCGCGGGTGCCGGCGCGGCCAAAGCATTGATGGCGGCGAGCACGGGCGCGAGGAGCTGAAGCAGGGGACGGACTTTTTGCATAAGCGCAGGGGACGGTTCCAAACGCGGCCGTTTCCGTCAAACACTCCCGCACCTCTTTCGCGCCACAGAAACCTTTTGACCGCAACTCGCGCATCGTTATTCTCTGCGCCCTGTTTGCTTTATGGCGAAACTGACTGTCAAAGACCTGAATCTGCGCGGCAAGCGCGTCTTCGTGCGCGTGGACTACAACGTGCCGATGGAGGAGCAGGACGGCCAGATGGTCATCAACGACGCGACGCGCATCAAGGAGACGCTGCCCACGCTCGAATTTCTGATCGCCCAGGGCGCGCGCCTCATCCTCGCCGCGCATCTCGGCCGGCCCAAGGGCCAGCGCGAGCCTTCGATGTCGCTCCGGCCCGTCGCCGCGAAGCTCGCCGAAATGCTCGGCCGCCCGGTCGCGTTCGTGGATGATTGCATCGGCGAAAAAGTCGAGAAGACGGCCGGCGTGCTGAAGGACGGCGACATTCTGCTGCTCGAAAACGTCCGCTATTACAACGAGGAGGAGGCCAACGATCCCGCGTTCGCCGAGAAGCTCGCGAAGATCGCGGACGCTTACGTGAATGACGCGTTCGGCGCGGCGCATCGCGCGCACGCGAGCACGGAAGGCGTGGCGCGCATCGTCGCGAAGCGCGGCGGCAAGTGCGCGGCAGGTCTGCTGATGGAGCGCGAGTTGAAATTTCTCGGCGACGAGTTGGAGAAACCCGCGAAACCGTTCGTCGTGATCCTCGGCGGCGCGAAGGTGAGCGACAAGATCAAGGTCATTGACCGCCTGCTGGAGAAGGCCGACACGATTCTCATCGGTGGCGCGATGGCTTACACGTTCAAGCTCGCGCAAGGTTTCAAGGTCGGGAAGTCGCTCGTCGAGCCGGACAAAACCGACGTGGCGAAGGCCGCGCTGGAAAAGGCGAAGGCGCGCGGCGTGCAGTTCCTCCTGCCGACGGACAACACCGTCGTCACGACGGTGAAGACCGACAAGCTGAACAAAAAGGGCAAGCCCATCATGGAGTTCACCAACCCGCGCACCAACGCGGAGCCGAACATCCCCGACGCCGAGGAAGGCGTGGACATCGGCCCCGCGACGGCGGTGGCGTTTCGCGAGGCAATCCTCGGTGCGAAGACGATTCTGTGGAACGGCCCGATGGGAATTTTTGAGGACAAACGTTTCGCCATCGGCACCAACGCCGTCGCGCAGGCCGTCGTCGAGGCGACCGCGAAGGGCGCGAAGAGCATCATCGGCGGCGGCGACAGCGTGAAGGCGTTGAACCAGGCCGGCCTCGGCGACCAGGTGACCTTCATGAGCACCGGCGGCGGCGCGAGCCTCGAGTTCCTCGAAGGCGCGGCGCTGCCCGGCGTCGCGGCGCTGAGCGAAAAATAGTCCGCTTACGAATCACTCCTTACTCGTTACGAACATGGACAAAGTCCGAAAACTTCTGATCGCCGGAAATTGGAAAATGAACAAGACCGTCGCCGAGGCGTTGAGCCTCGCCGGCGATCTGCAACGCGAGCTTGGCCTCGTGAAGGAAGTGGACATCGTCATTTGCCCGCCGTTCACCGCGCTCAGCGAAGTCTCCAAGCTCATCCTCGACTCGAAGAGCATCCGGCTCGGCGCGCAGGACATGAGCCAGCACAACTTCGGCGCCTACACCGGCGACATTTGCGCGGGTATGCTCAAGGAATTTTCCGTCCGCTACGTGATCCTCGGCCACAGCGAGCGCCGGCAGTTCGCCAAGGAATCCGACGCGCTCATCAACGCCAAGACCAAGGCCGCGCTCGCCGCGTCGCTCAAGCCCATCGTCTGCGTCGGTGAAACGCTCACCGAGCGCGAGGCCAACCTCACCGAGAAAGTCGTGGACACGCAGATCACCGGCTGCCTCGCCGGGTTGACGAAGGATCAGATGGACGAAGTCGTCATCGCCTACGAGCCGGTGTGGGCCATCGGCACCGGCAAGACTGCGACCAGCCAGCAGGCGCAGGAGGTCCACCAGTTCATCCGCAAACGCATCACCGCGCTGTTTGACGATGCCGTTGCGAAGCGCGTGCGCATCCTCTACGGTGGCTCCGTGAAACCGGCCAACACCCGCGAGCTGATGAGCCAGCGCGACGTGGACGGCGCGCTCGTCGGCGGCGCGTCGCTCGAGGCGCGCAGCTTTTCCGACATCGTGAAGAACTCGATCTAAGCAAAATAATTTATGGGCATCCTCATCGCACTCCTCACGTTCATCCTCGTGGTGAACTGTCTCTTCCTCATCCTGCTCGTCCTCGTGCAGCTTCCGAAAAAGGACGCCGGCGCGGGCATGGCGTTCGGCGCGGGCGCGGGCGACGCGCTCTTCGGCGCCGGCTCGGGCAACGTGCTGACCAAGGTGACCAAATATTCCGCCGGCATCTTCCTTGGGCTGTCGGTGCTGCTCTCGGTGATGAACATCAACCACCACAAGAGCACGGGCAGCTCGGACGAGTTGCGCCGCGAACTGGAGAAAAAAGCGAAGGTGCCCGCCGCCATGCCGGCTGCGACCGCGCCGGTGCAGCAACCGGCTGCCACTCCCGTCGCGACGAATCTCGGCGCGCCGAGTAACTTCACGATCGACCTGCCGAAGCCGGCCGCCGCGCCCGCACCCGCGCCGCAGAAGAAGTAATTTCGCCGACCTGAAGTCGCGAGCGCCGCCGGAAAAATTCCGGCGGCGCTTTGTTGTTTCAGGGATGAGGGATGAGGTATGAAGGATGACCACAAGCCGATGCGCTGGCTCCGTTTCATACTTCATACCTCAGCCCTCATCCTTCTGGCCGCCTGCTCCGGCTCGGGGCCGCGCGCCGATCTCGTCATCCTCAACGGCGCCGAGCCGGAGTCGCTCGATCCCGGCATCGTCACCGGGCAGCCGGACATTCGCGCCAGCGGCGCGCTCTTCGAGGGGCTTACGCGCTACGACGCGAAGACGGGCGAGCCCATCCCGGGCCTCGCGGAGCGCTGGGACATTTCGGAGAATCGGAAAACCTACACCTTCCACCTCCGCTCGAACGCCGTGTGGTCCACTGGCGAACCGATCACGGCGCGCGACTTTGTTTACTCCTGGCTCCGCGTGCTCGCGCCCGAGCTGGCGGCGGAATACTCGGGCCAGCTTTTTTTCATCAAGAACGCCGAGGAGTTCAACACGGGCAAGCTCACCAACGCCGCGCTCGTCGGCGTCCACGCGCTCGACGACCGCACGCTGCGCGTCGAGCTGCACAGTCCGATTCCGTTTTTCCTGAGTCTTTGCGCGTTCAGCACGCTGGCCGTTGTGCCTCAATCGCACATCGAGAAACACGGCGACCGCTGGCTCTCGGTGCAACCGATTCCTTGCAGCGGCGCCTACGAGCTCGTCGAGTGGCGGCTCAACGACCGCATCCGCGTCCGCAAAAACCCGCGCTACTGGGACGCCGCGAACACGCGCAACTCCGTCGTGGACCTCCTCCCCGTCAGCTCGCCGAACACCGCGCTGAATCTTTTCCTCAAAGGCGAGGCTGACATCGTGTGGGACAAAACACTCGTGCCCGTCGAGTTGCTCGACGCGCTGCGGCAGCGGCCGGATTTTCACAGCTTCGATTACATCGGCACCTACTTCATCCGCTTCAACCTCACGAAGGAACCTTTCAAAGACGTGCGCGTGCGTCAGGCACTCGCGCTTGCGGTGGACAAGCGCCGACTCGTCGAGCGCATCACGCGCGGTGGCGAGCGCGTCGCGGAAAGTTTCACGCCGCCCGGCACCGCCGGCTACGCGCCGCCCGCGGGCCTCGGCTACGATCCGGCGCGCGCGCGCCGCCTGCTCGCCGAGGCGGGCTATCCCGGCGGCAAGGGCTTTCGCCGTTTTGACTACCTCATGAACTCCGCGGCCGGCGGCGGCGCGAAGATCGACGAAAAAATCGGCGTCGAGCTGCAGGCGATGTGGAAACAGGAGCTCGGCCTCGACGTCGAGCTGCGCACGCAGGAGTGGAAGGTCTATCTCGCCTCGCAGCGACAGCTCGATTACGACACGTGCCGCAGCAGTTGGATCGGCGACTACAACGACGCGAACACGTTCCTCGACATGTTCATGAGCAATAACGGCAACAACCGCACCGGCTGGAAGAGCGAGCGCTACGACGAGCTCGTGCGCCGCGCGAACCAGCAGCCCGACCCGCGCGAGCGCGAGCGCATTTTCCAATCCGCCGAGATGCTGCTGCTGCGCGAGGAAACGGTGGTCGCGCCCATTTATTTTTACGCCGGATTTTTCGCCTTCGACACGAACCGGATCGAGGGCATCTGGCCGAACATCATTGACCAGCATCCGATCAATGCGATTGGGCGTAAGAAGTAAGGAGTAATCCGTAATCCAGAAACCAGACCAGCTCCTTTACGAATTACTCCTTACTCATCACGCCCCATGTATTTTCTAAAGCGCATCCTCACCCTGCTGCCGCTGACGCTGCTCATCACGCTGCTGGCGTTCGTGCTCGTGCGTGTGTCGCCGGGCGGGCCGTTCGACAAGGAGCGCGCGCCGGCCTCGCCGGAAATCGAGAAGCAGCTCCGGGCCAAGTATCACCTCGACGAATCGTGGCCGCGCCAATACCTCCGCTTCCTCGGCGGCGCGGTGCGCGGCGATCTCGGGCCGTCGCTCAAGTATCGCAACCACAACGTCACCGACATTTTGCTGCAAGGTCTGCCCGTCTCCGCGCTGCTCGGCACGCTCGCGTTCGGCTTCGCGATGGGCCTCGGGATTCCGTGGGGCGTGTTCATGGCGGTGCGCCGCGGCGAAGGCGGCGATCACACGGCGGGTTTCCTCGCGCTGCTCGCGGTGTGCGTGCCGGGTTTCGTCATCGGGCCGCTGCTCGTCATGGTGCTCGCGATCAAGCTGGACTGGTTTCCCGTCGCCCTCTGGGCCTCGCCGTGGCACGCGGTGCTGCCGACGATGGCGCTCGGACTTTTCTACGCGGGAAAAATTTCACGGCTGCTGCGCGAGAGCATGAGTGGCGTGCTGCACCTTGAATTTGTGACCGCTGCCCGCGCGCGCGGCGTCGGCAACCCGGCGCTGCTGATGAAGCACGCGCTGCGCGTGGCGATCCTGCCGGTCGTCTCCTACTCGGGACCGATGCTCGCGGATTTGCTCACGGGTTCGTTCGTCATCGAAAATCTTTTTCAAATTCCCGGCATCGGCGTGTTCCTCGTGAACAGCCTCCAGAACCGTGACTACCCGATGACCGCCGGGCTGGTGATGGTCTTCGCGGTGCTGCTGCTCACGCTCAATCTGCTCGTGGACCTGCTCTACGTGAAACTGGATCGGAGGGTGAAACTGGAATGAGCACCGCCTCGACTCCCGTTTCCAACTGGCGCCGCTTCACGCGCAACCGCCCCGCCGTCGCGAGCGCCGCGGTGCTCGGCGCGCTCGTGCTGCTCACGCTCGCGTGGCCGTGGCTCGCGCCGTATCGGCCGGAGGCGCTGGGCGACGCGCAGTTCGCGCCACCGGGCGGGGCGCACTGGTTCGGCACGGATTTCCTCGGGCGCGACCAGCTCACGCGGATGTTCTACGGTGCGCGCGTCTCGCTCGCGGTCGGCGCGGCGGGCGCCGCGGTGAGCCTGGTCCTCGGCGTCCTGTGCGGCGCGGTCGCGGGCTACGTCGGCGGGCGGGTGGACGGAATCCTGATGCGCTTCGTGGACATCCTTTATTCGCTGCCGTCGGTCGTGTTCGCCATCGTGCTGATCGGGACATTTGAGCCGATGCTGAAGGCGTGGCTGGTGAAGAACTTTTCCGAAAGCGTCGTGCCGCTCGCGCGACCGCTGCTGCTCTTCACCTCGCTCGGCGCGGTGTCGTGGCTGACGATGGCGCGCATCGTCCGCGGGCAGGTGCTGTCGCTGCGGCACCGGTTGTTTGTGGAGGCGAGCCGCACGGCGGGCGCGACGCACGTCGGCATTTTGCGGAAACACATTCTGCCGAACATCGCCGGCATCGTGATCGCCTACCTCACGCTGACGATTCCGACGGTGATCCTTTACGAGTCATTCCTGAGCTACCTCGGCCTCGGCATCCAGCCGCCGCACGCGAGCCTCGGCACGCTCATCGCCGAGGGCGCGGGGCAGATCAATCCGATCCGCGTGTATTGGTGGATGCTCGTCTTCCCCGGCGGCCTGCTCGCGCTGCTGCTGCTCGCGCTCAACTTTCTCGGTGACGGCCTGCGCGATGCGCTGGAGCCGCGCGGCGGCGCGAAGTGAAAATCATTTTGCGCCCGGCGGCTTCACGGCCGGCGGCGCGTTGGTCGCGGCCGGCAGGTTCAGCGCAGTGCGCAGTTGCTTCTGCAACTCCGGGTGCAGCCCGCCTTCCGGCGCCAGCACGCGGCCGAGCACTTGGCGCCGAAAATCCTCCATCGGCTTGAGGGCCATGCGTTGCTGCTGGGTGGCGAATTTCTGCTGGTGCCAGGTCCACACCTTTTGCGCGAGCGCGTTCAAGCCCGCGGCGTGATCGGCATCGCCGATCGCGAGCTGGTAATACGCGGTCGAGATCATGCCCTCGATGACGGCGATCACGCGGTCCAGGGACGAGCCCCTGAGCTGGTCATTGAGCCGCGCGAGGGCGAACTCGTCGAGCGTCTGCCCGGCGGGCGCGGCCTCGGGGTAGCGTTCGCGCAGCTTGCGGAACCACGCCGCCGCCTCGCTGGTCCGGTTGTGAACGTAGAGGAGATAGACCGCGTCCTTCAGGAAATTCATGTGGCCGACGCGGATGCGCTCTTCCATGTCGGGCTGCCCGGCCATCATCCGCTCGTAGGCGCCGTCGGCTTTGGGGATGATGTCGAGGTTCGGGCCGTATTCGAAACGCTTCTCCGCGTAGATCGGAATGAGCCGGCCGCGCCGCACGGACTGCTGCATGCACTGGTAGATCACGATGCGCAGTTGGAACTCGTTGGCGCCGGCGCTGTGCTCCAGGCCCAGCAGCGCCCAGTAGATCGCGTGCGCTTCCGGCAGCCGCCAGTCGAGCGGGCCGTAGAGCCGGTCCACCTCCTGCATCCGCGCGGGGTCGAGCTTGAGTTTTTCCCGCAACAGCTTCGCGCGCGCCCGCGCGTCGTCGGTCTGGGGGTCGAGCAGTTCGCGGTAATCGGGCAGGGGCGACGTGCCGAGGACGCGCGACATTTCGTTCACCCACTGCTGCTTGTAGTAATTGTGCGCGTCGTCGAGGTAATAGCCGATCTTGTGCTGGTAAAACCACGCCAGCTCGCGGTAGAGCAGCCCGTCTTTGGGATTCAGGGGGACGGCTTCGTCGCGGAGCAATTCGATCCCGCGCAGCACCCAGCGCCAGCGGTCGGCCGGGTCCTGAAACTTGACGGAAATGTTGTAGACCATGTTCCAACTCTGAAAGAGCCAGACGGTCGTAAAATGCGGTTCGAGCTTCGTGATCCAATCCGCCAGTTGCACCATCTCGAAATAATGTCCCTCGTCCTGCATCTGCGTCGCGCGGACCCAGAGCACGTTGGCGATGAGGCCGCGGAAACCGCCGAGCGCGACGGTGGTGAACGCCAGCACCGGCGGCGCGTTCTTCAGCGGCTCGACGCGTGTGAGTCCGAGCGCGGCGCGGTCGCGGTTGAGCGCGCGCTGCACCTGCGCCGTGCCCATCCACGCGACCGCCGCGAGGGCGCACAGGCCGAACCGGTATGCGCGACGATTTTTCATGACCGGCCCGGTGCCCGGGCGAGTTCGCGCCGGTGAAAGATGGTGATGCCGATGGCCGCGAACAGGCCGCCGGCCAGCAGCACGATCTGCGCAAACGCCCGCGCGAGTTGGGTCCACGTGATGCTCCGGCCCGAGCTGAGCGAATCGATGGGCGAGAAATCCCGCACCACGTTGATCAGGCGCAGCACCGCCTTGAACGCCGGCACCGCAACGAGGTCCACCCACGAGTGTTTCATCGCCTCCTCCTCGCCCGGCGTGATGAGGCCGCCCTGCTCCACCACCGACGCCATCGTCCCGCTCGCGAGCACGACGACCAGCGCCGTCAACGCCACGAACGCCGCGACGGGAAACGAAAGCCCGCTGCCCGCCGCGAGCCCGAGCGCCGCGAGCAGCGCGAGCCAGAACAAAATGATGAGCAGCCCGCGCGCGAAGTTCAGCGCGAAGCCACTCTCGCGATACAGCACCTCCAGTCCGTCCTCGAGCGGGAACAGCAGCGCGGTCTCGCTGCGGTTCGCGCAATCAATCACGAGCCGTCCCTGCTCATCGAGCAGGTTCGGCGGCACCAGCAGTTCGAGGAACGCCTGCGCCGGCAGCCGCGTCTCCTTCAACCGCACGCGCGCCTGGTTGAGCGGGCCGACCTCCCAAATCGTCGCGAAGGTCGCCGCGCCGCCGGGATTTTGCGCCGCGAAAAAACGCACGCGCAACGCCAGCGGCCGGTCGCGCACCGCCGCGCGTGCGTCGCTGAGATCAATGATCCAGCGACGCAGATGATTCGGCGGCACCACCTGGTGGGCGGCCAGCACCTGGTCGTGCAATTGCGTGCGCAACTGATCCACGTTCAATGTCTCGCCCTCGGGCCGCTTGCGCACTTCGCTCACGGCGCGCTCCAGCTCGGCCTCGACGTCCGGCACTTTTTCCTTCGCCGAGGCGCGCGCGACGAGCACCTCGTTGAAGAGCGCGGCGCGCTGGTTAACCGGCTCGGTCGGCAGCCGGTTCGCACGCGACAAGACCATCGCGTAAACCGTCCCGCCCGCGAGCGCGAGCAGCGCGGCGTTGAGCGCCACGATGCCGAGCCATTTGCCCAGCCACACCTGCCAGCGCGCGACCGGCTTCACGTCCACCATCTGCAACTGGCACTCCTCGATCTCGCGTGCGAGCGAGCCGCACGCGATCCACAGGGTCGCAAAGCCGAGCAGCACCGTGATCGTGCCCAGCGTGTAGGTCATCATGATCTGCGCGAAACCGCGCGCCGTCCCGTCGTCCTTGATCACCAGCGGCAGGCCGACCACTGCGAGCAACAGCAGCACCGCCATCACCGCGAAGACGCGGTAACGCAGCGCGGCCTTCACGGTGAGCCAGGCGATGGAGAGGAGCGGGCGCATCAGAGACTTCAAATGGCCAATGTCCAAGGACCAATGTCCACGGAGGCTTCAAGACCCAAGGACCAATCAGCCACGGACATGGCGAACCACATTGGAAACTGGAGTTTGGTCATTCCTTGGTCCTTGGACATTCCCCCTTGGGTTTGTTCAGCAGCCCCGAGAGCTTCTCGTTTGCCTTCGACAAATCGGCGGGCGGAGCCGAAGGCGCTGAGGGTTTCGCGGCGGGCGCTTTCGTCGGCTCCGGCGCGGGTTGCTGCGTGAGCTGTTTCAACTTCGCTGCATCAATCGCCGGCTGCATCGGACTCGCCGCCGCCGGCTCCGCTGGCTTCGGTTCCTCGACTTTTGCCGCAGCAAGCCGTTCCAGCACACGATCGGTTTGTGACTTGGTTTCCTCCGCACCGCCGCGCAGGTAGGCGGCCACGCGGTTGCCGCTAGTCGCGCCGCTCGTTTCCGCGCCCTGCCGCGCGCGGTTCACCACGTCGAGGAAGTAGCTCTCCAGATTCTGCGTCGGGTTGTCTATTTGGATTTTGTCCGCGGCCACGTCGTGCCGGATGAGCGCGAGCACTTTCTCCAACGTCTCGCGCGGGAGCGACGGCGAGGTGATGCGCACCGCGTCGCGGTTGGAGAGCAGTTCCTTGAGCGTGCCCTGCGCCTGGATTTTTCCGCCGTAATAAATCACCACGCGGTCGCACACGTCCTCCACGTCGCTGAGCAGGTGGCTGCTGAGGATCACCGTCTTGCCGCGGCGCGCGAGGGCGAGGATGAGATCCTTCACCTCGCGGCAGCCGATCGGATCAAGCCCCGCCGTCGGCTCGTCGAGGATGACGAGGTCGGGGTCGTTGATGAGCGCCTGCGCGAGGCCGATGCGGCGCTGCATGCCCTTGGAGAATTCGCCCACCGCGCGCGTCGCCGCCTGCTTGAGGCCCACCATGTCAATGAGCTGCTCCACGCGCGCGTCGCGGTCGCCGGGCGCGAGCTGGAAAAGATTGCCGAACAGTTCGAGCGTCTCGCGCGAGTCGAGGTAGCGGTAGAGATACGATTCCTCCGGCAGATAACCGATGCGCGACTTGGTCGCGACGTGCCGCGGCGACTTGCCGAAGACTTCGATCTGCCCCTTGGTCGGATACAGCAGGCCGAGCAGCATCTTGATGGTCGTGGATTTTCCCGAGCCGTTCGGGCCGAGCAGGCCGAACACCTCGCCGCGCCGCACGTCGAAGCTCACGTCATCCACCGCGCGCGCCTTGGGCCGGCCCCAGAAATCCTTGAAGACCTTTGTCAGTCCGCGCACGGCGAGGACGGCCTCGGAGTGCGGAGCGGCGAGTGCGGAAGTCGGAGTGGGGTCGGTGGCGGTCATCTCACGGTTGGTGAAACTTGCGGATCACGTTGGCCAGGTCGGTCTTTGTGATTCGTTTTTTGGCGATGGCGATCATGGCTTCGTAGAGCGTCCCGTCGTCTTCACGAAACGGAAGACCGTTGATTCGCAAGAACATGATCGAGACAGCCACGCCGGTTCGTTTGTTGCCGTCGTTGAACGCCTGCGACTCCGCGACGTGAAAGGCATAGGCCGCGGCAACTTCTGACAGGTCACCGGCACCGTAGTAAAAGACGTTCTTCGCGGAGGCGAGGGCCGACTCGACCAATCCAAGGCTGCCGATTCCTTCCAGCCCGCCAAACCGCCGCAGCGACTCGTCATGCAAGTAGAGCGTCTCGACGAGCGTGATGAAGCGCGGCTCCGGCATGGCTACCGGGCCAGCTTGCGGAACAACTCCGCGTTCGTCTTGAACATGTCGTCCGCGATGGCCTTGAACTTGTCGTCCACTTCGGGGTGTTGGCCGCCGGCCGCGCTGTCGGAAATTTTGTCGCGCACGTAGGCGAAAACGCGCTGGCGCTCCTCGGTGGGGAGGCTTTCGATTTCAGCGATGATTTGCGTGGCGCTCATGGGGGGGAATGTATCGGCTTTGAATCAGCGAGGCAAGCCACGCGCCGGGGGGATTGCCTGTTCATCCAAATTTACCTTCTTCCGAGCCGCCGGCCCGCGGCTTCCGGCAGCTCTTCATCAGTTTTCGGCTGCTCTGATAGTTCCAGACCGCCATTACGATCAGGATCAATCCGATTAGAAAAAAAGCGTCGCCATGCTCGGATCGAGTCCCGAACAAGATGAACAACGCTCCGATGATCGTCCAATAAATTGCCTGACCGAGGTGGGTCTCCCCCGCTTTTCGGTATGTGGCGATTGAGTAGTCAACTGCTTCGTCATAGAGCTTCACACGAGCCTCACATCTGCCCTTGCACGCGATACCGATGCCCAAGTCTGCCAGACACTCAGCGCAAAGCCCTTTCTGGCATCTTTTGCAAATGCCGACGCTGGTGATTTGCGGGTGGTAAAAACAATTCATTCGGCTCGTTCGCCTGCGCGGATGTTGGTTCGGGCCGGCTACTTTTTCTCCGTCGCGAAATGCTCCATCTCCTCGCCGCTGCGCACGAGGCGGCCGCTGTTGAACACCACCAGGAGCGAGCCGGCGACGTTCAGCGCGGCGGCGAGCACGGGGTTGATGTATTTGAGCGCCGCCAGCAGCAGCCCGCCGATGACGAACAGCACGCCGAGCAGAAAATTCTGGTTGATGACCGACCGCGTCGCGCGCGAGAGGCGGATGAGGAAGGGCAGGCGCTGGAGATCATTGTTCATCAGCGCCATCGTCGCGCTGTGGATCGCCACCTCGCTGCCGGCGGCGCCCATCGCGATGCCCATGTCGCCGGCGGCGAGCGCGGGCGCGTCGTTCACGCCGTCGCCCACCACGGCCACGCGGTAGCCCTTGGCCTTCATGGCGCGGACGAACTCGACCTTGTTCTGCGGCAGACATTCGGCGGCGACTTCCTCGCAGCCGATCTCCTTGGCCACGCGCGCGGCGACGGGCTGGCGGTCGCCGGTGACCATCGCGATGCGGCGGACTTTCAATTCCGTCAGCTCCGCGAGCGCGGCCTTCGCCTCGGGGCGGACGTGATCCTGCAAACCAACCCAGCCGATGAACTCCCCGCCGCGCGCGACGAAGAGCAGGCTGAAACCTTCCGCCTCGCTCAGGTCCACGCCCTTGAGGAAATCATCGCCGACGCCGTTGTCCTTGAGCCATTGCGCACGGCCGACGAGCACTTGGGCGCCTTCGAGATTCGCGCGCACGCCGCGGCCGGCGGTCTCGGAAAAATCCGCCGGCTCGCCCAGCGGCACGCCGGCTTCCTCCGCGAGTGTGGCGATGGCTTTGGCCGTGGGATGGTTGGAATATTTTTCCGCCGTGGCGGCGATGCGCAGCAATTCGGCGGGCGCGATGTTGTTCGCGGGCGCGAGGCGGCTCACGACGAGCTTGCCCTCGGTGAGCGTGCCCGTTTTGTCGAAGACGAACGCGTTGATGCGCGCGGCGAGTTCGATGTCGCCGACGTTCTTGATGAGAATGCCGAGTCGCGCGGCGGCGGAGAGCGCGGCGACCATCGCCGTGGGCGTGGCGAGGATGAACGCGCCGGGGCACGCGACGATGAACACCGCGATCACGCGGCTGAAATCCGTGGTGAAGGCCCACACGAGCGCGCCGATGACGAGCACGAGCGGCGTGTAATAGCCCATGTATTGGTCCACGAGCCGCATGATGGGCAGCTTGGTCTGCTCGGCGGCGAGGATGAGTTCGCGCACGCGGCCGAGCGTGGTGTCGCCGCCCGCGCGCGTGACGCGGACTTCGAGGACGCCGGTGAGATTCTGCGTGCCGGCGAAAACTTCGTCGCCGGATTTTTTGTCCACGGGCAATGACTCGCCGGTGATGGTGGCCTGGTTGAGCGCGCCCTGGCCGTTCAACACCACGCCGTCGGCGGCCACCACGTCGCCGGGGCGGATGCGGATCACATCGCCGACGGAAAGTTTGGCGACCTCGATTTCCTCCTCCCGGCCGGCGACGAGGCGGCGGGCCTTGCCGGGCGTGAGCTTGATGAGCGACTCGATGGAACGGCGCGCGCCCTCGGCGGTGCGGGTCTCGATGATTTCGCCGAGCAGCATGAAGAACGCGATGATGCCCGCCTCCTGATAATGCCCGGACGCGAACGACGCGAGCACGGCGATGGCGACGAGTTCGTTGGTGCGGAGGAAGCCCCGGCGCAAATCGTTGAGCGCGGTGAGCACGATGGGCCAGCCGAGGATGAGCGCGCCCAGCATCGCGCTGAACGCCGCGGCCGCGTCGGCCCCGGTGAAGAGCCGGCCAACGATGAAGGAATTGATGACGAGAATGAGGCCGAGCACGGCGGCCCAGACGCGGACGGGCAGGCGCTCGGGTTCGGGTGCGGGTGCGGCGGGTTCAAGGGCCGGAGTCGGAATTGAAATGGCGTCGGCGGGCATGGGGCGGAAAGTATTCAGTGTTCAGTATTCAGTCCGCGATGAACGCGAATCGAAATCGGCGTGCGCCGGGGTTCAGTCGGCGGTTCATGGCCGGATGGGTTCACGGTTGATCTGATCCTGCTGCGTGGCCGCCTTCTGCGGTTCGCGGTTCAACTGCAACCTCAGTTCGCGCCGCTGGTTTTCGCCGGGCACCGGCAGCACGAACTTGTCCTGCGCGTTGGTGAGCACGCGCTGCATCGTCTCGGTGAGCAGGCGCTGCTCGAACATCGCCGGGTCCTTCCGATACGACGGGAGCTGCGCGAGAAAATAATTCGCGTCCGCCGCGACGGACTGCACGACCTGGTTGCTCGCGGTCACGCCGGCGCTGACGATGGCGTTCGCCTCGCCGACGGCCTTGCGCGTGAGCTGGTCGGCCTGGCCGCGCGCCTCGCTGATTTTTTTCCCGCGGTCCTGCGCCGCCGACTGCACGGCCTCGAACGCCGGTCGCACCGCGAGCGGCGCGCTCACTTTCACCTCGCTCGGCTCGAGGGTGATGCCGAGCTTGAGCGCGTCCACCTGCTGCTGCACGCGGGCGAGGAGCACTTCCTTGAAGCGCGCGGTGTCGCGGTAGAGCGCCTGGTCGGCGGTGAACTGCGCGGCGGCGTGGAAGAGCGCGCTGTCGAGCACGTGCTGCACGAGCTCGGTGGCGTTGGTGAAATCAAACTGGTAGTCGAGCGCGGTGGCCGGGGTGATGCGGTAGTTCAACGTCGCGCGGACGTGGATGATGTTGCCGTCGCCGGTCAGCGCGTAGCCATCGGCGCCGGGCTGGAGCGAAGGGCGCGGCGCGGGTTCCTTGCCGGTGGCCTCGAGTTCGGGCGTGGTGGCAAACCAGCCCGCGGTCGAGACGACCTTGTGGCTCTGCCCGACGGGAATGAGCACGACCTTGTCAATCGGCGCGGGGAACGCCCAGTGGATGCCGGGCTTGAGCAGCGCCTCGGTGCCGGTGCCGAGCGGCCTGCCGAAACGCAGGACGACGGCGACCTCGTTCGGCTGCACGGTGAACAGGCCGGTGCCGAGGAACACGACCACGAGCAGCGCCATCAGCAGTTTCACGATCTTGAAACTGCTGTGCAGCGCCTCGGAGAGCGCCTGCGTGCCGGCGTCGTCCGCGGGCGCGGGCGTCGGCTTCAGGATGGGGGTTGGCTCGGGCATCGGTGCGTTGAAATTAGTTCGTGCGTATTGCGGCGGCCTCACCCCTCACCCCGGCCCTCTCCCCGTTGAGGGGAGAGGGAGAAGGCGCGGGCGTCTCTCGTTTGGTGTCCACCCTTCAAGGCGTTCGCGGCGCGGGGACACGCTGAAGCGTGGACACCAAGCGCGATCCGCGGACATTTTGTTCATCGCGGTGTGCATCAGCGTTTCGGCGCGCCGGGGGTTTCGGTCGCGCCGCCCTTGAGCAAATTGAACGGCGGCGTCTGCTGGTCGAGGATCAGCGTGGCGCGATCTTTGAGCGAGGCTTCGAGCGCCTTCAGTTCGAGGAGGAAATTGGCGAGCTTCGGATTCTGCTCGAAGACGCTGAGCGACTTCGCGGCCTCGGCCTCGGCCTGGCCGCGGATGCCCGTCGCCTCGGCCTCGGCCTTGGCGAGGATTTCCTGGCGTTGACGCTCGGCCTCGGCGCGGATGCGGATGGCCTCGGAATCGCCTTCGGCCTGGATTGCTTTCACGAGGCGTTGTCGTTCCTCCTTCATGCGATCGAACACCTTGGCCGTCACGCTCTCCGGGAGGCCGAGCTGGCGGATGCCGACGAATCTCACCTCGATGCCGTAGCTCTCGCGGGTGCGCGCGCGGAGGCTTTCCTCCATCTGCTTTTCGAACTCGTCGAACTTCAGCCCCGTCGCATTGGCGGAAACAAAATCATCGAAGACATGCCGCGCCGCCATGCTGCTTTGCGTATCGCGGACTTGCCTGCCAAGGGTCTGCTCCGCGAGTGAGAGGTCGCCGCGGTCAAAGCGTTCGAGGAAAAGTTTCGGGTCGGCGATGCGCCAGCCGACGAACACGCTGATGAGCAGCACGCGGCCGTCCTTGGTCGCGGTCTGTTCGAGCTTGGACTCGTAGCTCTGGATGCGGCTGTCGAACTCGTAGATGCGCTGGATGGGCCACGGCATTTTCGCGTAGAGGCCCGGCTCGGCGATGGTGCGCGAGTAGCGGCCGAACGTGGTGACGATGGAAACCTTGCTCTGCGGCACCTGGAAGGTGAACAGGAGCAGGAGGAAAATCACCAGCAGCACGGCGCCGGTGACGAGGGTGAGGCGGGAGCTTTTCATAACGGGGGGAAAACTTTGAACCCTGAACTCGGAACCTTGAACTTTGAACGGCGCGCGCGAACGCGGGTTCGAAGTTCAAAGTTCAAGGTTCGAGGTTCGAGGTTCATTTCGTTTCTTTCATCAATGCTTCTCCGCCTTCTTCTCCGTGCCCGGCAGCGTCACGTCGAGCAGGTCGGTGCGGATTTTGTCTTCGAGGTTCAGGTTGATCACTTCGGAGGCGTTGCTCGTGCCGAGCACGAGCTTGCGCACCGGCGCGACCGCGGCGGTGAGGGTCTGGAGATACTGGCGGCGGACGTAAACCTCCGGCGACGCGCGGAAGGCGGCGAGCTGGTTGGTGAACTGCCCCGCCGTCGCCGCGACGCTGCTGATGCGCGCGAGCTTGTAACTCTGGGCTTCGCTGACCTTCTTGTGCGCCTCGGCGCCGGCCAGCGGCACGCGCTCGGCGCGCTCGCCCTCGGCCACCAAAATTTTCGCCTGCTTCTCCTGATACGCGCCGATGACGTCCTCGTAAGCCGCCGCGAGCGCGACGGGCGGATGGATGTCGTTCATGCCGACGAAGACGACGGCGACGCCGAGGCCGAGCGCCTCCACGCGTTGCTGAATGCGGCGGCGCAATTCCTCCGCCGCCGTGAGCCGGCCGGCAGCGAGGAGCTGATCGTAGTCGAGGCCGACGAGGAGCTTGGTCGCCTCGCGGAAGGCGAGCTGTTCCAAAAGTTTCGCGCTGTCGGCGTGGCCGCGCGCCCAGTGGAGGACGTTCGTGACCTCGAACTGCACCGGGATGCCGACGGTGATGAGGTTCACGGGCACGGACTGTTCGCCCGGCCCGGTGGCGGCGCCGCTCCCGCCGGTCGAGACGAGGAAATTAAATTCCTCATCGTTGTGCGCCTTGGTCCAGAGCAAAACTTTTCCCTCGTCGTGATGGCCGGTCTCCTCCCTGCCCTCGCCGCCGATGGTGATGGTCTGGAGCGAGCGCGTGCGGAAGCGCTGCACCTTGTCCACGGGCCAGGGCATTTTGAAATGCACGCCCGCTTCGAGCACGGCGCGGCCGTCCACGGGGCGGCCGAAACGTTCGAGCAATCCCTCCTCGCCCGGCTCGATGATGACGAAGGTCGTGAACAGCACGAACGCGACAAGCTGCGCGACGAACAGTTGCAGCGCGCGCTCGGCGATGAAGCGGAAGAAGCCGGTCTCGGAAACCTTGAAGCCGAACTGGTAGTCGAGCGCGTGAGCGAACGTGCGCACGATGCCCTCGGGCTGGCCCACGAGCCCGATGAGCCGCGACTCGTAGAGCAGTCGCGCGACGTGGCCCTTCACGCGCGGGCGGTAAATTTCCAGCACGAGCGTCGCGAGCGTCTCGAGGGCCGCGAGCGCGAGCACGGCGCAAAAGCAGCGGCTCACCCAGAGGTCGAGCTTCGGCACGCCGAGGTGCGCGCCCGCCGCGGTGCCGGCGACGATGAAGCACACGACGGCGTTGAGCAGCAGGTAGCCCGCGCCGGGCCGGAGCAGGCGCTGGTTCTCGATGCGCGCGACGCCGGCGGCATATTTGCCGAGCACGAAGAGCGCGAGCGCGAGCAGCGCGAAGAGCGTCATCAGCAGCGTCGCGGCGTCCGGCTTCGCGGGCCCGGGCTTGAGCCAGCCATTCCACAACGCCACGGCGGCGAGGCCCTGAATCAAAAACAGCGCGACCGTGAAGACCGGCACCGCGACGCGCTCGAACTGTTCGCGCGCCCGCCGGGCCGGACGGATCTCGGCGTCGGCGGCGGCGAAGAGCGCGGCGCTTGCGCGGTTTTTGTTCAGCTCGTCAACCTCGAGATTTTCCAACTGCTCGCGCGCCTCCAGCCGCATCTGAAACCAGCTCACGAGCGCGGCGAGAAAGCCGATGAGGAGAAACGCGGAGGCGTCCAGCGCGCTGGCCGAGCCGGCGGCGCGCGCGAGCCCGAACGCCCCCGCCGCCGCGAGCAGGAGCGCGAGGAGGTTCAGCAGGCCGGTGCGCTGGAGGTTGCGTTCCATTTCGCTTCAACCGTGCACGCGCGCGGTTCTTTTCGGATGACTTCTGGTTTTTAACGCAAAGACGCAAAGGCGCAAAGGCGCGGGAGGAAGAATTTTATCCGCGAATCTGCGCGAATTTGCGCGAATGAGTTTCGGCGGAGGACATTCGCGCGAATTCGCGCAGATTCGCGGACAAGAAATTTTTGCGCCTGTGCGTCTTTGCGCCTTTGCGTTGAAATTCCCCCGCCTCGTTCCGCCTGAAGCGCGAAATCGGAACGGAATTTTCCCGCATTTCGCGTGAGCGGCGAGCATTTCGCGTCCGCGGACATCGGTGTTGCGCCGTGATTTCATCAATTGAGTTCCCGATCTTCAAACAATAGCAAGGCCGCTGCCAGCGCCGCACCGAGGTAGGCGACGACGTAGCCGAACGCCTTGCCGACGTAGCCCCACGGGATGGACTTCGTGTCTTCGAGCGCGTCGGCCATCCAGAAGAGCTGCCAGTTCGGCACCACCGCGTAGAGCACGCCGGCCCACCACGAGCCATTTTCCGCGCGCGTGCCGAGGAGGTAGTCGGACATCAGGCCGAGCAGAAAAACGCCGGTGCAGATCGCGAGCGTGGGCACCATGTCGAACCGCGTCGAGCACGCCAGCGCGACGGCGGCGAGGATCCACAGCGCGAAGAGAATCAGCACCGCCGCCGGCACCAGCCGCCAGTCCACATTGTGTGCGTCGCCCGAGCGGTCCGTGACCGCGCCGGCGGAGAAGATGATCACGGCGGCGAGGGTGACGAGCACCACCACGGCGAGCATCGCGTCGGCGGTGAAGTTGCGGTGGAGGAAGTAATTGCTGAACGCCCCCGCCGCGTAGGCCAGCACGACGGCGCCGAAGAAGATGAGCAGTGAGCGCGTGTCCGCATCACCGTAGGCGTCGAAGGCCATGCGACTGGCGATCAGCGCGGCAAGGGTGTTGACGTAGGTCAGCAGCGTGATGGCCCCGGCGAGGCCGGCGAATTTTCCGAGGATGAACTGCGCGCGCCCGACCGGTTTGGAGAGCACGACGAGCGCGGTGCCGGTGCGGATTTCATGCGCGACGCTCGCCGAGGCGCTGATGACGGCGCCGAAGAGGCCGGCCAGCAGCATCACGGCGAGCACGCTGTCCTTCACGAGCTTGAAGTCCTCGCCGAAGCCGAAGTAGGGCACCGAGGCGAGAAACACGGCGAAGGACGCGGAGGCAGTCATGAGGAGCAGGAACACCGGCTGGCGCACCAGTTCCATGAAGGCGTTGGCCGCAATGGTCGCGAATACCCGCATCGTTTGAGTGCCGGGAGGTTACGAGCGGACGGGGCGATTGCAAAGATTTATCCCGGCCGGCGAAGGCCGGAGCGCGGGTCGTCCCGGCCCGCAGCGCGTGAGCAGTCGGTGGGTGTTGGAAATACCCGAACCTCGCCTTGGGGCCGGCACCGCTGCGAGCCGGGACGGCTCGCGGTCCGATCCGCTCAGAAGTAACGCACGAGCGACTTGGCGCGGAGGCGCTCGATGTATTGCTTCTGCTGGCGGGCGCGCTCGTCCTCGATCAGCTTCTGCTCGACCTCGGTGCGCACTTCGCTCAAGGCCTTGGTCTGTGCCACCTTCACGGCCTCGACGTTGAGGAGGTAGGCGGCTCCGGGAAGTTCGACGACCTCGCTCATTTCGCCGGCCTTGAGCTTGAAGGCGACCTCCGTGAGTTTTTCCTGGAGCACGTTGCGGTCAATCCAGCCCCAGTCGCCGCCCTGGGATTTCTGCGAGCCTTCGGAGTAAAGCGCGGCCATCTCGGCGAAGGCGGCACCGGTCTGCACCTTGCCGCGGACTTCCTCGAGAAGTTTCCGGGCCGCGCCGGGGACCGCGACGTTTTCCTTCACGACGATCATGCGCAGCTTCACCTGGCCGGCCTGCTGATACTCGTCGCGATGCGCGGCGTAATAATTTTCGATCTTCGCCGGGGAGATGATGATGTTGCCGGAGACGCGCTGGCTGCGCAAAGCGCTCACGATGAAATCGTCGCGGACCTGCTGGCGGTAGGCCTCGTAGGTGATGCCCTGCGAGTTGAGCGTCTGCGTGAGCGTGCGGCGGTCGCCGAAGCGGTCGCGAATGCGGTCCTTGATCTCGTCCTCGATGAGGGACTCGGGGAGGTTGTAGCCGGCGGTCCGGAAATCGTGCAGGATGAGCTGCCGCACCACGAGATCCTCGGTCCCGCTCTGCCGGGCCTCGGCGCGCTTCTGCTCGAACAGCTCGGGGCGGTCGCCGTATTGGCGGTAGAGAATCTCGACAAACGGCGCGATGTGCCGGTCCACGTCGGCGAGGGTGATGACGGCGTCGTTGACGATGACGGCGATGGCGTTGGCCAGGCGCGGCTGTTGGGACGGGGCGGTCTGCGCGGACGCGGCCAGTGGCAGCGCGAGCAGCAGGAGCGAAAATAGTCGGCGAAGTTTCATCACTGCGCCCAGACGCTAGGGAAATGCGCGGAGCCGGTCAAGTATCGCGGCTCACGAGGCGCGCCCGGCGAAAATTCCCTGCCGCCGCGCCATGTCGGCAAACGTCCCGCCGCGCTGGAGCAGTTCGTTGAACGTGCCCTCCTCGACGATCTGGCCTTTCGAAAGGACGATGACCTTGTCCATGTTCGCGAGCGTGCTGAGGCGGTGGGCGACACAGACGACGGTGCGGTTCTGCTCGATCCGCTCGATCGCCGCCTGCACCTCGGCCTCGGACTGCGAGTCGAGGGACGAGGTGGCCTCATCGAGCACGAGGATGGGCGCGTTGCGGATGAACGCGCGCGCAATGCAGATCCGCTGCTTCTGGCCGCCGGAGAGCGTCGCGCCGCGCTCGCCAACCATCGTGTCGTAGCCCTCCTTCCGGCACGCGATGAAGTCGTGTGCATCGGCGGCGCGCGCCGCAGTCTCGACCTCCGCGCGCGTCGCGCCGGGCCGGCCGCACGCGATGTTCTCGGCCGCGGTCTGGTCGAAGATGACAATTTCCTGGCTCACGAGCGCGAGTTGCGTGCGCAGATCCGCAGTGGACATCTCGCGCAGATCGCGGCCGTCCACCGTGATGCTGCCGCCGGTCGGGTCGTAAAAGCGGAAGAGCAGATTCACGAGCGTGCTCTTGCCCGAGCCGCTTTCGCCGGCGATGCCGAGCTTCATGCCGCGCGGGATGACGAGGCTCAGGTCGCGCAACACGGGCGTGCCGGCGTAGGCGAAGTTCACGTTGCGAAACTCGACCGCGCGCGCGAACGGCGCCAGCGGCGCGGGCGCAACGGCCTCGCGCACGGAAACTTTTTCCTCGAGCAGTTGCACCAGCCGTTCCACGCCCGGCCCGGTGAGCTTGAGCATCAGGTGGACGGTCGAAAGTTTTTTCACCGGCTGATAAATCATCGCCACGCCGGTGAGGAACGCGACGACATCCGGCAGCGACTTGTGCGTGGCGAAGATGAACACCAGCAGCACGCCCACGCCGGTCATGGCGATGGTCTCGATGATCGGGTTGGCCTGCTCGCGCATCTGCACGGCCTTCATCGTGTGCCGCACCAGCTCGCGCGACACCTTGCGGAAGCGCCCGATCTGGTCGGCCTCGAGGTTGAACGCCTTGATCACGCGCACGCCCGCGAGGAACTCGACGAGCAGGTTGGCCTGCTGCACGCCCGCGCTCACGCCCGCGCGCGCGGCGCGGCCGAGCTTGCGGCCCAGCACGAGCAGCGGCACCACGCACAGCCCGAAGAAGAGCATCGAGAACAGGGTGAGCTGCCAGTTGACCAGGCACAGCCCGGCGAACAACCCGATGATGGTGACGGGCTCCTTGACGAGATCGGAGAAGCCGAAGCTGAGCACGCGCTGCAACAGGCCCACGTCCTCGTTCACGCGCTTGAGCAGGTCGCCCATGCGCGAGCGGTTGAAGCTCAGGCAGTAGCTGCTCAGGTAGCCCGCCGCGCCGCGCAGGAAAACGAGGATCGGCAGAAAGAGCAGGCCGCCGATGATCTGCCGCGTGTCCGGCTTGCGGCCCATCACTGGCAGCCAGGGATCGAGCACGCGGTTCACCGTCGTTTGCACCGCGTAAAGTTTTGCCCGCACGCCGAAGCGCGCGGCCGGAAGGTTCGCGACCGTGAGCGAAGCCACGACCGGCCCGCAGTTCCACGCGCCGTTGCCCACGCTGAAGATGAACGAGTCGGCGCCTTGAAAATTTGACCCGGGCGAATAAGTCACCTTGCCGGCGCGCGCGTCGAAGCCGCTCAATGTGCCGTTGGCCGGCTGCGTGACCAGCGCCCAGACGAGGTTGGTCGGCGCGTCTCCTTCACCGGCCAGCGCGAGCGGCGCGGCGCGATTCACCGTCACCGTGAAAAACCGCGGATGCGCGTGCGCGACCTCGCCCGAACCGCCCGCGTTCATCCGCTCGATGAGCGTTTTCATCGCCCACACGAAGCTCGCGTTCAGCAGACCGAAGAGCACGCCCACCAGCACGCCGGCCGTCAGCCGCGCCCAATACGGCCGGAGATAAAACCAGCCGAACCGGAAGATGGTGCGCAGGTTGTTCATGTTTCGCGAGCATGGTCACGGCATCCCGCCGCGAGTCAAACAGTTTGCTCGCCCACGCGCGCCTCAAACCGCGCTCTGCCGTTCGCCGCGCACGTAACCTTCGAGCGCGTCCGCCACGAGCGGCAGCGCGCGGTTGCCGAGGTGCCAGCCGTCGAAAAGAAATTCGCCGCGCGTCTGCAGATCGTTCGTCACGAGCCGGCTGAAAATGCTGGCGAAGCCGTGGTCGCGCTCGACGCACACGGCGCGCATCTGCGTGTTGAAGCAGCGGGTGAATTCGTTGCGCTCGCGCGGGCTGCCGAACTGCGGCAGGCCGGGGACCTTCTCCGCCGTGTTCAACGACGAGCCGGTCACCGCCCACACCACCGGCCGCCAGCCCGCGCGCGCCACGTCGGCGAGGAACGCGGCGTAGTTGGCCGTGATGCCGCCGATGACCGTCGCCATCGGTGCGCCCTGGCGCTCCATCTGCCGCTGCACGTGGACGCGGCAATCAATCTCCCCAAAACAAAAAACCACCTCCGCGCCCGGCGGCACCTCGGCGCGCAAAACTTCAAACGCCAGCTCGCGCCCGCGCGCCGTGGCTCCCTCGCGCGCGAGCGACCACGCGAGCACCGGGCCGCGGTGGAACACGCGCAGGTTCGGAAACACGCCGCGCCTCCGTTCCGGCCAGAACGGCTGCAGCCGCTCGCGCCCGGCGAAGACGGACACATGGCTGTCGCCGATGATGTAAAACGTCCGCCCGAGCGCGGCCAGGCGCGGCCGGATCGCGGCGGCCTCGCGGCGCGCGGCGAACCGGCGGCGGAGTTTGGCGAAGGCGCTCGGCGAGTGCATCGGCGGATGGTTACGACCGGCGGCGGGGCACGTCAACGAACCTCGGCAGCGCATCGATCACTTCACCGCTTGCACTCCGGCGGAAGTTTTGCTTTCTTCTCGCGCCGCCGCGGAACGTTACGGCGGCCGAAGGAACCTAATTTTCAAATCGAACATGTCGCACCTGCGTCCGCGCCCGTTGGGCTCGCCCAACAGCTACTCGCCGAAGAAGACCATCAAGCCCGTCCATTTTGTCTGCCTCGCGCCCGACGCGAAGCAGGTCGTGGTCACGGGCGACTTCAACGACTGGCACCCGACCGCCGCGCCGATGAAGCATCACGTGGACGGCGCGTGGCATCTGGACATTTTTTGCCGCCGGGCCACCACCACTACCTGTTCCTGGTGGACGGCAAGCCGACGATGGACCCGCGCGCGCAGGGCATCGGGCGGAATGAAAAGGGTGAGAAGGTTTCGCTGGTCGCGGTGTCGTGAGGCGGGCGGGGGGAGAAAGGGGGAAAGGGAGCGGGGGAGAAAATTCTCGTGCGCGTTTATGTCTGCTCTGGATGGTCCTCGCTCCCTTTCTCCCCCGCCCCCTTTCCCCCCGGCGCTTTTTTCTTCGCCCGCTGTTCCTCGAAAAAATTCACGAGCAACGTCCGGCACTCCTGCTCGCGCACGCCGTGCGTGATGGCGCACTGGTGATTGAGCGTGGAAAACTGGAGCAGGTTCAGCGCGCCGCCCGCCGCGCCGCCTTTCGGATCGCCCACGCCGAACACCACGCGGCCCACGCGGCAATGCACGATGGCCCCGGCGCACATCGGGCACGGCTCCTTCGTCACGTAGAGCGTGCATTCGTTCAGCCGCCAGTCGCCGACGGCCTCCTCCGCGGCGGTGAGCGCGAGCATCTCGGCGTGCGCGGTGGCGTCCTTCAGTAGCTCCACCTGGTTCGCCGCGCGCGCGATGATGCGGCCCGCGCGCACGACGACCGCGCCGACGGGCACCTCCTCCGCCTCGTAAGCCGTGACGGCCTGGCGCAGCGCCTCGCCCATGAAGTAGTGGTCGCTCTGGAGATCAATGATGGGGTCGTCCACGGGATTTTTGATTTACGATTTACGATTTGTGATTTGGGCGGGGAGCGATTCGGCAATTATCCAATCATTGCGCCCGTCCGAGTGGCAGCGGCAGTGCGCGGCGAAAAATCCCCCGCGATGCTGCCAGAAGAGCGGCCAGATTTTTTCGCGGTCCGTCTGCGGGAGTGAAATGCCGTCAAGCGCGGCACGGGAGAAAAACTGGAAGCGCCCCTCGCGCATCGGTGGCGGCACTTTTCCCAGACGCGGCTGCACCTCGAAGAGGAACATCAGCCAGTGCGCCTGTCCTTCGTAGCCGTGTTCGCTGACGAGTCCGGTGAGGTGCAGGTCGCGCGGCGTGAGTTCGAGGCCGAGTTCCTCGTGCGCTTCGCGGGCGGCGCAGGCGTGGGGCGATTCGCCGTCGTCCTGATGCAGTTTGCCGCCGGGCGGGGACCACAAACCGCGGTTCGGCTCCTGCGCGCGTTCGAGCAGGAGGACTTCGCCGCGCTCGTTGAAGCAGTAGAGCAGCGTGGCGATCTTGTAGGGCAGCGGCACGCGTGGAGTTTTAACGCAAAGACGCAAAGACGCAAAGGCGCAAAGAGTTTTCACTCCCTGCGCCTTTGCGTCTTTGCGTTGAAATCAACGGCTCGCGACGGGCGCGGGCTTGCCGATGCAGAAGAGCTTCGTGTTGGTGCGGATGAAAAGCTGGCCGCTGGCGACGGACACGACCGAGCGCGTTTCGTTGTCGCCCGGTTCGCCCATCGCGGCGTTGTTGAGCACCGCGCCGTCGGCGGCGTTCACCACCACCACGTCGCCGGCGAAGTTCATCAGATAAATTTTCCCGTCGGCCCCGGTCGGGCTGGCTTCGTATTTCTTCGTGCCGGGCGTGGCGACGGTCCACTTGACCTTGCCGGTTGCCGGCTCGACGCGGGAAAGTGATTTGGTGTTGTCGGAAAGGATGAAGAAATCGCCCTGGTAAAAAAGCGGTGTGGGAACGTCGGCCGTGATGGACGAGGGCTTCTCGCTTTTCCACGCGATGGCGGAGTCGGGGAGCTTGCCGTTGCCGCCGAGTTTCACGGCGAAGACGGGCTCCTTCTTCGGCGCGCACGCGAGCACCACGCCGCCGCCCGCGACGGCCGAGGGCACGAGCCGCCAGTGGCCGATGCGCTGATCGTTCCACGTGCCCCAGCGCCAGAATTCCTTGCCCGTCGCCGGGTCGTGGCCGGAGATCATGTCGCCGCCGAGGACGAGCAGTTCCCAGCGGCCGTTGTGCTCGAAGGGCACCGGCGTGCTGAACGCCTCGCGCGACTCGGCCTGCGCCTCGGTCGGACACACGTGACGCCAGAGGGTCTTGCCGGTCGCGGGATCGAGCGCGAGCAGGTAGGACTCCCCGCCAATTTTGCCGTGGTCGTGCACGGGCTGGTCACGTTGGAGAACCTGAATGTAGAGCTTGCCGTTGAAAAGCAGCGGGCTGGCGGAGTAGGTCCACTGGTAGGCGAACTCGCCGTAATCTTTCTGGATGTTGCGCTGCCAGATTTTTTTGCCCGTCACGTCGAAGGCCACGAGGTCGCCATTGCCGTAGTAGAAGAACACGAGCTTCCCGTCCGTCACGGGCGAGGGCGAGGAGTAATTGCTCTTGTTATCGCGCGAGTAGCCGTCGGCGATTTTATTTTGCCACACGATCTTGCCGGTCTTGCGATCGAGGCACATGGCGACGAGCGATTGCGAATTCTTGTCGCCGGAGGAAATGAAAACGGCGTTGCCGAAGATGATCGTTGCCGAGGCGCTCGGCCCCGGCATCGGCACGGCCCACGCGACGCCTTCGGTTTTGCCGAACTTCGCGGGCAGGCCGGTCTCGGGCGAGGAGCCGTTGAAGTTCGGCCCGCGCCACTGCGGCCAGTCGGCGGCGTGAAGCGCGGTGGCGGCGAACGCGAGCGAGGCGAGGAGGCGGATGACTTTCATGGTCGGCGGAGTGTGCGGGGAAACAATTTGTCAGGCCAGCCCATTTCGCGGCGGCAGGAACCAGACGCAGCGATGGAGCGGTTGATTCAGCGCGCCGCGAGGACGTTTCAACGATCTACTTGGTCTCGAACGCGGCCCAGCGCAGCGCCTCCAAAATGTGGCGGCGGCCGAAGTCGGTGTTCAAGGCGCGCGGATCGTGACCGATGGCCGTGTAGAAGAATCGTCCGCCCTCCGTCTCGCGAGTCCAGGCGGCGGGGTGATCCGCGCCCATCGGCTTCACATTCATCTCGCGGAACTTTGCGCGCACGGGATCGAACGTGGATTCATCCAGGCGCAGGAGCACTTGGACGTTCGGCTGGCCGGTGACGGCGCGATCGAAGCAAAGCCACTCCTCGTTGATCCGCAACTCGGGGGCGAAACGTTTCACGGCCGGATTATCGAGCGCGGCGGGATCGACCACGAGGCGGGCCGGGGCGCGATCCGAGTCGGCGACAAAATCGCACCCGACGAGTTTCGCATACCAATCCCACGCGCCGTGATGCACCGCGGCCGCGTGGATCGCAACGATGCCGTGACCCTGACGGAACCAGGTGATGAGCGCCTCGCGCTGCTCCTTGTTCAGGTCCTCGCCGAAATTCGTGGTGCTGTTGAGCAACAGCACCTGGTAGCGGCTCAGGTCGTCGAGATTGAACTTCGAGGGATCGTCGGTCTGGTCGATGTTCACGCCGTTGTCCAAACCGAAATGGAAGAACCAATGATTGGTCGCCGAGAGTGTGGCGTGCACATACCACGCGGACTTGCTGTAGATCAGGACGTTTTCCAGCGAGCGGGGATGGGGCTTGAGGCCGGCCTTGGTGGCCTCGGCGACGCCGAGCCCCTTGGTGGACAGGTTCGCCTTGTAGCGCTCCTCGGCGCTTTTGGATTTGCTGTCGGCGGGGTCCTTGCCGAAAGCCCGGCTGAAAGGCAAGGCGGCCAAGACGGCGGCTTCGATGGCCGTCGTCTTCAGCATGGCGCGACGGGTGACACGAGCGGAGGGCGATGGATTCATGGTGAGAGGTTCGGAATGTGGCGGGTGGATGGTGCGAGGTCGGCTATTTTTTCAGCGGGACAAATGCGTCAGGTGAGCGTGACCGAAACAGATTCTGGGATTGGGCATTGGTGGGCATTGGAACACGGCGCAGTGTGTCATGGGCCCGCCATGTTTCAAGGCGCTTGCGTCCATCGAACGCCATTGGGTAGGCTGAACGGGCGATTTGAAACTCGCTCCCGACCATTCGGGCGGGCCACGGCAAGGTTGTCCAATGTTTCAGTGCATTGCGCGCCGGAACGGTGGCACAGCCTCAAATGGACCGAGCCTGTGATCGCGGAAGCGATTGGTAGCAATGTGCCGGCGTGGCGGAATTGGCAGACGCGCTAGACTCAAAATCTTGTGACCTAACGGTCGTGTGGGTTCGACCCCCTCCGCCGGCACCATTTGCAAAGTGAGATCGGAAAAAGGGACGCGAAAAATCAAACCACCGTCTGCGTGACGCCCAGTTTCTCCAGGACTTCCCTGGGCGGGCCGTCGAACTGCGTGAGCGGGACGTTGCCGACGTAGCCGAGGGCGTGCCAGCCGGGTTCGGTGGAGTAGTAGGCGCTGGCGGCGAGGTTGCGGAAGACGCCGAAAAATTCGGCGCCCTTGCTGAATTCTTTCTTCACACCGGTGCGCGTGCAGATGTCGTCGCAGATGGCGTGCTGCTGCACCGAGGTGAGCGCGGTGAAACTTTTCTGGAAGCGCTTGTGAGATTCGTCCTCGATCCATTGCAGGCCGGGGAGAATTTTCGCGCGATCCTTCTGCTGGTCGGGATAGGGCGCGCTGATCCATTCATCCATCATCTCGGGCACGTGGACTTCGCTCGCAGCGGGGCCGAGGTGGTCGGCGGGCAGAATCACGTCGGCCAGTGCGGTGACGAGTTTGCGCTGCGCGGCGGGGAGGGTGAGCGGCCAGACATCGCCGGGCTTGAAGTAGCCGGCGGTGTTGGTGTCGGTGCCGTAGCCCTTGGTCGCGGGCGGAGTGGCGGCGCCGAGATTGGGCGTGGCCGTGCCAGCGGTGAATTCTGGAATTGCGCTCGCGGCGGCCGCGGCGGCGAACCATTTCATCACCGCGCGGCGAGGGAGGCGGGCTTCGCCGATGGCCGATGGCTTGGGGCTGAGAGCCGATGCAGGACGACGGGCGGCTTTTGTTTTCACAGATTTCCCTTCCTCGCCTGCTCGACGATGAAATCGCCCGCGCGCCAGGCGAGCGCCATGATGGTGAGCGTGGGGTTCTTGTCGGAGTTCGACGCAAAGGGCGCGGCGTCGCAAAGGAAGAGGTTCTTCACGTCCCAAGTCTGGTTCCAGCCGTTGCAGACGGACTTCTTCGCATCCGCACCCATCAACGCGCCGCCGACTTCGTGGATGACCTTGCCGGGCGCGGCGATCGCGTCGCGCGGGGATTTGGGCGTGCCACGGACTTTGCCGCCCATCGCCTCGATGAGCGCGGTGTAGGATTTGATCGCGTGCGCGGCGAGGTTCAACTCTTGGTCGGTCCACTTCCAATGCCAGCGCAGGACCGGGATGCCCCACTTGTCCTTCACGGCCGGGTCGAGGTCGGCGAAACAGAATTCGTTCGGGACCATTTCGCCGCGCGCGGTGTAGCCGACGAAGGAGCCGTAGTAGCGCCGCGCCTCCTCCTTGAACTTCGTGCCATACGCGCCGCGGCCGAGGTCGTCGGAGAGCGGATTGCGTCCGCCGGGCATGGAGCGCGAGCCGTTGAACTCGGTGTGGTAGCCGCGCGCGAAATCGAGCCGGCTGGCGTGCTGTTCCGTGTAGAGCCACCACGGCGCGTAGAAGTGCGGGCCGCCCGCGCCGTCCTCGTTGTGCGCCGGGAGATTTTCCAGCGCGGGCACATGGCCGGAGACGGAGACGCCCACGGAATCGGTGATGTATTTGCCGACGAGGCCGCTGGAGTTGGCGAGGCCCTGCGGATGTGGCGCGCTCTTGGAGTTGAGCAAAATGCGCACGCTCTCGGCGCTGCTGGCGGCGAGCACGACGGCCTTCGCCTTCACGCGCGCCTCGCGGCCAGTGGTCTTGTCAATGTAGAGCACGCCGGTCGCCTTGCCGTTTTTGCCGAGCGTGACCTCGCGGGCGTGGGCGTTGGGAATAATGTCGAGATTGCCCGTGGCCAGCGCGGGTGGGAGATGAACGGTCGTGCTCTGGTAGTTAGCGCGGATGTTGCAACCGCGGTGGCAGTCGGTCGCCCAGAAACACGCCGCGCGCGCCCGCATTGAGTCGGCGACGATTTTTTGCGCGCGCGGATTGCCGGGGTGGAGCTTCGCGGGGAGCGTGTCGGCATCGAGCAGCTTCGTGAGAACGGCGCGGTGGATGGAAATGATGGGCATCCCGATTTTCTTCGCGTGCTTCTGCGCGTAAAGCTCGGCCGCGCGGCCCTTGGGCGGAGGAAGCAGCACACCCGGCGGCGAGTCGGGTGTGTTTTCCAAACCCTCGTTCGAACCGAAGACGCCCACGAGCATCTCGACTTTGGTGTAGTAAGGCTCCACGTCCGCGTAAGTAATGGGCCAGTCGAAGCCGAGGCCGTCGCGGGAGCGGGGCTTGAAGTCGTAGGGGCCGTTGCGCAGCGAGATGCGGCCCCAGTGGTTCGTGCGCCCGCCGAGCATTCGCGCGCGCCACCACCAGAACTGCTCCTCGGCCTTGGTGCTCGCCTGCGTGTAAGGTTCGCCCGGCACTTCCCAGCCCCCGTCAATCGTCGCGTCGGCGAAGCCGTAGGGCTTGCCCGGCGTCGGCGCGTTCATCAGCGGAATCTGGTCCGGCCGCTGGAACATCGCCGACTCGGTGCCCGGGTCGTAGGCCCGCCCCGCTTCGAGCATCACGCACTTCAATCCGGCCAGCGTGAGCGTGTAGGCCATCTGCCCGCCGCCCGCGCCGGAGCCGACGATGGCGACATCGTATTCGGGCTGCGCTTGGCTGCTGGCGATGATCGGCATGGGACAAATCAATAGCGGTGGCGGGGAATCGGTCAAACCTCGACTTTGCAGGGGTTTTCGAGGGGCGGCGTTAGACGGGGGCATGCCGCTGACATTCAAACACTATTTTTTCCCCTGCCAAAAGCCCCTCGACAACCCGCCGGCCCTGTGGCACAAGGTTCGCAGCCATCGTCCACAAGCCAGATTCCGAAGGTGAGTCGCCTTTGGAAATGAAATTGGCCGGACAGAGGCAAAATCGGGCAAATGCCCATAGTTGAAAGGAACCAAAATGAAGTTCATCACGACCCTCGCTGCTGTTGCGTTCTTGGGTGCCATGACGCTCGGCGCCGCCGAGCTCAAGGGCAAGATCAAAGAAGGCGGCTGCTGCGACAAGGCCATCAAGGCCGGCAAGACCTGCGAGCATCCCTGCTGCGTTGAGGCCGCCAAAGACGGCAAAGTCTGCGCCAAGTGCAACAAGGAAAAGAAGTCCTCCTAAGCACACCTCGCTCAATTTTGAGTTGGGCGAACTTTCCAGACGGCCGGTTGCGCAAGCAGCCGGCCGTTTTTCGTTTCCATCGCGACGTTGCTTTCCGGTCCGCTTTGGGGCAAATGTCTGCTCTCGTGATGACTAAGTCGTGCCCAGTTGTATTGTGGAGAATCCCGCCGCTCGTCTGGGTCGTGTCCGTGCTGCTGGCGCTGGACACGGGTGCCACGGCTCAGTTCGTGACTGACTTCAACCCCAAGTTCGCGCAGGTGGGGCATCAGAACTCAGCCATCGTCATCACCGGCTCTGGCTTCAACAACGGCAACGTGGCCTTTCTGTCTTTCAACGGCGTGTTTGTGGGGGGCGCCATCACCTCGGACACGCAGATCAACGTCACCGACCTCCCCACCAACGTGACCACCGGCTTCATCTGTGTTCACGACACCAACCAACTGCCGCTTGCCTGCAGTTCGCAGCAATTCATCATCACCGGCCCCGGCCCTTACTTCACCGGATTCTCAAACGCCTTCGGTCAGGCCGGGACGACGGTGACGATCACCGGCCTTAACTTCAATCCTCCGACCGTCACGTCCGTGAAGTTCAACGGCGTGGAGGCGGCCATCGTCAACACCGCGACGACGGACCAGATTGGCGTGCAGGTGCCCGCGGGCGCGACCACCGGGCCGATTACCGTGGCGACGACCTCCGGCACGAACAGCACCGCCACGAACTTTTTCGTCAAACCGATCATCACGGGCTTCTCGCCAACCAGCGGCATCTCCGGGGACAGCATCACGATCAGCGGCACCAATTTTCTCGGCGCCACGCAGGTGATCTTCGGCTTGCTTCCGGCGGCCGGATTCACTCCCAGCGATAATTTCTCGATCGCGGCGACGGTGCCTGTCGGCGCGAAACGCGGAAAAATCTTTGTCTCCACGCCGGCGGGCACGGTTTTCTCGACCAACAACTTTCTCGTGCCGCCAAAAATTTTCTCCTTCACCCCGACCAACGGTCCGGTGGGCACGCTCGTGACCATCGCGGGCACCAACTTCCTCGAAGTCACCTCCGTCACCATCGGCGGGGCCAGCGCCACCATCAACAGCAGCAACGTCGCCGGCAACCAACTCACCGCCACGGTGCCGGCCGGCGGCGTCAGCGGGCCCATTACGGTCACCACGCTTTCCGGAGCAGACACGACTACGAACAAGTTCTTCCTTCCGCCCGCCATCACCTCCGTGCAGCCGAACGGCGGGATCGAGGGCGACCCGGTATCCATCAACGGTTCGAATCTTACGGACGTCCTCGCCGTGAAATTCAACGGCGTCGCCGCAGTGTTCGCCACGAATCCGATCATCGCCAACCAACTCACCACCACCGTCCCGCACGGTGCGCTCACCGGGCGCATCACCGTGCAGACGCCGGGCGGGATCGCGACCAACTCGGAAAATTTTCTGATCCTTCCGGCCATCACCGGCTTTGCGCCGGCCGGCGCGCCGCCGGGCGACACTGTCGTGATCACCGGCACGAACTTCACGACCAACGCCTCCGTCGTTTTTTCCGCGAGTGTCCCGGCCGTCACCACCTACATTTCGCTCAACGAAGTCCGCGCCACCGTTCCGACCAATGCCGTCTCCGGCCGCCTGCGCGTTGCGACCGATGGTGGCGTCGCGGTGAGTTCGGAGGATTTCACGGTGCTCTCGCTGCTCACCTCGCTCGTGCTCACGCGCACCAACGGCGCGGCCGTCGTCTCGTGGCCGACGAACGTGGACGGCTGGCGGCTGCAGGGCGCGGCGAGCCTGACCCCGGTCATCAACTGGACCAACAACACCGCGCCCACCTCCGTCGTCAGCGGCCGGTTCACCGTGACGAACCCCGCCGCCACGCCCGCCAGCTTTTTCCGGTTGGTGCGGCCATGACCCCGCCGGGTTGTTTGCCGAAAAAAGTTTCCACCCGCGGCGAAATTTGTTCGTCTGAGGGCCGTTGAAAATCCGCCCCATGCCCACGTTGAGTTTCCGCATCAAACTGGTGCTCGCCATGATGTTCATCGTGGCGGGCGTGACGGCGACGACGCTCTTCCTGACGAGCCGCAAGATCAACACGACGTATCAGGATTTGTTCGAGCGGCAGTTCGAGGCGCAGATCGAGACCTTCACCGAGGCGCAGGAGCTGCGCCTGGAGCCGTTCAGCGCGCTGAGCAAGCTCATCGCCCAGTCGCCCCGCGTCATTGCCGCGCTCCGATCCACGAATATTGATGCCGCGCTGCTCTACAGCAATTCGGTGCCCGATCTGCAGGCCTACACCGACGAGGGGCCGCGCAGCCCGCGCCAGCCGCGCGCCAGCTACTGGGGCTTCCTCGATGCGAGGGGCCGCACCATCCAGCCTCCGCGCGGCCTCGGGCTGTCGGAAAGCGGCAAGCGTTTTCAGGAGCAAATGACCTTTGCGAGGCTGGCGATGTCGAGCAAGGACAAGCAGGAGATCGGTTACACGCCGCCGCCCGGCAAGGATCATCGCGGCCAGCCGCACGAGGTGATCTTCACCAAGATCATTGATCCGCAGGCAAAAAAAGTTCTCGGCGCACTCGTGGTTGGATTCCCGTTGCCGGATCAGGAGCAACGCGCGCTGGTGAAGGTGAGCCGGATCGCGACTGGCATCCTCATCGGCACGAACATTTTTTCCAAAACCATCCCCGCCGAACTGCTCAAGCCCGTCGCCGATCTCGTCGCCGCCGACGTGAAGCACGGCCAGCACGCGCACCGCGACCTCACCGTAAAAGTGGGCGGCGTGCCGCACCGGGTTTTTTACACGCCCATGAACGAGGAATCGGAATTCCCGACCGCGTATCAGGTCGGGTTGTTTTCACTCCGGGAAGTCTTCGAGCAGGAAGCCGATCTGCAGACGAAGGTGCTTGCCTTCGGCGCGGCGATGCTGCTCGCCGCGCTCGTCCTGAGCCTGATCCTCGCCAACGGTTTCGCCCTTCCGCTCCAGATGCTCGTCCGGGCCACCGAGGAGATTCAGCGCGAAAACTACGACTTCAAGGTGCCCGTCCGCAGCCGCGACGAACTCGGCAAGCTCGCCGAGTCCTTCAACCGCATGGCCGACGGCCTCGCGTTGCGTGACAAATATTTCAACGTCCTCAGCATGGTCGCCGACAAGGACGTGGCCGACGAACTCCTCAAGGGCCGCATCGCGCTCGGCGGCGAGTTGCGCGAGGTGACGATCCTGTTCTGCGACATCCGCGGTTTCTCCGCGCTCACGCAGGCGATGCCGCCGCAGGAAGTCATTGCGCTGCTCAACGAGCACATGACCGCGCTCACTGAAGTGGTCCACGCCAACGGCGGTGTGGTGGACAAATTCATGGGCGACAATCTCATGGCCCTCTTCGGCGCGCCCAAGAGCACGCCCCGCGACGCGGTGAACGCCGCGCGTTGCGCCCAGCAGATGCTCGCCGAGCGCACCCGTCTCAACGCCGGCGCGAAACACCAGATCGCCGTCGGCATCGGCATCGCCACCGGCACCGTCGTCGCCGGCTGCATGGGCTCGAAGGAGCGCGTGGATTACACCGTGCTCGGCGAGCGCGTGAACCTCGGCGCACGCCTCTGCACGCACGCCGGCCCGATGGAAATCCTCCTCGACGACGCCACGCGCGCGAAGCTCGGCGAGCAGACTGCCGTCGAGCAGTTGCCCGCGCTGCGCCTCAAGGGCTTCACCGACCCGGTGCCGGCGTGGCGACTTGGGTGAGCGCACGGAGCGCCGAGCACCGCCTCGGCACGAATCTCGACGACGCACGGAGCCGAGGCGGTGCTCGGCGCTCCAACTCCCGCCAACTGCGCGTTTGCTTCCCGCCACCCGCCGCGTAAGCTCGCGCCCACACTCGCTCATGAAGAAATGGCTCATCACGCTCGCCGTCCTTGCCGTCACCGGATATTTCGGCTGGCAGCAGTGGACGAAATGGCAGGCGCAGCAGCAATCGCAGGCCAAGTCCGCCGCGCGCAAGACCACCGCCACGATTGAGAAGCGCGACATCCGTTTCAACATCAACGCCGCCGGCGAGATCGGCCCCGCCGAGCAGGTTTCTGTCCGCCCCGAGATCAACGGCCGCATTTCCGAGCTGCCGGTGGACATCGGCGACCAGGTGAAAAAGGGCGCGCTCCTCTTCGCGCTCGACGATTCCGATTTGCAGATCGAGCGCTCGCAGCGCAAAACCGAGATCGAAGGCGCGAAGCTCACGCTCGAAAAATCCGAGCGCAACCACAAGCGCGCCATCGAGCTCTTCGCGCAGAACCTCATCTCGCAGGAGGCGCACGACGACGCGCGCACCGACTTCGAGCTGGCGAAAAATTCCCTCCAGCGTTTGCAGCAGACGCTCGCGCTCGTCGAGGACAAGCTCACCAAGACCAAGATCAACGCGCCCTTCGATTGCACCGTGCTCACGCGGCCCGTCTCCGCCGGTCAGGCCGTCTCCGGCACCGGCGGCATGAACGCCGGCACCGAGGTCCTCGCCATCGCCAACCTCACCGACATGATCATCAGCTCGCACATCAACCAGGCCGACGTCACGCGCCTGAAGGATGGCATGGAGGTGAAGGTCGAGGTCGAGGCCATCAACGGCCTCGTGCTCACCGGCCGCGTCGAGCGCATCGCGCCGCAGGCCACGATTAAAAATGCGATCAAGGGTTTCGTCACGCACATCGGGCTCAAGAACGCCTACGGCAAAGTCCGCCCCGGCATGACCGCCAACCTCACCATCCCGCTCAGCACCGCCGACGACGTGGCGTCCGCGCCGCTCGCCGCCATTTTCACCGAACAGGGCGAGCGCTTCGCCTACGTCCGGAAGCCCGCGGTTGAGGACGAGGAGCCGCAATGGGAAAAGCGCCCCGTGACCATCGGTGTGTCCGACTATGAATTCGCCGAGGTGCAGAGCGGCCTCGCCGTCGGCGACACCGTCTCGCTCGTCACGCCGGAAAAATCCACCGACGCCCCCGACGCGAAGCCGAAGGAGAAGGTCGAGAAGAAGTCGGCGAAGAAGAAAGACGGCGGGAATGGCGCGGCGAACTGAAACCACGAATGGACACGAATAGACTCGAATGGCCGGCACAGCCCTGGGAGCGCTGGCATCCTGCCGGCGAGTTTCTTTTCCTGACGTGCTGCGACTCGCCGGCAGGATGCCAGCGCTCCCAGGTTTCCCCCGTATGCCGCTAGTCGAACTGCGCGACGTTCGGAAGCTGTATCACCTCGGCGGCGAGGAAATTCGCGCGCTCGATGGTGTCTCCGCCGACATCGAGGCGGGCGAGTTCATTTCCATCATCGGCCCGTCGGGCAGCGGCAAGTCAACGCTCATGCATATCCTCGGCTGCCTCGACTCGCCCACGAGCGGCACCATCAAGCTCGACGGCGTGATGATTGAGAAAGCATCGCCGCGCGAACTCGCGCGCATCCGCAACGAGAAAATCGGGTTCGTCTTCCAGTTCTTCAACCTGCTCCCCAAACTCAACGTCCTCCAGAACGTCGAGCTGCCGATGGTCTATAGCGGCGTGTCATCGCGCGAACGCCACACGCGCGCGATGGACGCGCTCAAGCTGGTGGGCATGGAAAACCGCGCGAAGCATCGCCCCATGCAGCTCTCCGGCGGCCAGCAACAACGCGCCGCCATCGCCCGCGCGCTCGTGAATCGCCCGAAGATCGTCTTCGCCGACGAGCCGACCGGCAATCTCGACTCCGTCACGGGCGAGGCAATCCTCCAGCTCTTCCGCCAGCTCAGCCTCGAAGGCCGCACCATCGCGCTCGTGACTCACGATCCGGAAATCGCCGCCGTCACGCCGCGCCGCATCGAGATTCGCGATGGGAAAATTGCGAAGAATGTGGATACCCGGCTCTCCGGCCAGCATGACGGGCCGAAGTTCAACCTCGCGCAGCCAGCTCCATGAATGACGAATTCCGAATGACGAATGGCGAATGGGCCGGGCTAAGTCAGGTTTGGCTCCTCGCTCGTTCGAGCTTCGCCGTGCCTTTGCCATTCGTCATTCGTCATTCGTCATTTTCCCGATGAACTTCCTGAACGCCTTCGCCGTCGGCTTGAAGGAAATCTGGGCGAACAAATTTCGCGCCGTGCTCACCATGGCGGGCATCATCCTCGGCGTCGCGTCGCTCGTGGCGATGACCGCGCTCGTCAAGGGCATCGAGAACGGCCTGCGCGAGGCGATGATCGCGGTCGGCGGATTGGAGCGCATCACCATTTACCCCGCGCCCGTGCCGGCGGAGCAGCGGCACCGGATGGACGAGGCGGTCGGCTTCACGATGAACGACGTGCAGGCCCTCCGCCGCAGCGTGCCGCTCGTCACCGAGCTGACTCCCGAGATCCGCCTCACGGGCACCCTCGCGCGCGGGCGCAAACATTTCCGCCCCTACTACCTGATCGGCTGCTGGCCCGGTTGGACGCAGGTGTATCAATACGAGGTCGAACACGGCCGCCTCTTCAACGACGTGGATGACGACGAGGCCCGCAGCGTCTGCGTCATCGGCACCACCGTGCGCGACGAGTTGTTCGGCTCGCCCAAGGAACTGGGCCGCGAGGTGATTCCGCTCGGCGAGAAGATCACGATCAACGGGCAGCTCGTCACCATCATCGGGATGTTCAAGCATTTCGAGAGCGAGACGGATCGCAAGAAACGCGAGCTCGAGCAGGCGCATCCCCCGGCGGCCGCGCCGAAGAAGGGCACGGTGAAACGCCGCGCCTCCAACCGCAGCTCCACCACCGTCTTCGACGTGAAGAACGGCGCCGTCATCCTGCCCATCAACACCGCGTGGATGAAATTTCACGTCAGCCCGGTCAGCCCGCTCGTTCCCGATCCGCAGCTCACCGGCCTCTCGCTCAAGATCGGCGATCCCGAGGCGATCGGGACCGCGGTGCAGCAGGTGCGCAACGTCCTCATGACCACGCACCACGGCATCGAGGACTTCGGCCTGTTCACCGCGGAGAAATGGTCCGAGGGCATTGACGACGCGGTGGTCGGCGCGCGCATCAGCGGCGGGATCATCGCGGGCATCAGCCTGCTCGTCGGCGGCATCGGCATCATGAACATCATGCTCGCGAGCATCACCGAGCGCGTGCGCGAGATCGGCATCCGCAAGGCCGTGGGCGCGAGCTTCCGCGACGTGTTCCTCCAGATCCTCGTCGAGAGCGTGGTCATCGCCGTCATCGGCGGACTGCTCGGACTCGCCGCCTCGACGGGGCTGGTGAAAGTGATCGGCTCCTTTTCACCGACCGACAACTCGCCGCAGATCACGCCCATCGCGATGCTGGTGGCGTTCAGCTTCAGCGTCGGCGTGGGCGTGCTCTCCGGGCTGTATCCGGCGTTCAAGGCGGCGCGGATGAATCCAATCCAGGCGCTGCGTTATGAATAAGGAGTAAGGAGTAATGCGTAAGCCCTTTTCCCAGCACGCGTGTTTGCGGATTACGGATTACTCCTTACTCGTTAGTCTCCAATGATCCTCCTCAACGCCATCCTCATCGGCCTGAAGGAAATCTGGTCGCACAAGTTCCGCTCCGCGCTCTCGATCCTCGGCATCGTGCTTGGCGTGTGCAGCCTCGTCGCGATGGCCGCCATCGTGAAGGGCATGGAGAATGGCATGAAGGAATCGCTCATCGCCTACGGCGGCCTCGACAAGGTGCTGCTCCGCGAGCAGCCCGTGCCCGCGTGGCAGGAACACCTCGCCGACCAGGCGCCCGGCCGCACGATGAAGGACGTGCTCGCGCTGACCAAAAGCGCGCCGCTCATCCGCCTGCTCTCGCCTGAGATGGACCTGCCCCGCGCCATCCTCTCGCGCGGCGGGAAAAATGTCGCGCCGTCGGAGTTCATCGGCGCGTGGCCGGCGGTGCTGGAAATGAACCTGCACACCGTCGCGCACGGCCGCTTTTTCAGCGAGCTGGACGACCGCGAGGCGCGCAACGTGATGGTCATCGGCACCGGCATCCGCGACGCGCTCTTCGGTTCGCCCGAGGAAGTCGGCCGCGAGATCATCCCGCTCGGTGAAAGAATTTCCGTGAGCGGCCAGAGCTTCACGATCATCGGCATGTTCGAGCACTACGAGAGCATCGCGGACAAACGGAAACGGGAGACGGCCTTGAAAAAAGCGGTGCCGGCCGATTCGAAAAAAGGCCCCGCCTTCTCCCCGCAACGCAACCGCACGAGCTACGCCTTCTGGCGCAAGAACTACGTCGCCTACATTCCGCTCAACACCATGTGGGTCCGCTTCCGCTCCGCCGCCGGCGCGGGCGACACGCCCGACCCGCGGCTCAGCGACATTGACATGAAGGTGGCCGACCTCGACCTCATCGAGCCCGCGCTGCAACAGGCGAAAAATGTTCTGCTCATGACGCACAACGGCATCGAGGATTTCACCTTCACCACGCAGGAGCAGAGCATCGAGCAGATCAAGACCACCATCGGCAACGCGCAGCGCAGCGGCGGCCTCATCGCGGCCATCGCGCTGCTCGTCGGCGGCATCGGCATCACGAACATCATGCTCGCCAGCATCACCGAGCGCGTGCGCGAGATCGGCATCCGCAAGGCCATCGGCGCGACCACGTTCTCCATCTTCATGCAGATCCTCGTCGAGAGCGTCGTCATCGCCATCATCGGCGGCGCGGTGGGCGTCGTGACCTCCTTCGCCCTCGTCCGCGGCATCAGCGAGGTCGTGCCGGGGGAAAATGTGCCCGTCGTCACGATGACCGCGCTCGCGCTGGCGTTCGGCTTCAGCGCCGGCATCGGCGCGCTCGCCGGCGTGTGGCCCGCGATCAAGGCCTCGAAACTCGATCCAATCCAGGCGCTGCGTTACGAGTGAGCGTAGCGTGCCGAACTCCGCGAAATGAAAATTCTCATCACCGGCTCCACCGGACTCGTCGGCCGCGCGGCCACCGCGGAACTCACCCGCGCCGGGCACGAGGTCTGGCGGCTCATGCGCCAGTCGCCGGACAGCCCGCGCGACTTGGTGTGGGATCCGGCCGCGGGAAAAATTCCGACCGCGCAACTTGAGGGCTTCGAGGCCGTCCTGCATCTCGCGGGCGAAAACCTCGCCGGCGGACGCTGGACCGCCGCGAAGAAGCAGCGCATTCGCGACAGCCGCGTGCTCGGCACACAATTGCTCGCCGAATCACTCGCGCAACTCCACCGGCCGCCGAAAATTTTTCTCAGCGCGTCGGCCATCGGCATCTACGGCAACCGCGACGATGAGTTGCTGACCGAGGCGAGCGAGGTGGCCGATGATTTTCTCGCGCGCGTGTGCCGCGAGTGGGAGACCGCGACGCAGCCGGCGGAGCGCGCGGGCATGCGCGTCGTCCACCTGCGCTTCGGCATCATCCTTTCGCCGCGCGGCGGGGCGATGGCGAAAATGCTGCCGCTGTTCCGGCTCGGCCTCGGCGGCGTGGCCGGCGGCGGCGCGCAGTATTGGAGCTGGGTTTCCCTCGACGATGCCGTGGGCGTGATCCAGCACGCGCTCTTCACCGAATCGCTGCGCGGCCCGGTGAACGTCGTCGCGCCCGAGCCGGTGACGAACCGTGAGTTCACCAAGACCCTCGGTCGCGTGCTGCATCGGCCCACGATTTTTCCCGCGCCCGCCTTCGCACTGCGGCTCGCGTTCGGCGAAATGGCGGACCCCACCGTGCTCGCCAGCGCGCAAGTGCAGCCGGAGCGCCTGCTCGAAACGCGCTACGAGTTTCGACATCCGCAGCTCGAGCCGGCGCTGCACGAGTTGCTCGAGTGACGGCGGAGCGCGGGCCGTCTCGGCCCGCAGCGGTTGCGAAGGGAGAGGAGCATGAAACTTTTTCGAACGCGTTCCGTCTTGCGGTGCCGCTGCGGGCCGGGACGGCCCGCGCTCCGTCCCGCATTGCCTCCCGCGGTGACTCGGCTAGTCTCTCCCCGCCTTGAACACGCCGCTCCTCCACGTTACCGAGCATGGTCTCTACTGCGAGGCCGGCGGGTTTCACATTGACCCGACGCGGCACGTCGAGCGCGCGCTCATCACGCACGCACACGCGGACCACGCGCGGCCCGGCTCGCGCAGCTACCTCGCGCCGCCGACGGGCGCGGTGATCTTGCGCGCGCGCTACGGCCAGCATTTGAAAGTGCAGCCGCTTCCCTTCGGCGAGCAGTTGAACCTCAATGGCGTGACCGTCTCCTTTCATCCGGCCGGCCACATCCTCGGCTCGGCGCAAATCCGCGTGGAGCACCGCGGCGAGGTGTGGGTGGTGAGCGGCGATTACAAGACGGAGCGCGACGCGGCGTGCGAGGCGTTCGAGCCGGTTCCCTGCCACACGTTCATCACCGAGAGCACCTTCGCGCTGCCGGTTTTCAAGTGGCAGCCGCAGGCGGAGATTTTTTCCGAAATCAATTCGTGGTGGCTCGCGAACCAGTCCGCCGGCCGCACCAGCGTGGTCTTCGCCTACGCGCTCGGCAAGGCGCAGCGCGTGCTCGCCGGCGTGGACGCATCCATCGGCCCGATCTTCCTCCACCCGGATGCGCGGACGTATCTGGCGGCGTATCAGGCGGCGCGCGTGCCGCTGCCCGAGGCGCCCGGTGCGACGCCGGAAAATGTCGCCGCCGCCCGCGGTCGCGCGCTGGTCATCGCGCCGAGATCGGTGACGCGCACGCCGTGGCTGGAAAAATTCGCGCCCTTCACCACCGCGTTCGCCTCCGGCTGGATGCACCCGGACTCGCCGATGAAGCGTCCCGGCACCGACGCTGGCTTCGCACTTTCCGATCACGCGGACTGGGACGGCATCCTCGCGACGATCCGCGCGACGGGCGCCGAGCGCGTGCTCGCGACGCACGGCTTCACCGGCCAACTCGTGCGCTGGCTCAAGCTCAACGGCTGGGACGCCGCCGAACTGCCGTCACAGCCCGAGCCGCGCGACAAGAAGCAGATGGAACTTTTTGCGTGAGCCGCCGTTCAGGCAAAGCCGCGCACGATGAATTCGCGGATCACGTCCAGCTCCGCCTCGTCCGCGATGGTGTGCTCCTTCACGAACTCGTGCCACTCGATGTGCAGTCCCTCGGCCTTGAGCGTGTTGATCTGCTCGCGCGTCATCGCGAAGGGGATCACGCGGTCATCCGTGCCGTGCGTGACGAGCGCGCGCTGCTGCAACGCCACGGGGGAAAGTTCGGCGAGTAATTTCTCCGGGTCGCTCACGTAGCCGCTGATGCCGACGAGGCCGGCGAGTTTGTGCGGATAGCGCAGGCCCGTTTCCAAAGTCATCAGGCAGCCCTGCGAGAAGCCGAAGAGAATCGTCTGCTCGCTCGGGAAGCCCGCCGCGCGCTGGCGGTCGAGCAGGTCGGTGAGGAGTTTGCGGCTGCGGCCGATGCCCACCGCCGAGTCGCGCACGATGTCATACCAGGACCAGCCGCCGTAGTATTCGTCCGGCGCATTGACGAGGAGAATGTTCAGCCACGGCAGATTCAGCGCGCCCGGCAGCCAGCGGTAGCCCTCCATGCTGTCGCCGAGGCCGTGCAGCGCGATGAGCAACCGGCGCGAGTCGCGTTGCGCGGCAGGTAGAAGATCGGTCGTAAGCACGGGGCGATTTAACCACGGATGGAAACGGATGAACACGGATGTTTTGCCCGCGAAACACGCGAATGGAACGGAGCGCGGACGGTCCCCGTCCGCAGCGGCTCCGCAAGACGGGACGGGTTCGGATAATCGCAAACCGTTTTGCATCTGCGGCTGCTGCGGGCCGGGCCGGCCCGCGCTCCGTTCGCGTCATTCGCGTGTTTCGCGGGCGAACCATTTCCACCTTCCCACTCGCGCGCCCCGCAACTATCTTTCGCGCCGTGCATTTCCAAAAAGTCAGTCTCCTCGGCGTCGGCCTGCTCGGCGGGTCGATCGGGCTGGCTTTGAAAAAGCGCAAGCTCGCCGCGCGCATCGAGGGCTTCGTGCGCCGCGACGCGAGCATCGCCGAGTGCGAATCGCTCGGGGTGGTGGACCGGGCCTCGCGCGACCTCGCCACGGTGGTGAAGGACGCCGACCTCGTCATCCTCTGCACGCCGCTGGCGCAGATGCGCGAACTGACGGCGCAGTTCACGCCGCACCTCAAACGCGGCGCGCTCGTGACGGATGTCGGCAGCGTGAAGGCGAGCGTGGTCGCGGAACTCGAAGGGCCGGTCGCGAACGCGGGCGGGATTTTCATCGGCAGCCATCCGATGGCCGGCTCGGAGGCGGCGGGACCGAAGGCGGCGCGCGCGGATTTGTTCGAGGGCGCGGCCTGCGTGCTCACGCCCAACGCGCGCAGCACTCCGGCGGCGCTCAAGCAGCTCGACGAATTCTGGTCCGCCCTCGGCGCGCGCACGCTCCGCCTCTCGCCGGAAATCCACGACGACCTCGTGGCGCGGTGCAGCCACCTGCCGCACGTGGTCGCGGCCGAACTGGCGAACTACGTCCTCAGCCCCGCGCATCCCAAGGAACAGGCGCTGCTGTGCGCGAACGGCTTTCGCGACACCACGCGCATCGCCAGTGGCTCGACCGAGATGTGGCGCGACATCGCGCTGGCCAACCGCACCAAGCTCGCGCGCGTGCTCGGGGTGTTCATCGAGGATTTGCAGGAACTCCAGCTCGCGCTCGAACGCGGCGACGCGCGCGCCATCGAGGAATTTTTCGAAACGGCGAAAGTGCGTCGCGACGCCTGGGTGGACGGCGGGAAGTCGCCTGAATGAAGCATAAGGAGTAAGGAGTAATGTGTAAGAAGATTTCCGAGCGCTGTGTGTGGTCGCAGCCTTTTGATTACGGATTACTCCTTACTCATTAGCCCCATGCCTCTGCCCGACCTCATCGAAATCGTCCCGCTCACCGCGCCGGTGCGCGCGGAGATCACCGTGCCCGGCTCCAAGAGCATCACCAACCGCGCGCTGATTCTCGCGGCGCTGTCGGAGGGCGAGACGACGTTGCGCGGCGCGTTGTGGAGCGAGGACACGCAGGTGATGGTCGAGTGCCTCCAGGAACTCGGCTTCATGGTGAACGTCGCGCCCGACCCGGACGAGGCGTGCAACCGCACGATCACGGTCTATGGCTTCGCCGGCAAAGTGCCGCGCGGCGGGACGGAGGCGCAGCCGCTGGAGTTGTTCGTGGGCAACGCGGGCACGGCGGCGCGGTTCCTCGCGGCGATGGTGTGCCTGGGCGAGGGCGTTTATCGGCTGCACGGCGTGCCGCGGATGCACGAGCGCCCGCAGGCGGCGCTGTTCGCGGCGTTGCGCGAGCTGGGCTACCGCGTGGATTCGGCGAATGACAGGCTGCCCGCGCTCATCCACGGCGGCGGGCCGAGGCCGGGGGCGAAATGCCGGGTGAGCATCGAGGAGAGTTCGCAGTTCGCGAGTGCGTTGCTTTTGGGCGCGAAGGCAGGCGGTTGGAAGGTGGAGATCGTTGGGGAGAATGCCGACGAGTCACCTTATGTGGCGATGACGGTGGCCATGCAGAATTCCTTCCGCAAATTCGGGAGTGTATTTCCGGTGGATGCAGACGCTTCGAGCGGGAGCTATTTTTGGGCGGCAGGTTGGCTTTGGCCGGACGAACTGAACTTTCCAATTCAGGTCAACCATTGGCCGGTCAATGACTGGCAAGTGGACTCGCAGTTTCCGATCGTGCTGAATCAGATCAAAGCCGGGCGTCGGCGGGTTTCGAGACAACACGATTTGGGCGACAGCATCATGACCATGGCCGTCATCGCTCCATTCGCAGGCCATTCGATTGAGCTGACTGATTTGGGCAGATTGCGCCTTCAAGAATGCGAGCGCGTTCA
>JACQFS010000145.1 GCA_016199935.1 Verrucomicrobiota bacterium
TTCTGCCAGCCGACGGCGCGCGCGGCCTCGACGAGTTCGATTTGTTCCGGCAGGATTTTTGCCTTTCGTGCCGTGCGCCAGAGGTGGACGAAGGGGCCGACGGTCATGTCGAACGCGCCCTCGGTGCGCCGGGAGATTTCGAGCGAGCGCTGAAAAATGTCGAAGAGGTTTGTGCTGATCCGCACCGGCTTGCCCGGCTCGGCGTAGCGCAGCATCGAAAGTTCGCTGTCCGGCGCGTAGTCCGTGAAGCGCGCATCGAGTTGCGCGACGCGCGCGAAGGCAGCCTTGGCTCCGGACTCGGCCATCACTTTGTCCGGCGCGTAGAGCGTGATGGTCCACAGCGTGCCCATGTGCTCCTCCTCGAAACGGAATCGGGACAGGGACTTCTCCGCCGGCGTGGACGCGCATCCGGCGAACAGCAGCGGCGCGATGGCAAGCGCGCTCAAAACAAAACACCCGCGCCCAACTCGGGCGCGGGTGGCGAAAGAGTCGCGGGACTCAGACATGAATCTTCCAGTTCTTGCCGGGCACGGCGAACGGATAGAGGCCGTCGGCGCCGGGCAGCACCTTGGGCGTCGCGTCCCATGCGAGCTTGTCGGGCATGAGTTTCACCTTCGAGTCGAGCACCTGCTTGGCTTCGATGGGCTGGCCGGTCCACGTGGCGATGCGACCCATGATGGCAGTGAGCGAACTCATCGCGCCGCGCTCGGCCTCGTTGTAAGGCGTGTTGTTGCGGATGGCGGCCATGAGCGGGTAGTGCTCGAGCTGGTGGCCGGCGTTGGACTCGCCCTCGCGCGCCTTGTAACGCCACGCGTTGTCGCCGCGGATGATGTGGCCGCTCACATCGCACGTGCCCTTGGTGCCGGTCACGTGCTCGGTCACGGAGGACCAGCAACTCGGAATCTGCCGGCACTGGCTGAACATGTGCGAGCCGTCCTCATACTCGTATTCCACCGCGTGATGGTCGAAAATCTCGCCGCTGTCCGGCCCCTGCTGATACGCACGACCGCCCATGCCGTGGCAGCGGACGGGGTAGCCATTCTTGATCCAGTTGCAAACGTCGAGGTTGTGGATGTGCTGCTCGACGATGTGATCGCCGCAGAGCCACGCGAACATATACCAGTTGCGGATCTGGTATTCCATTTCCGTCGGCGCGCGGCCCATCTGCTTCGCGAGATCGTCGCGTCGCTTCTTCGGGCCGACGGGCGTGCCGTTCCAATAGCAGCGCATCGAGACGATGTCGCCGATCGCGCCGCCGTGCAGTCGTTCGATGACCTGCGTGTAGTCCGGCTGATGCCGCCGCTGGAGGCCGACGCCGACCTTGAGATTTTTTTCCTTCGCGACCTTCGCGGCGGCGAGCACCTGCTGGACGCCGGGGCCGTCCACGGCGACGGGCTTTTCCATGAAAATGTTTTTGCCCGCCTTCACCGCGGCCTCGAACATCATGGAGCGGAAACCGGGCGGCGTCGCGAGGATCACCACATCAATGTCGCTCTTCAAAACTTTCTCGAAGGCATCGAGCCCGGTGAACTGCATGTCGGGATTCACCCGGACGCGCGGACCGATTTCCTTGTCCTTGCTGAGGCTGGCCTTGCTCTTGTCGATCTGGTCGCTGAAGGCGTCGCCCATCGCGTGCAGGACCACGTTGCTGTCGGCGGTGAGCATCTGCTGCGCGGCACCGGTGCCGCGACCGCCCGACGAGGCCGACCTTGAGCGTGTCGGCGTTGGCGGCGAAACCGCCCTCGCGGGTGATGAGGTTGAAGGTGGCGGCCGCACCGAGGGCGGCGCCGGTGGTGCCGAGGAAGCGACGGCGGCTCCAGGGCGAATCGTTTTGGGGAGTGAGGATGTTCATGATGTTTTGGCTGGCGTTCGACGTTGCCCTTTGTCTCCGATAATCAGCGGAGGCGGCGGGAAACAGGGGCGAGAGTAGGCAGCGACCGGCGACGCCACAAGGTTAAACCCATCATCGGTGCCGTTCGCAAATCCCGACAGCGGTTCGGGATCGGTCAACTTTCGTTTCTCAACCGCGCGACAAATCCGGCCGGCGGCGGGACTTTTCCGAAAAAAGCGGATGGGCAAAACCGACCCGGGGGAGGTAAAGTGCCGCTGATCCGGGAGGCAACGCCCGGTCACGTTTGAACAAGTCATCCTTTTCCAAAACGCCACCATGACTTTCCGCTTCATCTTTACGCGCGAGACCGGCCGTCGCGTCACGCCGTCGGGCGTGCGTTGCCACTTGCCGCCGCCGCGGAGCGACGTGCCCGATCACGATGCGATCCGGACGGACTACTACGTCATCATCCACGACGAGACCTGCGGGCCGTTCACGCGCGAACAACTCCGCGCGATGTGGAAACAGGGACAGGTTGACGGCCGGACGCTGTTTGCGCGTTTCGGCATGACGTCGTGGTTGCCGCTCGTGCTGTTGCTGCCGGAGTGCGACCGCGCCGAATACGCCGCCGGCGAATCCGCCAACGGCGGCTGAAAGAAAAACCCGGCCCTCACGCGAGCGAAGGCCGGGCGGTGCGGAAAATTTCTTCGGAGCTATTCCTTCTCCACGCCGTTGGCCCAGTATTTGTGAATCTCCGCGGCGGGCGGAACCTTCAGCGGGCGCACGAGGCGGAAGCCGAGGAACTGCGCGTCGGTGAGATACCAGATGCTCTTGGGCAGTTGCGGGTCCTGCTGTTTCCATGATTTATCGGAGTGGATGCGGGCGGCGCTGCGCAATTGCTGGGCCGCGTCTTTGTCCTCCACCCCGGTTCCGGGAATCACATCCCACGCGCCACCGCGCGCGACGTGCGGATAGGGAGTGCTGCTCGGCTTCCAATCGTCGGCAGAAGTCTTGCCGGCGAACTGCTGGTAAAAACTTTTGTCGTATTGGTCCAGACACCACTCGGCGACATTGCCGTGCATGTCGAAAAGGCCCCAGGGATTCGGTTTCTTCGTGCCGACTTTCTTGTATTTGAAATCGGAGTTCTTGAGGTAAACCGCGTAGTTCGTGAGCTGCGCCACGTCGTCGCCGAAGGAGTAGGCGGTCTTCGTGCCCGCGCGGCAGGCGTATTCCCACTCGGCCTCGGTCGGCAGGCGGTAGAAGTGCCCCGTCTTCGCGCTGAGCCATTTGCAGTAAGTCATCGCCGCGTGATGCGTCATGCTGATCGCGGGGAATCCATCCTTGCCCATGCCGAAGCTCATCTCGACGTAGGGCTTGGTCGGGCGCGTCACGGCGTCGGGAACATTCGCGCCGTCAATCTTCGCGCCGGGCGGGATGTTCTTGCGCTCGCCTTCGGGATACATGAAGAGCTCGTATTCGTTCCACGTGACCTCGTATTTGCCCATCCAGAACGGCTCGATCTTCACCTTGTGCTGCGGACCTTCGTCGGGCTTGCGGCCGGGCTCGGCATCAGGACTGCCCATCGTGTATTCGCCCGCCGGAATCGGCAGCATCTCGAAGCTCACGGGCGTGCCGGAAATTTTATCGGTGAACGCCTTCATGTCCGCGGCGCGCTTCACGTCGAGGTTCGCCATGATCTTCTTCTGGATTTCCTCGGACGTGGACACGTCGGTGAACTGCACGGCGTCCTCGGCCTTCTTTCCTTCGAGCGTGAGACCGTCGGGCCAGTTCGCGCCCTGCGCGATCCATTCGCGGAGCAACTCGATCTTCTCCTTCGGCAGCGGGCCGTCCTTTTTTTTCGGCGGCATGAGCTTGTCGTCGTCGGGCGAGACGGCCGTGCTGGTGTGGATGGAACTTTTCTCCGGATGAAACGGCACGATGCCCGCGCCGTTCTCGCCGCCCTTGAACGCATCCTTCTGGTTGTCGAGGCGCAACTCTCCCTTCGCGTGGCCTTCCTTGTGGCAACCCACGCAATTGAACTCGAGGATCGGCTGGATGTCCTTTTTGAAATCAATCCGCGCGCGCTGCGTGAGCTTCACGTCCGCGGGCCACTTCGCGCCCTCCTTGATCCACGCCGCGATCGCGTCCGTCTGCCACTTGTTCAACACCGCGCCCTTCGGCGGCATCACCTTGTCGTCGCTCTTGGGCAGGATGGTAAGCTTGTAGAAAGAGGATTTGTCCGGATTGCCGGGCGTGATGACGCTGCCGTTCTCGCCGCCCTTCAGGAGTTGGTCGGCCGACACCATGAACAACCCGCCCTCGCCCTTGCCCTCCTTGTGACAGCTCAGGCACGAGCTCTCGATGAGCGGTTTGATTTCCGTTTTGAAATCCACCGCCGCGCCGGCCGTGGAGGCGAGCGCGGTGGCGATGAGGACGGGAAGACTGGCCGATGGATGCAATTTCATGGTTCGAAAAGTGGGCGAGTGTTGCGTGCGCTGGTGCCGTTTGTCAATCTGACGGCGAGAGACACGATGCAATTGAGGCAAAAACCTTGTAACGCAAAGGCGCAAAGAC
>JACQFS010000155.1 GCA_016199935.1 Verrucomicrobiota bacterium
GAGCTTCTCGTCGTCGCGCGGCAGGTCCGCCCTCACCACGGCCGGTGAGAAGCGCCCGACGGCGAGCCACGCGTAGGCGGTGCCGCCGTCGCCATCGGTGAGTTCGAGGCGCACGGATTTCTTCTCGTGCGCGACGAGGCTCCACTCGACGCGACGCGCGGTGTCGCTGCGCGGCGGATACGCGCGCGAGAGTTCGGCCCCGGTCGCCGCGTCCACGAGCCGGATGAAATTCAGCTCGTGCGCCGGCGCCGTCTGTAAACCGCGATGACCGCAAATCCAAAAGCTCAACGACACCGGACACGCAAACTCTCGCGACACGAGCGAACCTATCCGCCGCTCGATGGCCCCGCCCCGCGGCGCGGGCAGACTCGTGAGCATCCTGATGGTGTGGCCGTCGGCGCACAGCCGCTCATCGAGCCCCCACGGGCTGGGACCGCCGGGATTTTGCGCGAGCGGCACGGCCGTCCACGCGCGCGGTTCGGCGGACTCCACGTCGCGCAGCAACTGGTAAATGAGGTCGGAAGCCCATTCGTAAGGCGCGGTGGACTGAAGGTTGTGGTTCGCTTCGAGCCCTTCGCGCAGCGCGTTGAGCAGCGTGATCGAATCTTCGTGAGAACCGAATCGCGTGTGGATCAGGCGCACAAAATCATCCTCTTCCTGCGACGTAACGTGGCGCGCGATGGTCGTGAGCGTGGCGGCCAGGCCGGGCGGCGCTTCGCGTTGACGGCCGAGCCACGCGGAGAGCCACTGCGCGGATTCGCGTGAGTCCACGGCCCGCACAATCGGAAGCAGGTCGGCATCGGCCGCGGTGACTTTGCTGAGTTCGTAAAAAGCGCCGGGCACTTCGAGATGATTTCGCAACGCGATGCGCAGCGTGTGCCGCAACGCCTCGTCATCCGCGGACGAACCCCGAAGCAAAGAGAAAAGACCCGGGATGGCCTTCACGTCGGGATGAAACGCGACGCCCTCGGCCACGACGCGGCGCACGCGTCCGTCGAGTTTCGGGTCCGCCAACAGCGCGAACGCTTCGTCGCGGAGCGCAGCGGGCCACGCGGATTTTTCATTTTCGGTCCAGCGCCAGCGTTGCGCGAGTTGCTCGTCGCGCGTGGGCGGCTGCGGTTTCGTCGCGCCTTTTTTCGCGATGCGCCAGATGCGTCCGCGCTCGCGGTCGCGGCCGGGATGTTTCCGATCCACTTCGTAGTGGCCGATGATCTTGTTGTAAAAATCGGCGACGTAGAGCGCGCCGTCGGGGCCGGTTTGCAAATCCACGGGCCGGAACCACGGGTCTTCGCTCACGAGAAAATCCGGCTGCTCTTGCGCGTGCGCGGACGCGCCGGTGAAGGCGATGTGGTCGTGATTGATGCGCGAGGTGACGACATTTCCGAGCAGCACGTGGTCGTCCCAATCCGCGCCCCACATTCCACCGCCGACATAGATCGCGCCGCACAATCCAGTCGAGCCGTGGCGATGCGGACACATCACGGGACCGAAGCCGAGGCCGTCGTGCGGCTTGCCGAAGCTCGGGTAGCACGCGCCGCGCAGCAGTTGCATGAGCGGATCGGAGTGGCAGTCCACGCTGTAGATTTGCGCGAAGCGGTCGAGGCAGAGGCCGAACGGATTCACCTGGCCGCGCGTCCAGCTTTCCACCGCGGTGCCGTCGGGGCGGAAGCGGAAGGTGTTGCCGGAATTCAATTCGAGCACGGTGCCGGCGTCGCCGAGCTTGCGTTTGCCGAGGCGGTCGGCGCGCACTTCGAAGCGGCTGGTGTTGTTGAAGCCGTGCGTCGCGTAAATCCAGCCGTCGCCGCCGAGTCGGAGGCTCGCGATGTTTCCGTGCACGTCGCGCTCGTAGCCGAGCGGACCGAAGAGCACGGTGCGCTTGTCGCAAATGCCGTCGCCGTCAGTGTCCTCCAACAGCCAGAGATTCGGCACGCTCCACGCGATGCAGCCGCGGCCGTAAGGCAGCACGCCGACGGGAATGTTCAGCCCATCGGCGAAAACGGTAACCTTGTCCGCGCGACCGTCGCCATCGGTGTCTTCGAGAATGCGGATCGCGTCGCGGCTGCCGCGCACGCGCGAGCCGAGCGCGTCCTCCCAGCGGTTCGTGTCGGCGGCGAACGGATACTCCGTCGTGGACGAGACCCACAGCCGGCCGCGCGCATCGAAGGCGAGATTGATCGGCTTGTTGATCATCGGCTCCGCGGCGAAGAGCTGCACGTCGAAGCCGGCGGGGATTTTTAATTTCACCCGCTCCTGCTCCGGCGTGAGCGCGTCGGTGGGACGGACGAGCGCTTGAAACGGATCCTCTGCCGCGCGCGCGGAAAACGAGGGGAGTGTGACGAGGAAAGTGAGCGCGCCGAACAGAAACACGCGCCACCCACAGTGAATCAGATTGGGAACGGCGCGGCTCACGCGAGAATTTCGCGGATGACATTTCCGTGCACGTCGGTCAGCCGGAAATCGCGCCCGCCGAAACGGTAGGTGAGTTTCGTGTGCTCGATGCCCAGCAGATGCTGCACGGTCGCCCAGAAGTCGTAGATGTCGCACTTGTTCTCGACCGCGTGGTAGCCGAGGTCGTCCGTCGCGCCGAAGACGGTGCCGCCCTTCACGCCGCCGCCCGCGAGCCAGAGGCTGAAGCCAAACGGATTGTGATCGCGCCCGTCGCTGCCCTGCGAGAACGGCGTGCGGCCGAACTCGCCGGAGAAAATGATGAGCGTCTCGTCGAGCAGCCCGCGCGCCTTGAGGTCCGTGATGAGGCCAGCGATGGGCTGGTCCACCTGCCGCGCCATCTTCGTGTGGCCCTTCTGCAACGCGCCGTGCTGATCCCACGGGTTCGGCCCCTGCCCTTCGCCGATCTCCTGCGGCAGGCAGCTCAGTTCCACAAAGCGCACGCCGCGTTCGATGAGCCGCCGCGCCACGAGCGCCTGCTTGCCGTAAGCCACCGTCGGCGCGTGCGGCGAGTCGAGGCCGTAAAGTTTTTTCGTCGCGTCGCTCTCGCCACGCAAGTCGCACAACTCCGGCACCGCCGACTGCATCCGATACGCCGTCTCGTAATTCAAAATCGCGCCCTCCACCGCCGCCTCGTGCGTGCTCGCGGCAAAGCCCTCGTCCATCGCGCGGATGAAGCCGAGCCGCTGCCGCTGGAGCGCGTCGCTCTCGCCGGGCTTGATGTTCGCCAGCGCCGGATCGGAGTCCACGCGGATGAGGCTCGCCTGATGTTGCGCGGGCAGGTAGCCGTTGCTGAAGAGACCCACGCCGCCATGCGGCACCGTCGAGTCGCCCGCGTTGAGCACCACGAAGCCGGGTAGGTTTTCGTTTTCCGTGCCGAGGCCGTAGCTCATCCATGCGCCCGCGCTCGGATGGCCACTGAACGAGAAGCCGGTGTGAAAAAAATAATTCCCCTGCGCGTGCTCATTGACCTTGCTCGTCATCGAACGGATCACCGCGAGGTCGTCCGCGCGCGCGGCGATGTGCGGGAAGAGATCAGTCATCACGATGCCGCTCTGCCCGCGCGGCTTCGCGGCCCACGGGCTGGCCATGATGTTGCCGTTGTTGTTGAACATCGTGGGCTTCACCGGCACGGGCATCGGCTGGCCGTGGCGTTTCACCAGCTCAGGCTTGGGGTCGAACGAGTCCACATGCGACACACCGCCGCTCATGTAGCAGAAGATGACGTGCTTCGCGCGCGGCGTGAAATGCGGACGGCGCATCGCTGTGCTCGTAGCCGCCGAAACCGCCCCCGAACTTTTCTCCGCGAACAATCCCGCAAGCGCAACCGACCCGAAGCCCATCGAGGCGCGCCGCAGCATCTCGCGGCGGGAGTGCACACGTGCCGATGCGCGAGGGGGAAATATGAAGGGCGTATTCATAGCGGACTCAGCGAACGTAAATGAATTCCTTCAAGTTGAACAGCGACTGCGCGAAGTCCTGCCACACGCGCGGGCTTTCCAGTGACTGCTCGCCGCCCGCGCCGTGCGCCTGCGCGAGCGCGGCGAGATACTCCTGCATCGTCCCCTGCTCCGCCGCCGTCGGCGCGCGGCCCGTGGCGGTCATGAACATTCGACGCGCGCGCGCCTCCGCCGTGGCGTCGCCGGAATTTTGCATCGCCGACTTCGCCCAGCGCGCGGCGCAATGGATGACGAACGGGTCGTTCAGCAGCGCGAGCGATTGCGCGGGGACGTTCGTCACGTCGCGCTTGCCGAGCGTGGTGAACGGTTTGGGCGAGTCGAAGGCTTCGAGGAACGCGCTGAGGGAATTGCGCCGCACCGCGAGGTAAATGCTGCGCCGCGTCCGGTCGCCCGTGCTCACGGGCTTGCCGAACATCGTGGAATCCAACTCGCCCGACACCGCGAGCATCGAGTCGCGAATCGCCTCCGCCTCCAGCCGTCGCACGCGGAAGTGCGAGAGCAGCTCGTTGGCGGCATCGGCTTCGCGCGCCTGCGCCGAGGCCTCGCTGCTCATCTGCCACGCGCGCGAAGTGACGAGGAAACGAATCATCTTCTTCGTGGACCAGCCGTCCTCCACGAATTTCGCCGCGAGATAATCCAGCAACTCCGGATGCGTGGGCTTCTCCCCGAGCCGGCCAAAATTATCCGTGGTCGGCACGAGCCCGCGGCCGAAAAGCTGGTGCCAGATGCGATTCACCATCACGCGCGCGGTGAGCGGATTCGCCGGCGACGCGATGGCGTCAGCCAGTTCAAGGCGTCCGCTTCGTCCGCTGGTAGCAGCCGACGTAAGGAGGCTCTGACTTTTTTCCACGTTCCGCGTTCCGCGTTCCGCGTTTGAAGTGAGCCTCCTCACGTCGGCTGCTACCTCGGTCGAGGAGAAGGCCGTCTTCCCGAGCACCTGCAAATACCCACGCGGCACCGGCTCGCCGGGCTTCAGGTGATCCCCGCGCGGCATCAGCGGAGCGTCGTAAGTCGTCCCCTCGATCAAGCCGGGCGCGCGGCGCGGCACCGGCACCTCCGCTTCGAGCGAGCGATACCCACCCACCAACGCCGTCACTGACGGCAACTCGCCGAGCGAATTCGGCAGCAGCCCGCGCCGCACGAAGTAATCGAGCAACGCGCACTGCGCCTCGTCCGCCTTGCCCGCGCGCCACGCGCTCACGGCGTCGGCCAGTGTGCGTTGATATTTTTTCGCGAGCGCGTCCGCGTTCTCCGGCGCGACACCGGCGAGCAACGCGCCCGCCGCGACGTTCTCCTTCTTGGGCGCCTCCTTGCCGTCGTGCATCGCCACCTTCCACGCGCCGAACCACGAGCGGCCGTCGGCGGGCCGGTCCTTGCCCTTGGCGAGGATGGGATGGGTGAGGTCGTCGTAGTTGGCGAATTCGAGATAGGCCCACGTGCCCTTGCGATACGACGTGTCCATGCGAATCCACTTCGGCTCGTCGCTCTCCAGCCGCGCGACCTGGAAAATCTGCCCGTTGTTCAGCGGATAATTGTCCACAATCACGCGCACCATCGAGCCTCTGCCGCCCGCCGCGAGCACGCTGATGTTGTCCGTTTCGATCTTGAAACGCGGCGAGGTCAGCAGCCCCGCGTCCTTCTGCGAAAGAGCGTGCGTGAAAAATCCCGCCGGGTAAATGCCGGTCACCACACGCTCGCCCACCGGCTCGATGGCGAACTCGCCGGCAATGTGGGGCAGGCGTCCCGCCTGCCCTTCTGTTTGCGACACGCTCTGGGTTCCGCCGGCAGGCGAGACGCCTGCCCCACTATCGAACGCGCTCCCGTTCTTGAACCACTGCGCGCCATCGCGGGCCAGGTCCCACTTCAACGTGAAGCCCTCGCGGTTCGCGCGCCGCGTCCGCTCCGTCAACTCGCTCTGGCTCGCCGACAATTCCTCCCATGCGCGCGCGAAGTCGGCGGCGGGCTTGTCGTGGAGGCTGGCCCACACGTGCAGCGGGCTTTGCGGATTGCGCGCGGCCTCGGCGAGTTCGGTGCGCCACGCGTCCGCGCCGGCTTTCTCTTCGCGTGATTTGAGTTCCGTTTGCGCCCGCGCGAGTTCGGTTTTGAGCCCGGCAAATTTCTCGCGCTGCTCCGGCATCATGGCCGCGGCGAGTTCCTCCTCGCTCACGCCCGCCGGGCCGGCGCGGAACGACGCGGCGATTTGCTCATCGGTCAAAGCGCGGTCGTAAAGGCGCGCCTCGTCAATTTCCCCGGCGAGAAACGCGTGACCACCGCCCGTGTGCCGCCGGCCGAGCAGCACGTGCGCGTCGCCAGCGGTGAACGTGTGCAGCGTGCTCTCCGGACCACTCGGCGTGTAAGGCGGAGCGTAAGGCTCGCCGTTGCGATAAATCGCGATGGAGTTGTCCGCGCGATAAACGACGGCGAGGTGCACAAGCTCACCGGGCTTCGCGGTTTCATCGGCACCCTCCACAACCTTGGAGCGGCGGAAATTGTTGCTGCCATTCACCCATTTCTTCGCCGCCTTCTCCGCGAACACGATGGAGTCAAAGATGGAACCCTTCGCTGATTCGATCGTGATGACGCCGCCGCCGCGTTGGTCGAGATCGCCGAGCGCGACCCACGCTTCGAGAGTCTTCTCGCTGAGGTCGCGTGTGAAGGTGGCCGAGCGGAAATGCGCCTCCTGGCCGTCGAGCACAAGGCGGCCGTTGCGAACCGTCGCGCCGCCGAGCAACTCGCCATGGAGATTGCCGACCTGATCGCGCGCGTCACGGTCGAAACTCCAGCGGGAGATGGGCGGCGGCAGGAGCGCGGGCGGCCCGCCCGCCGGTTCGTCCGACGCCGCACCAACGCGCGGGCGTGCCGCCCGCGCTCCGTTCACTTTCGCGCGCGCGATCGCCTCCAACTCGCCCGTCTCCTCTTCGATCTCACTCACGCGCTGGCGCAACGAGCTGAGATCGCGATCGTCCGGAGTCTCACCCAGCAGCCGCGCGGGAAGTTTCTCGAGGGCCGCGAGCCATTCATCGGCGAGCGCGGTTTTGATTTGCGACTTGAGCGCGGTGAGTTCGGCGCGGCTTTTCTCCTTCACCTCGGGCGCGTCCACCGTCACCTGGGCCGGGCGGCTGCTCGCGAGGATTCCGAAGAGCGCATAGAAATCACGCTGGCCAATCGGGTCGAACTTGTGGTCGTGACAGCGCGCGCACGCGAGCGTGAGTCCCTGAAACGATTTGCCGAGCACATCAATCTGGTTCTCGATGGTCTTCACCTGCTCGTCGAGCGTGTCCACGGGCTGGTAGCCGTGCTCGGTGAAGCGCAAGCTGGCGATGCCGTGGATGGATTCGTTGAGACCTTCGGCGAGATTCAGGCGCGGGTTCGGGAGCAAATCCCCGGCGATGTGTTCGCGGATGAGTTGATCCACAGGCACGTCGGTATCGAAGGCGCGGATGAGGTAATCGCGATAGCGCCACGCCTCGCGAATCTCCGGGTCGCCCTCGCTGCCGTGCGTCTCGGCGTAACGCACGAGGTCCATCCAGTGCCGCGCCCAGTGCTCGCCGAATTGGGGAGAGGCGAGAAGCGCGTCCACCATCTGCTCAATCTCCTTGTCTCCCTGTCTGATAGTCTGCCTGTCTTTGGCCGAAGATGGGGAGACAGGGAGAGAGGGAGACAAGGAGACTGTGCCCACGAACGCCTCGATCTCCTCCGGCTTCGGCGGCAAGCCGGTGAGCGCGAAATGGAGTCGGCGGATGAGCACACGCAGCTCGGCCGGTGAAGCGGGCTGAAGCCCGCGCTCCTCCATCTTCGTGAGGAGGAAACGATCAACCGGATGTTCGCTCCATCCGGCGTTCTTCGACGTGGGCACCGTGGGCTTCTGCACCGGTTGAAAACTCCACCACGTTTTGCGCGCAGCGAGTGTCGCGTCCCAAGAACTTCCGGCGCTCGTCAACTCGGCCGGCGGTGAATCGCGCGGATCGGGCGCGCCCATGTTCACCCAGGCGATGAAATTTTCAATCACCTCTCCGTCGAGCTTCACGCCCTTCTCCGGCATCTTGAGGTCGTCGCGCTCATGCGTGATGGCGGTGATGAGCAGACTTTTCTTCGCATTGCCGCGCACGATGGCCGGTCCGTTCTCGCCGCCCTTGAGCAACGCGTCGCGGGAGTCGAGGCGCAGTCCGCCCTTTTGCTTTTTCGCGGAGTGGCACTCGTAGCACTCACCCGCGAGCACGGGCCGGATTTTTTTCTCGAAGAATTCTGTTTGAGCGGGAGTGGGCGAAGCAGCCGAAATGAGACCTGCGGACGCGAGCAACAGTAGCGCGGTCTTCAGGCCGTTTCGACGTGAAAATCCAGACAGACGCCCGGTGAAATTCAATGGTGCAATTCTCTGACGCAACTTGAAGAGGCCTAAAGGCCGCGCTCCGCTCGCGCACCGCGCCTCGTCGCCTGTCCTCTCATTAGCACCCGGCTTTAGCCGGGTGTCCGACGCGCACTGAGCGACGCCAACCGCTTCAGCGGTTTCCCCCGCCGGCGCGGAAACCGTTAAAACGGTTCCCGCATCCACGCGCTCGCCTGACACCTGGCTAAAGCCGGGTGCTAATGAGAGGTTGGCAAACAGATTGAGCATGGTTTCGTCGTCACTCGCCGCCGTCGTCGTCATCGTCTCCGCGCGGCGCGCACATTGCGCCGCACTCGTTTCGTTTCGCGCGCGTTGGCATCCTACGCCCGCGTCACCGCTTTCCAACTCCAGCCGCGCTGGCGGAACTGGTCCAGCAGCACCGCGGCGAGGATCACCAGGCCGAGCACGACTTTTTGCGTGTAGCTTTCGACGTTCGTCAGGTTCATGCCATTCTGAATCACTGCGATGATGAACGCGCCGATGAGCGTGCCGAACATCCGCCCCTCGCCGCCGCTCAGGCTCGCGCCACCGACCACCACCGCGGCGATGACGTAAAGTTCGTTCATCTGTCCGAACGTCGGCGAGCCGCTCTTGAGTTGCGACGCGAGCACCACGCCACCGAGGCCCGCGAGCAATCCGCTGACGACGTAGCTCACCAGCAACACGCGCCGCACCGGCACGCCGGAAAACCTCGCCGCCACGCGGTTGCCGCCGACGGCATAGAGGTAACGCCCCAGCGTCGTGCGCGACATGACAATGTGCGCGGCGATGTAGAGCAGCGCCATGAGCAACACCGCGTTCGGCACGCCGAGCACGTCCGCACCGCGCCCGAGCCAGACGAATGAGTCCGGCACCTGATAAACCGACTGCCCGTGCGTGAGCAGATACGCCGTGCCGCTCGCCACTAGCATCATCGCCAGCGTGACGATGAACGGCGGGATGTTGAACAGCGTGACGAATGTGCCGGTCGCGCCACCGGCGAGGCCGCAGATGAGCATCGCGCTGAGGCACGCGAGCGTCATGCCGAGCGCGCCGGCCTGTTGCGCACCGGCGAACTCGCGGATGAACAGCGCCGCCAGCACCGCCGAGAGCGCGATGAGACTTCCCACACTCAAATCAATTCCGCCCGTGATGATGACCATCGTCATGCCGATGGCGACGATGGCGATGACGGCGATCTGGTTGGCGATATTAAGCAGATTGTCGCGCTTGAGGAAGTTGGGCCACTTGTAGCTGCGCGGCTGCAGCACGCGCGGCGAGCCGAGCGAGGGGAAATCCTTCGCAAGATCGGCGAAGACGAGCCACGCCGCGGTGGCTTGGTTGCACGCGATGACATCGAGCTTCGCGCCCCTTGCCGAAAGCTTCTGCAACTCTTCGCGCGCGTCCTTCGGCTCGCCTTTCACCACGGCGGCAACGATCGCTCCGGCAGACTTCAACTGCGCTTTGAGCTTTGCCGCGAATGAAGTGTCCTCGTTCTGATCGCGCACAGCGATCAGCACGGTCGGAGATTTTCCGAACTGCTTCGTGATGCCGGCGGCGAGTTGAACCGCCGCCGCCTCGCCGGTCGGATGCTGCTCGGTGAGCGTGACCGCGCTGAAGAACGCGCAGAGCAGCACGAGCACGCCCGCCATGCCGTAGTCGCGCACCAGGACGGAGAGTTTGGAACTGGAACCGGGTTCACTCATGCGTGCGCGCGAAGACTGGCGGAGGCAGAAGTCGTGGAGGCGAACTTGCTCATTTCACGTGCGCGGGTTCCGCGGCCCAGATTTTCACGTCGTCGAGCAGCGCCTCCTTGCCGCTGATGGTGAAGTGGAAACGGCTCTTGGTCGGATGGCCGATGCCGGGGGACTTCAACTGGCCCACAAACTTGCCATCGAGGCTCGCGCGCATTTCGTCGCCGACGATATCCATCGTGAGGCGATGCCACTGGTTCGTTTCGATTTTCATCGGGAAGGTTTTGGTCCGGCCTTCCATGAGCTTCTCGCCTTCGGCTTTGCGATTCGGGTCTCTGCGCATTTCCAAAATGTCATTGCGCATCCCGCCCTCGCGATCGTCGCCGAGGCGGATGAGCTTGGGCATGATGGTCGCGCGGCAGATGTGGCCCGCGTGCGAGTTGGTGAAGGCCCGGTCGTCGCACACGGCGTTGATGCTCGCCGCACCCTCGAAGCGGAACCGAAATTCGATCACCGCATCCTTGAACGGCACCTCCACGCCCGCGACCGCGCCGTGCTGGCCGAGCGGGTGGCCGCCCTTCATCGCGCCACCGACGATGGCAAAGGCGCGCTGGCTTGCCTCCCAACGCGGCCCGAGCTCGGCACGCTCGAAGTCATCGGAGAAAAGGAGAGCGCCTCTTTTTGCGAATGGTGAAGCCGGGGCATCGGCGGCGAAGCTCAAAGGACAAAGGCCAAAGCTCAAGGGAAGGACCAGGCACCAAGTTCCAATTGCCCGCACAACCGACGACGCTCGAACGATGGTTTCTGGAGCTTTGAACTTGGAGCTTCCCTTGACCTTTGATCTTTGAGTTTTGAGCTTCATCTCACTCCTTCTTCTCCGGCTTCTCCTCAATCACCGGCTTCTTGCTTCCCTGAATCGCCGCGACTCGATCGCTCACGCCCTTCACTGACTCGGTGCCAATGTGGATGGTGTAATCAATCGTCGCCGACCAGCTCGCCCCGGGGGCGAGCTTGGGGACGCGGCCGAGTTTGCGTTCGATGCGGCGGTTGTTCGGGAAGTTCGTGCCGGGTTCGAGGCCGGTCACATAGCCTTCGCCTTCGCTCGCGGTGTTTTTCCAGAGCGTCACATAGGGGAGTTCCTTCACCAAAAAGGCCATCGAAACGGCGCGGTCGCCGGCTTTGTTCTTCAACGCGATGATCGTCCGGCCTTGCGCATCGGCGAGCGGATGGAGGCAATAGACCTGTTCGACAAAGCCCGCCTTCGGCGCGTCGTAGGTTGCGTAGGTCTTCACCGACTTCGCGGCGTGGTCGTTGAACGGAATCACGCGCGACACCGGCGCGAGAAACGTCGCGCCCGCCTCCAGCAGCGGCCAGCCGTGGTTGCAGTGGTAGAGCATCTCGAACTCCTGCTCGGGCGCGCCGCGGTTCGTGATCGTGTCGGCGATACGCAACTCGCTGCTGCCCGGCTCGGTGGAAATCTCCGTCCACAACTCCAGCTTCGGCCCGTAAAAACTCCGCTCGTCCACGCGCCCGCGCACGCGGATGCGATACGGCGGCTCGCGATCCACCACCACCTCGACCTCGCTCGCCGGGATGTTCGCGATCTTGCCGTGGAGCGTGAGTTCCATCGTCGCCTTGTCGCCGACGTTGTTGATGAACTCGTCCGTGCCGGGATGGCCATTGCTTTCGAGTCCGCAGCGAACCATCCATTCGTTGAACCCTTCGAGCCAACCGAGTCCGCCGCGGCTTTGGAGATTGATGTGGCGCGGGTGAACCACTTCCTTCACCGGCGAATTCCATCCGAGCCGCACGTCGCCGAGCTTCACCTCGAGCACACCCATCCCGCGCGTCGGCACGACGGTAAACTGGAGCTTGCCGTTGTTGACGATGACCACGTCCACGCCCTCTTGCTTGCCGCCGTGGAGCGTGACTTTCTTCACGGACCAGCCGGGCGCCTTGGGTGTCACCTTCTTGCCGGAAATTTCCAGCGCAGCCACGCGAAGGTTCTTGTCCACGCTGATGAGCGGCGCGCGGAAAGGTTCGGCGGCTCCGGCGGCGGCGACCGTTGCGGCGAGAGCGGTGGTCATGACGAGATTGTTCATAGTTCAAAGCGGTTACGGAACCAATCAGTCTCCAAGTGCTTCCTCAACTGCCTTGCGCATCACGGTCGGCTCCGGGTTCACGCCGGTCCAATACTGGATGCTCACGACGCCCTGATTCACAATCATACCGAGGCCGTCGAGCGCCGTGCAACCGCGCGACTCGGCTTCGCGGATGAGGCGCGTGCGGGGCGGGCTGAAAATCACGTCGGCAACCACCATGCCGGGCTTCAGAGAATTCACATCCAACGCGAGGCGAGCCTCGGAGTCGTAGAGGCCGATGGAGGTGCCGTTGATGACGAAATCGGTGCCGGCGGGAATCGAGTAGTCGCCGCACCAGATGACGAGTTCGGCATCGAGCTTTAGTTTTTCGCGAAGCAGCTTCACGAGTTCGCCGCCGCGGGCTTCGTCGCGATTCACAACTGTGATGCGCTTCACGCCCGCGAGGCCGAGTTCGACCGCGATGGCCCGCGCCGCGCCGCCGGCACCGAAGAGCACGACGGATTTGCCCTTGGGGTTCGTGACGGATTCGAGCGACTTGAGGAAGCCTTTGCCGTCGGTGTTCTCGCCGATGAGTTTGTCGCCACGGCGCACGACACAGTTCACCGCGCCCATGATGCCGGCGGATTCACCGAGGCCATCGAGGTGCCGGATGACGGCGACCTTGTGCGGCATGGAGCAGTTGAAGCCGCGGAAGCCCATCGCGCGCGCGCCGCGCACGGAGTCCGCGAGATCGGCGGGCGTAACCTCGATGTTGACATAGCGCCAATGCAGGCCGTGGTGACGAAACGCAGCCTCAATCATCGCGACGGTGGGATTGCCCGCCGCGCCTTGGGACATGGAGCCGACGAGTTCGTGGAGGAAATTCTTCGCGGCCATGTTACTTGAGCGATGAATCCTTCTCCCCATCAGCCTTCCGGTAGAGGCTCGTGGGGATGAGCATTTCCTTGGGCACGTCCTCGCCCTTCGAGTGCTTGATGATGGCGCGGACGATCTCGACGCCCATGCGGTCGGGGAACTGGATCGGGTCGGCGTAAATCTTTCCCTCCTTGATCGCCTGCTTGCCCTCGGGCTGGCCGTCGAAGCCGACGATGACCACCTGCGCGGTCTTGTTCGCCTTCTCCAATGCCGCGCGCGCGCCGAGCGCGGACGGGTCGTTGATGGCGAAGAAGCCGCGCAAATCCGGCGTGGCCTGGAGCGCGTCCTCGGCGGCCTTGTAGCCCACGTCCTTCGCGCCGCCGCCGTCGAGTTCCATCACGAGGTCAATCTTGTTCGCGGCGGTGGCGTTGCGCGCGTCAATCACCTCGCGGAAACCTTTCACGCGCAGGCGACACGACTCGGCTTGTTTGAAATGGAGGATGGCCACCTTGCCGCCCGACGCGCCGAGCGCCTCGATCATCGCGCGGCCGGCTTCCTTGCCGCCGCCGTAATTATCCGTGGCCACCTGCGTGAGCAACTTCACGCCCGGCTCGTTGCACGGGATGTCCACGGTGAGCACGGGGATGCCGGCGGCGTTGGCCTCCTGGATCACCGGCACGATGGAGCGCGACTCGCACGGGCTGAGCACGATGGCGGCGCAACGCTTCACGATGAAATCCTTCACGTGATTCGCCTGCCGCGCGACGTCGTTGTCCGCGCTCAACACGATGGTGTCGTAGCCCGCCTTCGCGGCCTCGGCGGTGATGTGGTCGCCGATGACCTTGAAGAACGGGTTCTGCAACGAGAGCAGCGTGACGCCGATGGTGCCGTTCCTGGGCGCGGGCGGGGAGGCAACGTCGGGCTTGGGAGCGTCGCCGGACTTGTTGCAACCGCTGGCGAGGACGAGCGCGGCGGCGAGGGCGGAGCACAGGCGGAGGGTTTTCACGCGCGCAGCTTAGGCGCAAGCGAGCGGGCGATGCAACGCCGGTGTGCTTCGTCTTCTCCACAGCCGCGGCACGAGGTGAAATGCGGCTGCGCCCACCGCCGTGAACGCGTGGGGTGGAGGGCAAACACGCCTACCCCCGAAGTCAGCGTCGGTCCCCCTGCCAGTGGACGACGGTCCCTGTGGCAGTGAGGAGCGCTCCCCCCGCCAGTGAGCGCCGCCCCCTGTGGCAGGGGGCAACGCCCCCTGCGGCAGGGGCGAGCGCCCCCTGTGCCAGTGGACGACGCTCCCCCCGCCAGTGGACGGCGGCCCCTATGCCAGTGGGCGGCGTCCACTGTGCCAGTGGGCGGCGTCCCCTGTGGCAGGGGACGGCGGTCCCTGTGGCAGTGGGCGACGCCCCCTGCGGCAGTAAGCAGCGGCCCCTGTGGCAGGGGGCGATTTCCCCCCCGGGGGTGGGTGCGGCGTGGGGCGGGCTGGGAATTGGGGAATCCCGCTGGACAGGGCCGGGGCCGGGAATAAAGTGGCGGCATGACCGCCGCAGACCGCTACTTGTCAGGCCGCAAACTCCGGGTGGATGCCTATTCGGCATAACAACATGGCATTCCTGTGGTATCTCGTAAGCGTGCCGGATCTTCCACACGAAGTGAAAGATCAATTCAAGGCTGTGGAGATTGTTCACTATCATACGCGGGAGAAGCAGATGGTCGATGTCGGCACGCCCATCTTGAGAGTGAAGACGTGGTGGGCTTTGCTGGACTTGGTTTCAACAGGCAAGGGACAGATAGAAAAGAACCTCTTCGATAATCCGGCAGTTCGCGGTTGCCGCGTCTCCATCGGCCATCCACTTTCTCTCGTCTTCGCCAACGCCGACGAACAAGTTTATGCGAAGCCGCCCTATTGTGAGGTCCGGGTTGTAGAGATTTTGAAGGTCAAGCCACAATAGAGCCGTGTAAGGGCACTCCAGTGAGCCGCCGCATTGCAACCCGTTTCCCCACCACCCGCCGCCCTCACCCTTTCGCCGGCGTGAAGCCGTCCAGGAGGGAGCCGAGGCTGTTGAGCGGGCCGGTGGTCGCGGGCGGATTCCCCTCCAGCACCTTGCGCAGGTGCAGCACCGCCTCGGCCGCGTTGGTCACGGAGCGCGGGAGCGTGGCGCCGGACGCGTTGGGATGCCCGCCGCCCGCCAGTTTCTCCGCCACCCGCAGGGCGCCGCCGTCGCGGCTGCGGAAGCTGGCGATCATCAGGCCGTTGGCCTTGCGGAAGAGCGTCACGAGCACCGGGTGCGGCACCGCCCACTCGTCGAGCAGGCGATAGACGATGAGGTTCACGTTGCCGATGACGGTGTTCACCAGCCCCAGCTCGGGCGTGATGGCGACGACGCGCGGCCGGCTCCACTCGTAGCCCAGCGGGTCCTCGAGGCGGCGCTTGACGGCGATGACTTCGAGGAGCGGGTGGTCGAGGAGGCGTTCGAGTTCGCCCTCGATGACGGCGTGGAGGTTCCAGAAGCCGTAGGTCTTCACGAGGTTCGCGTAGTCCTGCGCGAGGACGAAGTCGGGGTCGTCCTCAAGGAAGAGGTCGGCGACGTTGTTGAAGTGGACGAGGCGGTCGAGCGCGGGCGAGGCGAGGCCCTCGGCGCGGCAGAGGTCGTAGGCGAGGAGGCCGGCGGACCTGGTCTTGTCGTGGATGAGCTGCGCCTGCTTGGGCGCGAGGTCGGTGGTGTGGTGGTCCACGATGAGCCAGTCGGCCTTGTCGAAGCGCGGCTCGTAGGTGAAGTCGCAGATCCACGCGACGCGCTCGGACATGGGGCGGTTCTTCCACGCCTGGTAGTTCCACGCTTCGAGGCGCACGTCGGCGCCGTGGAGCTTCTTCGCGAGGCGCCGGAGCAGGATGCCGGCAGTGAAGCCATCGAGGTCGCTCTCGTGGGTCAGGATGACATCGGGCTTGGCAAAGGTCGGCATGGCGCGCGCAAGGTAGGCAAGGGGCGTGGGGATGGCGAGAGGAGAAATGGGATTGTCCGGGCAGGCGCAGCGAGCTTCGTGAGGCGGTCGCGCGACCTCACCCCTCACCCCGGCCCTCTCCCCGTTGAAGGGAGAGGGAGAAGCGTTCGGACGTCGCAGACCATCGAGCGGTCCCACACTCACCGGACGCGCGCGGGCCGACCTCCCTCTCCCCTCAACGGGGAGAGGGATTGAGGGTGAGGGGTGAGACGACACGGAGGCGCCACGAACTCCGATGGCGCGCGCGCCCCGATGCGCCGGGGCATTTGCCATTTTTTCCTTCCGCCCTCCCCTGCCCTCGCGCAGAGTCCGCGCACTCTCTATGGCTGACAATCTATTCGATCTCACGGGCGAAATCGCGGTGGTCATCGGCGCGACGGGCACGCTGGGCGGGGCGCTGGCGGAAGGTCTCGCGGCGGCGGGCGCGGGCGTGGTCGTCGCCGGTCGAAACGCCGACCGCGGCAACGCGCGCGCGAAGAGCATCAAGGATAGGGGCGGCAAGGCGGCGTTCGTCTCGGCGGACGCGAGCTCGCGCGAGAGCCTCGCGAAGGCGCGCGCGGAGATCGAGAAGTCGCTCGGCCCCGTCTCCATTCTCATCAACGCCGCCGGCGGCAACGACCCGAAGGTCACGGTCACGGCGGAGCGGCCCTTCGAGTCCATCGCGCTCGCCGACTGGCAGGCGAACTTCGACATGAACCTCGTGGGCGGCGTGCTGCTGCCGTGCCAGGAGTTCGGCCCGGCGATGGTCGCGCGCGGGCGCGGCAGCATCATCAACATCGCGAGCGTCTCGGCGCACCTGCCGCTCTCACGCGTGGTCGCCTACTCGGCGAGCAAGGCGGCGGTGCTGAGCCTCTCGAACTTCCTCGCGCGCGAGTGGGCGCCCAAGGGCGTTCGCGTGAACACGATCACGCCCGGCTTCTTCCCAGCGGAGCAGAACAAGAAGCTGCTCTTCGGCGACGACGGCTCGCCGACGCCGCGGACGAAGGCGATCTGGGGCCACACGCCGATGAATCGCTTCGGCGAGTCGCACGAGTTGATCGGCGCGTGCATCTTCCTCGCCGCGCACAAGGCGAGCAGCTTCGTCACGGGCACGGACATCCGCGTGGATGGCGGGTTCCTGAGCCAGACGATTTAGTTTCAACCACGGATGAACACGGATGCACGCGGATAAAGTGGCGGCTGCCTTGTCTGAAATCCGTGTTTATCCGTGTCCATCCGTGGTTTAGTATTCTCCCATGAACGTCATCTCCAAGTCCGCCTTCCCCGGCAAGCTGACCGACGCGCAGGTCGCCGAGGTCGTCGCGCAGGCGTTGCCGGCGAAAGACTACAAGGGCAAGCGCATCCTCCTCATCGTTCCCGACGGCACGCGCACGGCGCCGGTGGGGTTGATGTTCAAAACCATCTTCGCGCAGATCGGCGAGGTCACGCAGCACCTCGACATCCTCACCGCGCTCGGCACGCACCCGCCGATGAGCGAGGAGGCGATCTGCACCCGGCTGGAACTCACGATGGACGAGCGGCGCGGCGCGTATCGCAAGGTGCGCTTCTTCAATCACGAGTGGGACAATCCCGCCGCGCTCCAGGAAATCGGGACGCTCACCGCGAAGGACGTGAGCGAACTCACCGGCGGCCTCTTCTCGATGGACGTGCCCGTCGAGATCAACAAGCTCGTCTTCAACTACGACCAGGTCATCATCTGCGGCCCCGTGTTTCCGCACGAGGTCGTCGGGTTCTCCGGCGGGAACAAGTATCTGTTCCCCGGCGTGGGCGGGCCGAAGATCCTGAACTTCTTCCACTGGCTCGGCGCCGTGTGCACCAACCCGATGATCATCGGCAACAAGTGGACGCCCGTCCGCAAGGTCGTGGACCGCGCTGGCGCGCTGGTGAAGGTGGACAAGCTGTGCTTCTGCATGGTCGTCGCGCCGGACAAGTCGCTCGCCGGCCTCAGCGCCGGTTCGCCCGAAGCCGCGTGGGACGCCGCGAGCGAACTCAGCAAGTCGGTCCACATCGTTTACAAGGACCATCCGTTCAAGACCGTCCTCTCGAACATGCCGCCGATGTATGACGACGTCTGGGTCGCCGGCAAGGGCATGTATAAACTCGAGCCCGTGGTGGCCGACGGCGGCGAGCTCATCATCTACGCGCCGCACGTCTCGGAGATTTCCGTCACGCACGGCCGGATCATCGAGGAAGTCGGCTACCACTGCCGCGATTATTTCCTCAAGCAGTGGGACAAGTTCAAAGGCTATCCGTGGGGCGTGCTCGCGCACTCGACGCATGTGCGCGGCCTCGGCACCTACGAGAACGGAGTCGAGCAATGCCGCATCCAAGTCACGCTCGCCACGCAGATTCCCGAGGCGACCTGCCGCAAGATCAACCTCGGCTACCGGGACCCCAAGAGCATCCGCGTGGAAGACTACGCGAACCGCGAGGACGAAGGCGTGCTCTACGTCCCGAAAGCCGGCGAGATGCTCTACCACCTCAAGAAGCAACCCAAGTGGGCGGGCGGGACGGAGTAACGGCGACGGCGTGACGAGTCTCTGACAGACCGAAGGTTTCCGCACACGTCGCATTCTTGACTGGACGAGACCCCGCCCGCCGAAGAAATCCGGCGAACCAGCCGAACAGTGATTGCCTTCCGCCCCCGCTCCGTCCCATGCTCCACCCACAAGCACGCCAAGCATTGGAAAAACGAACCGGCCCCGCCACGCCCAACCCGTCGCGCATGAAAAGCAAATCCACCGCCCGCCGTTCCGCCGCCGCGTCCGGCGGGAAGATTCATCACGTGGTGATTTATCCGTTCCGGCAGCCGCGCGATTATGCCGATCTCGCGCACCTTTACCAACTGGTCGCACGCCTCAACGCGGACCCGGCGACTTACGCGCGCCCCATCACCGTGGTGGATCGCAAGACGCACTTCGCGAACCAGAGCGACCGCCGCTACCAGCAGTTCCGCCAGCGCACCGTGGCGCGTCACTCGGACGTGCTCGACGCGTGGTGCGTGGACACGTGCCAGATGTGGTATTCGGGACTCGGGCTGGCGCTGGAGCGCGGCGGCGCGCGCGACGTTTATTGGCTAATCCCCGGCGACTTCAACTACGGCTCGCCCGCGGGCCGCGAGGTGCTCGGCCGGCTGCACGACCTGCCGGAAATCTGCCTCGAACTGAAGCAAGACTTCTGCATCGGCGAGATTGCCACGGATCACAACCACCCGAAGCAACTCATCGACACCTACGGGACGTTTGCGCTGCTCTACAACTGGTTCCCGACTGAGGCGCGGGAAATCCGTCAATACACTGAACGCCCGCGCTCGGAGTTTTTCGCGGTGCGCCACGACTTCCTGCGCGAGACGATGTGCCGGCGCTGGTTCGCTTACGAGCAGACGGTGGTGATGCTGTTGAAGGCGGTGATCCGCGGCAAACGGATCAGCCGTTTCAACGTGGGCGGGATTTGCGACCTGCCGCAGGGCCGCGAATCGCTCAGCGCGATGATGCAGCAGGTGGAGCGCACCGAGCGCGTCCTCAAAACCGTCTGGCGCGGGCAGAACGACACCAAGCCCGGCTGGAGCGCGCGTTACCGCATCCTCGAAGCGCAGTCGGATCAGGTCCGCCGGACCGCGCTGACGTTGCTGGAGAATCTTTTGGGCTGACCCCCCTCGAATTACTTTTCCCGAACCGCCGTAAACATGAACCCGAGCACCAGCACTTACCGCGCACACCGCCGCCCCGGCCCGCACGTCAACACGCGGGCGATGAATTTCATCTGCAACGCGCCCCTCGCAAAATCGGTCAGCCTGGTGGGCGACTTCAACAACTGGAATGCGGGGGCGCATCGCCTGAAGCTGATGAGTGACGGCGCGTGGCTGCTCTCGGTGGAACTCCGGCACGGCCACCATCGCTACGCCTTCCTCGTGGACGGCGCGCTGACGCTCGATCCGTTCGCGCACGGCGTCACCCGCAGCGACAAGGGCGAACGCGTCTCGCTCATCGCGGTGAGCTGAAGTGGCGGCGGACCGCCAGCCGGCCCCGCTCGCAGCGGCCACGGCAATGGGCGGGAGTTCGGGTAATCAGGACGCCGCCACACCACGCACGCGCTGCGGGCCGGGACGGCCCGCGGTCCGCGCCCTCGCGATGGTCACAACGGCGGCCCCGAGTTTTTTCGTGCGTTCCTCCCCGGCACTTCCTAAGTTCGCGCCTCGAATTTTATGGCCACGCTCAAACCCTTCGCCGCGCTCCGACCGAAACCCGAACTCGCCGCCCGCATCTGCGAGCTGCCTTACGACGTGATGTCGTCCGACGAGGCGCGCGTGATGGCGGCGGGCAATCCGCTGAGTTTCCTCCACGTGAGCAAGCCGGAGATTGATCTGCCTCCGGGCACCGACCTCCATTCCGCGCCGGTCTATGCGAAGGGCCGGGAAAATTTCCAGAAGCTCATCGCCGAGGGTGCGCTCGCGCAGGACCAGCAGCCGTGCTTCTACCTTTATCGTCAGGTCATGGGCGCGCACGCGCAGGTCGGGCTCGTGGCGGCGGCGAGTTGCGAGGAGTATCTGAAGAACATCATCAAGAAGCACGAGTTGACGCGGCCCGACAAGGAGGACGACCGCGTGCGCCACATCGAGGCGCTCAATTCGCAGACGGGTCCGGTATTCCTGACTTACAAGGCCATGGCGGCGCTGGATGCGTTTGTGGCGAAAAATATCGCGACTGCGCCGGCGATGGACTTCACCGCAAAGGACGGCGTGCGGCACACGGCGTGGGTCGTGGGCGACGCGGCGGAGATCAAACTCATCGAGGCGGAGTTCGCCAAGATTCCGTTCCTCTACATCGCCGACGGGCATCATCGCAGCGCGGCGGCGGGGCGTGTGTATCAGTCGCGGCAGGGCGCGGGGCAGAGCGCGACGTTCCTCACGGTGATCTTCCCGCACAACCAGATGCAGATCCTGCCCTACAATCGCGTGCTGAAGGATCTCCACGGACTCACGCCCGAGGCATTGCTGCAAAAGCTGGACGCCGTGTTCGTCATCAAGCCCGGCGGTTCACCGAAGCCGGCGCGCAAGCACGAGCTCGCGCTCTTTCTCAAAGGCCAGTGGCACACGCTGCATTTCCGCCCGCAGTTCGCCGAGACGAGCGACCCCATCGAGAAGCTCGACGTGACGTTGCTCCAGAAATTTGTCCTCGCGCCGATGTTCGGGATTGATGACCCGCGCACGAGCAAGCGGATCAACTTTGTCGGCGGCATCCGCGGCACGGCGGAGCTGGAGAAGCTGGTGAACGCCGGCGAATACGCCTGCGCCTTCTCGATGTTCCCGACGAGCATCGAGGATCTCATGGAGATCGCGGACGCCGGCGGAATCATGCCGCCGAAGAGCACGTGGTTCGAGCCGAAGCTGCGCGACGCGATGTTCTGCCACCTGATCTGAGGAGTAAGGAGTAATCCGTAATTCGTAATCCTGGAGCGCGGAGTTGTTGCCTGATTACGGATTACTCCTTACTCATTACTTCCGTGTCCGATCACCGGCTCCAACGCAGTCTGCGCGCCACCTTCCTCGGCATGGCCGTGAACACGCTGCTCGCGGGCGGAAAATTTCTCGCGGGCATCTTCGGCCATTCGCACGCGCTCGTCGCCGACGCGGTCGAGTCCTTCGCCGACGTGCTGGGTTCGCTCATCGTGTGGCGCAGCCTCGTGGTGGCCGCGAAACCGGCGGACGAAGACCATCCCTACGGCCACGGCAAAGCGGAACCGCTCGCCGCGGCGGTTATTTCCTCCATGCTGCTGCTGGCCGCGGCCGGCATCGCGGCGAAGGCGCTGGAGGGAATATTGAATCCGCACGAAAGCCCGGAGCCATTCACGCTCGCGGTGCTGCTGGGCGTCATCCTCATCAAGGAACTGCTCTATCGCTTCGCCGCGCGCGTGGGTCACGAGGAGCAAAGCACCGTGGTCAAGACCGACGCATGGCATCACCGCAGCGACGCGATCACGTCGCTCGCGGCGGCGATCGGCATCACCGTCGCGCTCATCGGCGGGAAGGATTACGCGCGCGCGGACGACGTGGCGGCGATTGTGGCGGCGGGCATCATCGCGTGGAACGGCTGGCAGTTGCTCAAGCCGGCGCTCAGCGAACTCATGGACACCGTGCCCGACCCGGCATTGCGCGGGCGCATCGCGGCCATCGCCGAAAAAGTTCCGGACGTGCGCGCCGTCGAGAAATGTCTCGTCCGCAAAATGGGCTACCACCTCTTCGTGGACATGCACGTGCACGTGGACCCGCAGATGACGGTGGACCGGGCGCACCGCGTGGCGCACGCGGTGAAGGACGCGGTGCGAAAGGAATTGCCGGTCGTGTATGACGTGCTGGTGCACATCGAGCCGGCAAAAGTGCGCGCCGCCTGATCTTGCGGCGGAGCGCGAGCCGTCCCGGCTCGCAGCGGCTGCGCCGTGAAGGGCGCGCCCGTTCTCTCCCGACCCACTCTCCACTCCGGCACCGCTGCGGGCCGGGACGGCCCGCGGTCCGTCGCCCGCAATTTCTCCTTCCCTCCCCTGCCCCTTTGCCGTTTAGTCGCGCCCTGATTTCGGCCGGGAATCCGGCTCCGATTGCTGATTAGGCATCACTCGTTACTCATCACTGCAAAATGAAAATCGTCCTCGCTTACTCCGGCGGCCTCGACACCTCCGTCCTCCTTTCCTGGATCAAGGAAACCTACCGCGCCGAGATGATCGCCTTCTGCGCCGACATCGGGCAGGAGGAGGAACTCAAGGGCCTCGACCGGAAGGCGAAGAACACAGGCGCGTCGAAGATTTACATTGATGACCTGCAGGAGGAGTTCGCGCGCGATTTCATTTTCCCGATGCTCCAGGCCGGCGCGATTTACGAGGGGCAATACTTTCTCGGCACCAGCATCGCGCGCCCGCTCATCGCCAAGCGCATGGTCGAAATCGCGCGCGCCGAAAAGGCCGACGCCATCGCGCATGGCGCGACCGGCAAGGGCAACGACCAGGTGCGCTTCGAACTGACCGCCGCCGCGCTCGCGCCGGACCTGGACATCATCGCCCCGTGGCGGGACGAGCGGTTCCGCAAACAATTCCCCGGCCGCGCGGAGATGATCGCGTATTGCGCGAAGAAAAAAATCCCGGTGCAGGCCAGCGCGAAGAAACCGTATTCGAGCGACCGCAACCTGCTCCACATTTCCTTCGAGGCGGGCATCCTCGAAGACCCGTGGTTCGACGCGTTCGCGCCGGCGAACAAAGGGATGTTCAAGCTCTCCGTTGCGCCCGAGGACGCGCCGGACAAGTCGGAATACGTGACGCTCGATTTCACGCGCGGCAATTGCGTGGCGGTGAACGGCAAAAAACTTTCGCCCCTCGCCGTGATGAAGACGCTGAACAAACTCGGCGGCAAACACGGCGTCGGCCGCGTGGACATGGTGGAGAACCGTTTCGTGGGAATGAAATCGCGCGGTGTGTATGAGACGCCGGGCGGGAGCATTTTGCATTTCGCGCACCGGCAGATCGAGTCGCTCACGATGGACCGCGAGGTGATGCACCTGCGCGACTCGCTGATTCCGAAATACGCCGCGCTCGTTTACAACGGCTTCTGGTATGCGCCCGAGCGGTTGGCGTTGCAGGCGCTCGTGGACGAGAGCCAGCGTAACGTCACCGGCACCGTGCGCGTGAAGCTCTACAAGGGCGGCCTCTACGCGGCCGGCCGCAAGTCGCGCGTGAGCCTCTACAATCCGCACATCGCCACGATGGAAGCGGACCCGACGCGCGCCTACAATCAGGACGACGCCACCGGCTTCATCCGCCTGAACGGCCTGCGCCTGAAGGTGAATTCAAAAGTGAACGGCGCGAAGAACCTGACGAAGCACGTCTGAAACGTGGCCATCCGGCAGAGGCATATCCGCCGAAGTTTCGCGGCGCGGAAGAACTCCTGATCCGTAGCAGCCGAGGTAACGAGGCTCAAATCGCTTTCGGGAAAGAAATTTAATCAGAGCCTCCTCACGTCGGCTGCCGCCCTTTGGGACAGGGGCTCAAGGCATTTCGTCTTCGCCCGCGACAACTTTCTCGACGTGCTCGGCCAGCGCGATGGCGAGTTGGAAGGACTTGTCGCGCAGCTCCTGGTCTCTGGCTTCGCTGTATTGGCCCGCGGCGATGAAGCCGGAAAGGATTTGCGCGGAAGCACTCAGGACGGCCTGTTCGGAGGGCGAAAGGTGGACGTAATATTTCTGCATGGTGATGATGTTTGGTTGTTGGATCGTCGTGTCGCGGCCGAACGCTGTCCCGGCACCGGGTGCCGGCACAAGGCGAAACCGCGCGGTCACCAAGCAGTAAGTTTCCCTTCACGCTCGATTTGCGGAATGGGTGAGGCGGCAAATTCCAAGGAGTGACCGCTTTCCGCACCGGACTAGGGTCAGATGGTGACTTGTCTAGGCCTCGCCCGCGCTATATACACCCGTCATCAATGAAAGCCTCGCCTGTTCCCGTTCCGGAGGATGCGTCCGCCACGCCGCCCCCGCCCGCGCCCAAGTGGTTTACCCTCTCCCTCACGCCGCGTGCGTTCACCGCGTTGCTCGTGTGCGCCCTGCTCATCACCGGCCTCCTTGTCGGCGGCAACCTCTGGCGTCCCCGGGCGGTGGTGGATCACCCGAGTCTTTCGCGCGATGGTTTCCTCCCCTGCAAGCCGGGACCGTGGGGGGATCTGGAATACCTGCCCATCACCATCGAACCGCCCGAGGAGCACATCACCCTGCCACGCTTGAAGCCGGAGGAGGTCCGCTGGTTCTTCCCGGATCACACCCCGGAGAAACTCGCCGCGCTGTTTGAGCAGGCGGACCTCCAGCCGGCCGAGCGCGCCACCTTGCTGGACCGCCAGCGCTGGGAAATGTTGAGTAAAGGCATCCGCGTCAATCCCGGCGTCGCCGTCCTGCACTCGCTGCGCCGGGCGTCGCGCCGGGTCATTTATGAAGTCCTCATCGCGAATGTCGCGGATAATCCATCCGCCGATTTCTTCACCCTGCCGGCGAAAGGGTTCGAGGAACTGTTCACTGACTCGCGGGTGCCCCGCCCGACCATTGATCTGGTCCGCCAGCTTTGCTTTCCCCGGGGCGACCACCTGGTCTTCGCCGACCTGACGCTGGCACTGGACACCCTGGCGGAATACCCGCAGAAGATTTCGCTCGTCCGGGCGCTCGACCGCCGGCCCACGCTGCTGCTGCGCCTGCGGGTCCGGCCGGGAGACAAGCTCGAGGATCTCTCCGCCTACTGGGGCAAATCCGTCTGGCACAAGGATGTGGTCCCCATGCTCGAAGCCCTTCATCGGGTTCCCGGCAGCGCCAGCATGAGCATCGCGTGGCTCCTGCCACCCCTTCCCAGTAGCCAGCTCAACACTTTTCCCCTGCCTTCGCAGGCCACCAACGAGCTGCACAAGGACTGCCACTGGACGAGCATGAACTTCTTCCGCGCGGAACCCGACGACCGCTTTCAGAACAAGGTGTTTGTCGCGGAAACCCTCAAGCGCGACTACTTCCCCATCAGCAGCGGCGCGCGTTTCGGCGATATCGTGACCTTCACGCGGCCCAACGGCGACATCATCCACTCCATGGTCTTCATCGCCGATGACATCCTCTTCACCAAGAACGGGGCCACGCCCCTCAGTCCGTGGATTCTGATGCGATTGAAAGACGTCCAGGTTTGCTTTGCCGAACAAATCCCGAATGGCGACCGCCTCTTTGTCCAAGCCTACCGGTGCAAGAATCTTTGAACGCCGCGCGCGCACGAACGGCTCGCGGCACGGTGAGCACGTCGCCCCCATGCCGCACCTTCACCGCCGCTGCGCGGTGATCAGATCGTTGAGCTTGTCCGCCACCGCCAGCAAATCGGCGAGCGTGGGCAAGGTAGGGACCAGCCGCTGGCTGGTCCCCGTCGCCGAGCGCAGCGTCAGGCGACGGAAGTGGGACCCACCGTGAGCCCTTGGCCACCGTTCCGCCCGCTGCTGAACGCGGGCGGGGACGCCGCAGCGCGGCATCCCTACCTTCACCGCCGCTGCGCGGTGATGAGTTCGTTGAGCTTGTCGGCCAGCATGAGTTGCACCGGGTCGGTGATGCCGGAGGTGTCAATCAAGCCCACGCCATTCGTGTTGCCGGAACTGTTCGCGGCGGCGGCGGTGAGCGTGGCGGTGAGGCCGTCGCTCAACTGCACGGCGCTCACTTCGCCGGGCGTGCCGGCATCGCCGGTGTCTCCCTTGTCGCCTTTGCCGCCGGAATCGCCTTGGTCGCCCTTCACACCGGGGAGGCCGGGATCGCCCGGGTCGCCCTTGGGGATGAGGGTGATCTCGTCGTGCAGTTCGTCGTGCAGGCCGTTGAACTGGTTGCGGAGCTGGTCGGCGTCGATGTCTTCGCCGTTCTGGGGTTCGGTGGGGATGAAGGGCATGGTGTTTTTCCTTTCGGATGGTTTCGGGGTTTCGGCGGCCATTTGCTGCCCAAATCGCAGCCGACACAAGCGCCAAAGGCGGTTCTTTCAAATCCGCACCCGGCCAAAGCAGGCGCGGCGGGGTCAAAACAGGCACTTCCGATCTAAATGGCTCGTGGGCAACTGATTATCCCTGCCGGGAGGGGCCGGGGAGCGACTGGGGAAATCATTTCCTCGATCGAGGAAATGGTTTTCCCGGTCGAAAAACTCATTTCCCCGGTCGAAAAACCCGCATCCTTCATCGCCGAACTCATTTCCTTCATCGGGAAACCGGCTTCCGCGGTCGAGGAACTCATTTCCCCCGCCGGGGAAATCATTTCCGCCGTCGGAAAAACCATTTCTCCGGTCGAGGAACCGGCTTCCGCCATCGGGAAATTTGCTTCCGCCGTCGGGGAACCGGCTCCCCCGGTCGTGCCGGGAAAGGCGGTGGATAACTTTTCGCGCAATAGTGTTGTGCCCGCCCCGCCCGAGGAACACGGTCGGCTCACTCACCGGAAGGAAATCAACCACCAGCAATCAGCATGGCCACTTACGGCTCGGGAGCAAAGTATGGGTCCGGTGTGAAGTATGGTGCCGGGGTGACCCGAAAGGCCCGCATGAGTAAATTCAAAAGGGATCTGAAAAACGACCCCATCCCCGACAAGACCACCCGCGGCGATCAGATCATCACCGCGAGCACCGGCAACGCCGCCTTGGGCACCATCGCCACCGAACTGGCGGACTTCGTGACCAAGAACGGCAAACTCCTCACCGACTACAACCTCGCCAACGGTTCGCAGGCGCAGACCACGCATCTGGTCGGCGTGCAGAACGACTCGAACGGCGAATGGGATGTGTCGTATGAAAACCTCCTCGTCGCCATCGAGAAAAACACGCACGGCGCAAAGGCGATAATGGACACGACCACGGTGCCGACCTTCGAGCCGGGCGTCCACGGGCCGGCCCCCACGCCCACGAAACCCACCGGGCTGACCGTGTCGCGCGGCGACACCACCACCGCCCTGAACCCGAACTGGAACGGGCAGAACCCGCACCCGCGCGTGTTCATCATCCGCATGTGCGAGGAGCCCTACCTGCTGAGCAAGATGCAGCAGGTGGGCACCTCCACCGCGAGCGACTACGTGAAGGAGGGCCTGACCTCCGGCACGAAATACTGGTTCGACGTGATCGCCGTGGGCAGCGGCGGCCGGCAAAGCCCGCCCAGCGATCCCATCAGCGGCACCGCCGGCTGAACGGTTCCCATCATCACGCGCCGCGTGGAATTTTTCCACGCGGCGCTTTTTTAATTCCAAGGCCGTAAGGCCAAGATGAAACAAGTTTTCCCTTTGACGCGGCGCGAGGGGATGGCATGGTTCGCCGTCGGTAAAGAAAGAGCGTCTTCAATGTCTGAACCCATCATCTGCCAACGCGGACCGTTCGTGAAACGAATGGCCGCCGGGACGTATTGGTGGTGCGCCTGCGGGCGCTCCAAGACCCAACCGTTCTGCGACGGCTCGCACAAGGGCACGGGCATCCAGCCCAAACAGGTGGACCTCTCGATGGCACGTGGCGTGGCGTGGTGCGGCTGCAAGCACTCGAAGGAAGGCGCCTACTGCGATGGCACGCACGAAACGCTGAAGTAAAGCGACGGGCGGCGGGCGGAAATCAAAACGGCGGCGGAGTGAACTCCGCCGCCGTTTTGCTTTTGAGCGTCGCTCAGCCCGTCTTCCGCGGGAAGAGCGGGCCCGTGTCGGCCATGTTGAGCACCGAAAGGTCGAGGCCGGACTCGGGATCGCGCGCGCCGGCTTTCTTGAGCTGCTCGGCGATGCGCTGGACGGCCGTGGTGGCGTAGTATTTCACGGCGCCCACGCCGGTCATGCCCTTGAAGATGACGCAGAGGAGCACGTTCTCATCAATGTTGCTGACGAGCAGGCTGTGCGTCTCGCCCTGCTGGTAGATGTGCGAGAAACTTTTCTCGCCGATCAGGTTGGCGATCTCGCCGTTGGCGGCGTAGGAGCCGGCGCTGAGGGCGGCGACGGTGGTGCTGTCGAAGTCGTCCCAATGCCCCTGGTTGGTGACCAGGAAGCCGCCCTTGTCAATGACGAGCGCATTGAGGGACTCGCTCTTGGAGACCAGGTCGCGCAGGGCGGCGTTGATCTCCGTCACGTCCTCTTCGAGGAGTTGGGGGAGAGTGAACATGGTATCAGGCAGCCTTGCGGTTGCTTTCGTTGATGAACTTGTGGAGGAGCATCCGGGTGATCATGTTGAGCGTCTCGAAGACGCCCTCGCCCTTGTTCGCGCAGGCCCCAAACGTGGGCGCCTGGGTCTCGCGATTGTTGAGGAGGAACTCCATGTATTCCGTCGGCGCGGCGTTGGGCAGGTCGCGCTTGTTGAACTGGATGACGTAGGGGATGTCGTCGATGTTGAGCTTCAGGCTCTTGAGGTTGTCCACCAGGTTCTGGAAGCTCTCGACGTTCTCCTGCATCTTCTCGTATTGCGAATCGGCGACGAACACAATCCCGTCCACGCCGCGGAGCACGAGCTGGCGGGTGGTGTTGTAGATCACCTGGCCGGGCACGGTGTAGAGCTGGAACTTGGTCTTGAACCCCTTGATCGCCATCGCCTGGATGGGGAGGAAATCAAAGAAGAGCGTGCGGTCCGAACTCGTCGCGAGGCTGACGAGCTTGCCCTTGTTGGAGTCGGCGGTCTGCACGTTGGCGTGGACCTGTTCGAGGTTGGTCGTCTTGCCGCACATGGCGGGACCGTAGTAAACGACCTTGACCTGCAGTTCTTTGGTAGCTTGGTTGATGATGGCCATAAATGTGTGTTGGAGGAGGATTACTTGCCCAGGTAGTCGGCGACGATTTGCAGTTCGGGAACGGGAAGTTGCTCGCCGGGTTTGCCGACGACGATGAGGTTGACGCGGGCGGTCTGGAAAATTCCGTAGCCCGTGGTCTCGATGGTGAAACCCACCTGGCGCGGCGAGCCCAGGCGCAGCTCGCGGGTGTAATTGGTGATGCGGTTGACCATCTGGGTCATCAGCGCGCAGAAATTGTCGCTGCCCACCGGCGAGATGAAATGATCGGCCACCACCAGACCGTCGGGCGTGCAGATGAGCACGCCGGCGACGCCGCGCAGCGTGGCGGTCTTGCGCGCGACCTCGGCCGGCGTGCAGTTGCGACCGGGATCGGCGCCGAAAACGTCAACGATGTTCTGCGGCACCTTCGCGGCGGCAGGTGCGGGAGCCGGAGCCGGAGCGGCCACGGGTGCCGGTGCCACCGGAGCCGGCTGCGCCACCGGAGCCGCCGCCGGAGCCGCCGCCGCGGCGGCGGGCTTGGAAGTCGGCCCAAACAGATTCGGAATCGCCGCGAAGTCCTGCGACGCGAACTTGGACGGCGTGGCCGGCGCGGCACCCACGCGCTTCTGCGCGAGGAACAGCGGCGCGATGACCCGCAGCGGAAGTTCGAGCAGCGCGCTGTCACTCGGGGACACTGACAACACCTTGGCCACGGTGGGAATCCACACGCGAAGCTGGCCCCACGTATAGGTCAGGCGACCGACTTTGAGTCCGCGTTCCAGCTCGCCCATCGGCAGCTCGACGATTTCATCCTGCAGGTTGAGCTGCGTGATCTCAGCGGCCACCGTCGCCGGCCAGTTTTCCATGAGCCGCTGCAATTGAACCTGGAGCGAAGCTCCGCCCGCCGCCACGGGAACCGGTGCGGGCGCGGCCGCCGGACGGGAGGGAGCAGTTGGAGCGGGCGCGGGACGCGAGTAAGCCGGGGCGGCCGACGCCGACTGATCCGCCATGCGCAACGACTCAACCGGCGCGGGCGCGGGAGGCGCGACGGGTTGCGGCGCCGTCGGTGCGGGTGCGGGCGCGGCGGGAGCCGGAGCATTCGCCCGGACCGGCGCATTCGTCGCGATGGTCACGGCGGCACCGGGCTTGAACAACGGGCTGACCGACTCGGGCACCGAGACTTGTTTTTGATTGTTGCGCCGCGGGAGGTGCGAGGGAGAAAGCCGCGCGATGACCTCATTCAACGGCAGGGACACCAGGGTCGCGTCCATCCGGTCGGTGTCGAGGAAGGTTCCCGCCGGGGCACGCCGCCGGATGTCACCGAAGGAGATTTTCACGGAACCTTTGGAGAGCTGCTGGAGAATCGGCTGCAACGGCAGGGACACGGTCACGTCACTGGCGGGTTGCGCCTTCACCATGGCGGCCAGCTCTTCCGGCAGGCGCGCGATGAGGCTGCGCAGGGGAATGTTGACCGCGGTGCCGGCGGGTTCGATCGGGGCCGGCGCGCTTTTGGCGGCGGGTGCCGGCGCGGGCGCAGAAGTTGGGGCAGGCACTGGAAGATTTTTGGGCGCGGGCACCGGCGCCGGCGGCGGCTTGGGCGCCGTGCGCGGGGCGATGGTGGCCTGCCGCGCCCCGGCGCCGTTACCATTGGCGCCCGCCGGGGAATTGCGGGCCTGCGGTGACGGCATCGTCACCTGACGCGAGGATTTGATCTTGGGCGGCACGCCACGACTCGGAGTATTATACGAGCCCTGGTTACGCGTGGGAACCCGCCGCGTGAAAATGTGTTTCAAAAGTTCAAACATGGCGTTTCGCAATTAGCAGAACGTGCGCCATGTCCGTGCGAATTTTTTTTCGAGCCTTTGCGAAACCTGTCCCGAGAAATGCTATAGGCGGTGAGAAAGTGCATACTTCATTTATCCAGAAACCGCAGAAAGTGCTGCTGCTGGACGACGATCGGGCGATCCTTGAGATCTACAAGGAGCTGATCGCGCGTTTGCCCAGCCGTCCCGATGTCCAGGTGGCGGACAGCGGCGCGGCGGCCGTTTCCCTGTTGGAGACCGAGGAGTTCAATCTGTTGGTGTCCGATTTGCGGATGGCGGAGATGGACGGTTTCCAAGTCCTGGCCATCGTGCGGCGGCGGCACCCCGCCCTGCGCACGGTGGTGATGACGGCGTTGAACGATGCGCACTTTCGCGCCCGGGCCTACGCGCTGGGGGTGGACCTCTTCATCAAGAAGCCCACGACGGCCGAAGAGTGGGAGATGTTGTGCGACAGCATCGAGTGGCTCCTCCAATCGGAGGCCCAGGGCGGCTTCCGCGGCATCCAGAACAAGTCCCTCGTGGACATCATCCAGTTGGAGTGCCTTTCGCACTGCAACTCGGTATTGCGAATCATCAACGGCCCCGCCGAGGGCTGGATCTGGTTCGACAGCGGCGAAATCATTGACTCCGCCCACGGCGATCTGACCGGGGAAGCCGCGTTCCGCGCGATTCTCGCCTGGAAGAGCGGATATTTCGAAATCCTCCCGCCCGACAAGGGACGGGAGCGCGCGATTTTCAATTCCTACCAGAGCCTCCTGCTCGAGAGTGCCCAGACAATAGACGAGAACCGTAGCCTGGCGGGACACCAGACGGACATGCTCCGGGGTCCGGTCGCCGAGGACTTCACCCGCTACCCCGGCGTCAAGTTCGTCGTCTCCGCCGACGGGCCCGAGACGGTCGAGGCTTGGGGCGTGGAAAATGCTGAACCGCTGGCAGTCTGGATTCGCACGACTATGGAACGCTTCCATAAACTTGGCTTGGACCTGCAACTGGGACCGGTGACCCAGTTGGACGGCGTTTCCGGCCAGACGCAACTGGTGGTCGTCTCCGCCGGCCCGCGCGACATCTGCCTGGGCATGGACAAACACTCCACCAGCGACCAGTTGCGCCAGACCCTTGAGAAAGTCCTCTCCAAATGGAACTCCTGAGTCTATTCAGCCGCCAGGTCGATGAACTGCCCCAGCCGATTCCGGCCGGCAGCTTCACCATCAATCGCAACGGCCAGATCACGGCGTCCACCCTGCCCAGCTCCTTTCCCAATTCCTTTCTCAACGACATCGCCCAGCACATCCTCACCACCTTTCAGGAAGCCCGCTCCGTCGAGCTGCCCCTGACCGAGCTCGCGATCAACTATCCCGATTTCAAACTTGCCGCCCGCGAACTCACCGGCGGCGCCATCATTTTCTTCATCCCGCGCTAACCCTCCACCCATCGAACTTATGTCCAAGGAAGCCGACAAACTCCAACAACTGATCCTCCAGCTCGAGAACTACATCGAGTGCTGGAAGCAGTTCAACCACTACCTCACCAAGGCCCGCGAGAAGCGTTTCGACGCCGACGACGAGAGCCAGTTCCTCGACTGCAAATGCGTCATCACGCAGGAGCTCGAGGCCATCCTCGACAGCGTCGAATGCACCGACCCGACCAAGGAGGACATCCACGCCCTGATGACCCGCTGCCCCTCCCTCAGTTGCCTGAGCGAACAGCAGGAGAGCGTGCTGCGCCAGGTCGAGAACCAGTGGCACAAGATTTACATCGCCTGGCAGTCCATCCTCGGCCAGCTCAAGGTCGCCATGCGCAAGCAGGAGGACAAGGGCGGCTGGTCCTTCTCCCTCTTCGGCAAGAAGAAGGAAGCCTGAGCCATCTTTCAAACGCAAAAGGCCGGCGGATTTTTCCGCCGGCCTTTTGGTTTCGGGAGAAAACTATTTCCGCCGCAGCGCCCGCAGCCCGAGCAGGCCGAAGCCGACGGCCGACAGGACCAGGACGCCCGGCTCGGGCACCGCAATCAACTGCCCGCGGATCTCGAAGCCGCCCGCGACGAGCGTCACTGTCCCACTGTAAGACCCGCTGGTGCCACCCAGTGTTGTGTTCCCGGAAAGATTGTAGAGCACGGCTGCATTCGTTCCCACTCCCGCAGGTCCGTGGAAATGCGACGCCGTCGAATTGGCGGACAATCCGGAGTAGCTCATGCCGACGAAGGACAGCACGTTCAAGTTCGTGTCCAGTGTGACCAGGCCGCCGCCGACCCCTGGGCTGGCGTTGGCCGGGACTTCCTGCGCGCCATTGATGGTCACGGCGAAGTTCGTGAAGATCTGCGCCGAGCCCGGCAGCGCGACGGCCAGGAGGACGCAAACAGAGAGCAGCAGTTTCTTCATGGGTGGATTGGGTTCTGGAACGCGGCGACGATGCGCCGCGTCCCGGTCCGTGCCAAGCCTTTTTTGGGGCCATTGGCTTGCCCTCCCCGCCGTGGCCGCTAGATTCCCGCCAGATTCATCCGCCATGCCGTCCTCTCACCCAGCGCGCCGCCGGTTCCGCCAGTTCGGCGGGGCCGCGCTTGCGGGACTGCTCGCTGCGCACGCCTTCGCCGCGCAGCCGTTCATCTACGATGTCGAGACGCAGCCGGTGAACAACTACGTCCTCCTCCACCTCAACACCGAGGCCAACCGCACTTACACCGTCGAGTATGCCGACGTCCTCAAGCACACCAACACCGTGTGGCTCACGCTCACCGTCATCCCCTCCCTGCCCTTTGAGAACCACTACGTCATCGCCGACACCATGACCAACTCCGCGCGCTTCTACCGCCTCCACGCCTCACCGTGATTTCCCGCCGCGCCTCACTCATCGTCGCGCTCTGGCTCCTCGCCGCCGCCGCGCGCGCGTGCGAACTCTGCGCCATCTACAGCGCCGACAACGCCCGGCCCGACGCCGGCCGGGGCTGGGTCGCCACCGTCTCCGAGCAGTTCACGCAACACCACACGCTCCAGTTCGCCGGCCGCGAAGTCCACGTCGCCGACCCGGACTACCTCGACGAATCCATGACCCACCTCGTCGCCGGCTACAATTTCTCCGGTCGCTTCGGCCTCAGCCTCAACACGCCCTTCGTCCACCGCGACTACAAGCGCTCCGCCTTTCATCCGCCGTTCACCTTCGTCCGCGAAGCCGGCACCGTCTCCGGCCTCGGCGACGCCTCGCTCGTCGCGCGCTTCAGCGCGCTGCGCCATGTGGAAATGGAAAGCGCCGCCGTCCTGAACCTCCTCGCCGGCGTCAAGTTTCCCACCGGCGACACGCAGCACATCCGCAACGAAGTCGCCGCCTCGCGCGTTTACGACACCTTCTTCCCGCCCGGCCACACCGCGCACGACATCAATTCCTTCAGCGCCGTCCACGAGCACATGCTCTCGCCCGGCTCCGGCTCGTTCGACGGCGTGTTTGGCGCCACGCTCGCCACGCGCTGGCGGCGCTGCTTCTTCAACGCGCAGTTCCAGTATTACCTCCGCACGCCGGGCGAGGCCGGCTTCGAGTTCGGCGACGAGGTGCTCATCTCCGGCGGCCCCGGCGCCTACCTGCTGCTGCGCGACGCCTGCACCCTCAGCCTCGCCTTCAACGGCTACTACGAAAGCGAGACGCGCGTGCGCATTGACGGCCGCCCGTCCGACCACACCGGCATGACCGCGTGGTATGTGGGGCCGCAACTCACCCTCACCCTCGGCGAACACTTCAGCCTCAACGCCGGCGCGGACCTGCCGCTGCACGTGGGCAACTACGGCTTCCAAGCCGTCCCCGACTGGCGCGCGCACGGCGGCCTCTCGTGGCGGTTTTGAAAAGGTGGGGCGAGGTAGCATTCGCGCCTCCGCTGTGGCAGGCGGAGTGGTGTGCGCGGTCAACTCGGTGCGAGCATTCGCAAGACGGCGCCCAGGCAAAATGCGACGATAAACATGACTCCGAAGCAGAGTAATGTCAGGAACGCCCGCACCCCCCGCGATTGGAACAGATAAAACGGAACAAACACCGGCCAGAAGAAAAAAACCAGCGCTGGGAAACTGAATCCCAACGGGCTTGCTCGGCGGCGAGCGTCGGTCACTACCCAAAGCGCCAGTAAGAATGAAAATGCAAGGTTGGCGACCATGCGGACTTGGGGCGGCACGCGGTAATTTTCTTCGTCGAGTCTGGAAACGAAGCCCAGGCAAAGAAAGAACGCCCAAAAGAACCATGTCTCAGACAATGCTTTGACGAGTTTCTTGCCCATTGTTCCTCGGCAGGTTAGGCACCCCGGCCGCACGTGTCCATCGGCTTTCGGTTACGCGGAAGTCGCGCAAGGTAGGGCTCGCTGTCCTCAGCGAGCCGCGAAAAAGCCGGACGCATTCGGTTCGCCCGCGGCGCGGTGAGGACACCGCGCCCCACCCTTTCGCCCCGCTCAGTCCTTCGCGCCGGGGGCCTTGGTGAAGGCGCTCACGTTCTTGATGCCCGCCAGCTTCGCCGCGTCCATCACGTTGATGATTTTCCCAAACGGCGCGTCCGTGTCCGCGCGGATGGACATGGTCACCTCCGGGTTGGCCTTGGCGCGGGTCACGAGCGTCTCCTGGAGCTTGTCGAACGTGATCGGGTTCGGGCCGAGGTAGAAGAACGGCTGCTGCTTCGCCACCGTCACCAGCAGCGGCGCGGTCTCGGAGACGCCCTGCTTCTGCTGCTTCGACTCGGGCAGCGCGAGCTTGATGGCCGGCTGCTGCTTGAACGTGGTGGTGACGATGAGGAAAATCACCAGCACGATGAGGATGTCAATCAGCGCCACGATGATGACGGCGGGGGTCTGCTTGCGGCGTTGGCTGGAGAATTTCATGGCGAGGCGGAATTCAACGCCAAGGCGCCAAGGCGCAAAGGCGCGGGGAGGCGGAGCGGGAACCGAAACATCGAACATTCGACATTCAACGCCCAACGCTCCGGGCAGCTGCGGATGCCGACCAGTTCGGAGTTCGGTGTTGAATGTGGAATGTTGAATGTTGCTTCAAACAAAACTTTGCCAAACGAATCGCAGGTCACGGACAGCCCGGCCGGCGTCTTTGCGCCTTTGCGCCTTGGCGTCAATACCAATCCCCTCCGACTGAGATGGTGCCCGGCACTGCTCATGGTGCCGGCTCCAGCTTTGCCTTCCTCACGCGCACGGGCGTCTCGGCGGCGGACTCGATGAAGCGATACTGCTGGCGCAGGAAGCCGTCGCAGATGCTTTCCAATTCCACGGTGAGCGTCTCGACCTTCTTGTTGTAATAGCTCCACGCGATGAGCGTGGGGATGGCGACGAGCAGGCCGACCATGGTGGTGTGCAGCGCGATGGCGATGCCCTTGGCGACGACGGCGTTGTCGGTGATGCCGGTCTTGCCGAGGTCGCCGAAGAGGACGATGAGGCCGTGGATCGCGCCGATGAGCCCGAGCAGCGGCGCGATGCCGACGATGATCTCGAGCACCACGAGGCCGCGTTCGAGTTTCACGACCTCCTGCCGCGCGCGCGTCTCGAGGGCGTTGACGTTCTCCGGCTTGGGCCAGTCGAGGTGCCGGATGCACGTGCGCAGGAGGCGCGTGAGCGGCGCGTCCATCAGCTCGCACGCGGAGGCGATGGTGGCGAGTTCCGCGCGCGACTGGCAGCTCTCCACGACCTTCTGCACCTCGGGCGGGATGACCTTCTTGCGCCGCAACACCAGCCCGCGCTCGATGATGAACGTCACCGACGCAATGGACGCCAGCACGAGGAGAAACATGACCGGCCCGCCTTCAACCAAGAAATGCCACATAGTTTTTTCGAGTTCTTTCGTTTCGTTAAACTTACCCGCTCAGAAGTAATGGAAGGTGAACGTGATCTCGCGGTAGGTCACGCCGATTTCGCGCCGCAGCGTCTCGGGCCACGGCCGGTAGGGCGAGGGCTTCTCGATGGCGCGCTGGCAGATGTAGGTTGCGATGCCGGTGACGGACGTGGAGTCCACGCGCGCGCCGCGGATGGTGCCGTCGTCGTGGAGGCGGAACTTCACCTGCACCTTGCCGCTGATGAGCGCGCCGGCGGGCGAGTCGTCAATGAGCTGATACCAGCAGTTCTGCACGGCGGCGATGAACTCGGCGTCGTAGGCGCCGAGCGGCGTGCCCTTGGCGTCCACGGCGGAGATGGCCGCGCGCCGTTGCACGCCGCCGTCCTGTTTGCTCTGCACGCCGGGCATCGTCGGAGTGGTCTGCGCGCGCGCCGCCGCGAGTGTGCGCGGGCGCGGCGGCGTCTCGGGCAACGGCTCGCCGGAGCGCTTGGACAAATCCTCGCCGACGACGGGCGCAGTGGCCGGCTTGGAGCGCGCCATGTCGCCGGGCTTGGCGGCCTCCTGCGGCTTGAGCGGCGCGGTGGTGCGCTCGACGGCCGGCTGCGGCGGCGGACTCGGCTGGAGCGGGAAGGCCTTCGCGCGGCTGGACTCGGTGGGCTTGAGCATCTCGGTCTGCTTGCCGGCGAGGTTGGGCTGGGCGGAGTCGAGCTTGAGATCGGGATTGGCGGCGCGCGAATTGGCGGCGGCGTAATGCTTCGCGTCCTTCGGCGCGTCGGTCACGGCGGCGGGGTCCACGTCCACGAAGAGGAGCGGGAGCTCGCGCTGCTTGGACTGGTCCTGGGCGGACTTCATTTCCGGCGGATTGATTTTGGGCAGACTGTCCGCGCTCGGACGCATGAAACTGGGCAGCATCATCGCCGAGACCCAGCCGAGGCGCGCGCCGATCTCCAGCCCGCCCACCAACGCCAGGTGCGCGAACACCGAGAGCGCGAGCGCCGTGACGAGCGGCTCGCGGGCGCAGAGGCGTTTCAATTGTTCAACGGACACGTTCATCGAATTTGTGCCGGCACGCATCACGAGGCAACTGCAACTTCCGCGCCACGCGCCGCCGTTTCAGACGCTGCCTCCTACCAAAGTGTTCGGACGCCGCACGCGCGCATCGCACACCAGCCGCGCAGCGCCTCGAACAGGAGGAACAGCGCGGCGAGCGCCAGCACCACCGCGAGCCAGCGCACGCCGTTGTTCCACGCGAACACGCCCATGCCCGCCGCGAGCACACCGAGCGCGCCGCGGATCAGGCGTCCCGTGGTGCCGATGTTGGGTCTCCAAAAACCAGCCATGCGCGGAGTCTAGCGCGGCCCCTGCGCGATTGCCAGCGGCGAGTGCGCCCGCTAATTTCCGCCGCGCATGGTCGCATCGATCCTCAACGAATTGCTGAACCTCACCGGCGGAGGCGCAATCGTCTTCTGGATCGGGGGCCTGGGGCTCTTCGTCTTCCAAGTGTGGATGTTCGTAGACGCGGTGCGTCGCGGCGAATACTTCTGGGCCGTCTTCATCTGGATCGGCTCGCTCATCAGCACCGTGCTCTACTTTTTCCTCGTCTATCGCGACGGCGCGACCGCCACGAGCGGCTTCGAGCTGCCCGGTGCCGCCCGCCGCGCGCGCATCAAGGAACTCCAGAGCCAGATTCACCATCTCGACAAGGCGCACCATCACCTCCAGCTCGGCGACATTTATTTCGCGCAGGGCAAGCTCGACCAGGCCGAGGCCAGCTACCGCGCGTCCATTGAGCGCGACGCGACTGACCCCGACGCCCACGCGCATCTCGGTCAGTGCCTGCTGCGCAAAGGCAAACCCGCGGAGGCGCGGCCGTTGCTCGAAAGTGTCGTCGCGCAAAATCCGAAACACGATTACGGCCACACGCTCATGGCGCTGGCCGAGACGCTCACCGCGCTCGGCGAACAGGACGCCGCGCTCGCCGCGTGGCACCGGGTGCTCGCCGAGCACAGCTACGCCCGCGCGCGCGTGCAATGCGCCGAGTTGCTCATCGCGAAAGGCGAGACTACCGCCGCACGCCACGAACTGGCGGAAGTCATCTCCGACGACGCACACGCGCCGGCCTTTCAGCGGCGGCGCGAGCGCATGTGGGTGAAGCGGGCGGGGAAACTTCTGGGTGCGCTGAAATAAAGACTCCCTCACCCCTGCCCTCTCCCATCCGACTCGCCGCCGCGAAGCGCTTTGGCGGAGCGGGGTGGGAGAGGGAGAAACGAACTCAGCGCGCCGGCTATCGGGCGCGTTCGGACGCAGCACGGCTGCGGAACGATTCTCCCTCTCCCTCCGGGAGAGGGCCGGGGTGAGGGCACGTGTTGAGGAGATCGTCCCTACGCCGGTTCCTGCTGCGAAATGCAGTGGAACGAACCCAATCCCCAGATGAGTTCCGTCGAGTCCACCCCAATGATGCGGCGCGATGGGAAAACTTTCTGCAACGTGTCGAGGGCGACCCGGTCGTTCGCGTGGCGATACGTCGGCACGAGCACGATCTGGTTCGCGATGTAGAAATTCGCGTAGCTCGCCGGCAAACGCTGGCCCTCGCATTCCACCACGCCCGGCATCGGCAGCTCCACGATGCGCAGCGGTGCGCCGTCCTGTTCGCGCAGCGTGCGCAGGCGCTTCAGATTCTCCCGCAAGATTCCGTGGTTCGCATCCGCCGGGTCTTCCTCCACCACCGTCACCACCGTCGTCGCGTTCACGAAGCGCGTGAGGTCGTCAATGTGCCCGTCCGTGTCATCGCCCACGATGCCGTCGCCGAGCCAGAGGACGTTCGTCACGCCGAGGTAGTCGCGGAGGAATTGTTCGATCTCCGGCTTGGTCAGATCGGGATTGCGGTTTGGATGAAGCAGACAGGCTTCCGTGGTCAGCAACGTGCCGCGTCCATTCACCTCGATCGAACCGCCTTCAAGAATCACCTGCTTGATCGACGATTCAGATTCGTAGGGGTCACTCGTTAGCCCGATGAAAATCGGAAGCCCCGGCATCACCGCGAAGCCCGGCGAGAAAAGAGGCAGGCCACGCAGCTTCGCCACGTGTTGCGGCACCGCGTCGTCGAGATCGAACGGCGGGTATTTGTTGCCCCACGCGTTGTAACCCCAGTCCACCACGGCGCGCTCGCGTTTCCCGCCGCGCTCGCGCACGAGAAAGATCGGCCCGTGATCGCGGCACCACGGCTCATACGCCGGAAAGTGATGAAAGCGCACGCGCTCCAGCGGCGTCTTGAGCTTCAGCAAAAGCTCGCGCACCCACGCCTCCATCTCGGCGTTCCACACGTTGATGTTCACGTCCTCAACCGCGACGAGGTGCCGGATGAGTTCCGCATAAACCGACGGCACTGAATCGTATTTTCCCGGGAAGCTGATGCCCTCGCGTCGCGGCCACGTGAACCACGTCGAAGCGTGCGGCTCCCATTCGGCGGGCATGCGGTAGCCCAGTTCGCGTGGTGTTTGCGGCGTCACAGGCATCGGCGATTCCCAATCCTCAATTTGAAATTCCCACCGTCACGGCAGCGGCTCGCCGCGCGCCACCGTCAGCAGCCGATACCATTCCTCGCGGCTCAACTCCACGTTCACCGCCCCCGCGCAGTCCTCGATGCGGTCGCGATCCGTCGAGCCGACGATGGGCACGATGCCGGCGGGATGCTTCAGCAACCACGCCAGCGCCACCGCGGCGCGGCTCACGTTGCGCTCCGCCGCGAGCAGGTCGAGCACCTTCACCACTTTGCTCACCGGATATTTCTCCTGCCAACGCAATACCTTCTTGCCGCCGTCGGCGAGCCGGCCGCCGGCCAGCGGACTCCACGCGAGCGGCGTGATTTTTTCCGCGAGACATTGGTCGAGCGTGCCGTCGCTGAACCGCTCCTGCTGCGCGAGGCTGATCTCGATTTGATTGCAAACGAGTTTCATCGGGCACGCGCGCTGCAACGCCGTGAATTGCGTCGACGAAAAATTGCTCACGCCAAACTCCCGCACCTTGCCCTGCCGGTGCAGCTTCGCGAACGCGCCCGCGACCTCCGCCGGGTCCATCAGAAAATCCGGCCGGTGCAGTTGGAAAACATCGATCGTGTCCACGCCGAGCCGCTTGAGCGAACGCTCGCAAGAACGGATGACGTAGCTCGCCGAGAAATCGTAGCGATACGGCGCGCCCGGCGTCGGGTCGTCGGGCTTGCGGATGCCGCACTTGGTGGTGATCACGACCTCGGAGCGCATCTTGAGCACCATGCGCAACGCCTGGCCGAAGATCAGTTCGCCGCGACCGTCGGAATAAATGTCCGCGTGATCGAAGAACGTGTAGCCCGCCTCGTAGGCGGCGATCACCGCGCGCCGGCCGGCGGCCTCGTCGGGCACGGGGTTTTTGCGGTCGCGCGTGAGGTCACCGATGCGCCAGCAGCCGTAGGCGAGGCGGCTGACCTTGAGCGAACTGTTTCCGAGCGTAAGGCTGTTCATGAAATGGTGCGCGGAGTTAAGAAGAAAGCCGCGGCGGGGAAAAGAGAAAACGGCGCGGACCGCGGACCGCGGGCCGTCCCGGCCCGCAGCGCGTGCATGGTGGCGAAGACGCTGGGATTATCCGAGCCGCTCACCTTACGCGGCCGCTGCGACCGGGGACCGGTCGCGGTCCAGAGCGCGTGAGCACGTCCAAAGCGTCCGTAGAATCCAAACCCAACAGGCCTGGCGGACCCGCTGCGAGCCGGGACGGCTCGCGGTCCGCCACCGCGTGCGTTGTCGCTTTTCTTCCCGATGTCCCAATGCATCGAACGGAACCGGCCCGGCTTGATTTCAACCGCGCCCGCTCGCAAGCTCCGCCGCGTTGAACGTCGCGCCCGCCACCCGAATCCTCCGCCATCCCCTGCCCGGCGCGGTCCTCGGCGCACTGCTGCTCACGGTTGCGTTTCCGAATTTCAACCTCGCCGGCCTCGCGTGGATCGGCCCGGGCGTCGTCCTCTGCGCCGGGTTGCTCCGTCCCGAGTCCGCGTTTCGCACCGGCTACGTCGCGGGGCTGGTGCTGCACCTCACGTCACTCTGCTGGCTGCTGAACATCCCCGTCACCTTCGCGCCGATTCTCGGCTGGGTCGCACTCAGCGCCTTTCTCGCGCTCTTCCCCGCGACGTGGCTCTGGCTCTGCACGAGGTTGGCGACTGACGCGCGCACGCAAACATCCGGCTCCTCGCCCCTCGCACTTCACACCTCGTCCCTCCTCTGGCCGCTCCAGTGCGCCGCCGCGTGGGTCGCGTTGGAAATGTTTCAGGCGCGCATCTTCACCGGCTTTCCGTGGAACCAGCTCGGCGTCTCGCAGTGGCGGCAGATTCCGCTCGTGCAACTCGCCTCGCTCACCGGCGTCGCGGGCTTGTCGTTCCTCATCGTATGGACTTCGGCCTCGCTGCTCGCGGCGGTGCTCGCGTTTTTTCGCGCGGGCGGAAAGTCGTCGCGCTGGCGGCTCTCGGTGTTGCCGCCGCTCGTCGCGGTCGCGGCCGTCGTCGCGTTCGGCACGCACCGCGTCCTGCACGCGCCGGAGCCGACGCGTTTCCTCAACGTCGCCGCCGTGCAGCCGAGCATTCCGCAAACGCTCATCTGGAGCGGTGCGGCGGACACGAACCGCTTCGCGCGCCTGCTCGCGCTGCTCGAATTGCCTTACGCAAAACCGCCGGATCTTTTTCTCCTGCCCGAGAGCGCGCTGCCGGGAATGTTGCGCTACGACGACCAGTTCACCCTGCCGCTGCTGGATTTCGTGAAGCGCCGGCACGTGTGGCTCATCACCAGCTCGACCGACGCCACGCCGAAACGCGGCAGCACCGATCCGAAGGCCGCGGATTTTTTCAACAGCGCGTTCCTCATCGCGCCCGACGGCGTCATCGCCGGGAAATACGACAAGCGCCGGCTCGTGATCTTCGGCGAATACATTCCGCTCGTGCGCTGGCTGCCGTTTCTGCGCTGGTTCACGCCCATCGGCGATGGCTTCGAGTCGGGCCGGAGCGCCGAGATTTTTGAAATGAATTCGCTGCGCGCGAAAACTTCCGTGCTGATTTGTTTCGAGGACATGTTTGCCCCGCTCGCGCGCGAGGCTGCCGCGGACGACGTGGATTTTCTCGTGAACCTGACCAACGACGGGTGGTTCGGCGAGGCCGCCGAGCAGTGGCAGCACGCGGCGGGCGCCGTCTTCCGCGCGGTGGAGAACAACCTGCCGCTCGTGCGCGCGTGCAACAACGGTGTGACCTGCTGGATTGATGCGCAGGGCCGGCTGCGCGATCCGCTGCGTGACGCGAACGGCCGCGTGTATGGCGAAGGCACGAGCGTGATGAGCATTCCGCTGCTGAACGAGGGTGAGCGGCGCGCTCCGACACTTTATCACCGGCTCGGCGATTGGTTCGGTTGGGCGTGTGTCGGATTGACGGCGCTCGCGCTGGCGCGAATCCTCGCGGCACGACGTTCCAAAAAATTTAACTAAAACCATGCAGTTGAACGCAACCCTCTCCCCCACCCTCTCCCATCCGATGGGAGAGGGAGAAGCGTTCGGCCGACCGCGAGCGAGCCGACGCGATTGCACGCACGAAGCGCAAACCGAGACAGCGGTTCCCTCTCCCCTCGGAGGGGAGAGGGTCAGGGTGAGGGCTTTTCCGTCTGCAAGGATCCAATGAATTGAACACCATGAGCGATGACCTCATATCACTTCGTCCGAAACTCGGCCTGCTGCTCATCGGCCGCAAGCGCCCCGGCTTCGACACCGAGTGGGCGAAGCAGATCGAGGCCGAGTCACTCGACACGCTCAACGCGCTCGGCTTCGGCCCCGTGACGAAGGCGCGCGCGGTGGACGACGCCTCGCTGCACGAAGCACTCGCGCAACTCCGCGCCGCCGGCGTGAACACGCTCGTCGTCGGCCAGCCGACGATCGGCGACGGCCGCCTCGCGCCCACCATCGGCCAAATCTGGAATGACCCCGTGGTGCTCTGGGCCACGCCCGAGCGGCCCGGCGCGGACAGGGTCACGGCCTGCGCGCTCGTTGGACAGCATCTCTTCGCATCGCTGCTGCGGCAACTGAACCGGCCATTTGAAATCGTTTACGGCCCGACGAACGATGCGAAAACGAAAGCCGCGCTCGCGGACGCCGCGCGGCTCGTCCACACCGCGTGCGCGTTGAAGCGCGCGAAGGTCGGCCTCGTCGGCTCGCACGTGCCGGGTTTTTCCAATGTGAGCGTCGAGCCGGCGCGGCTGACCGCTGCGCTCGGAGCGCAACTCGTGCAACTCGGGCTCCATGAATTCATCGAGCTCGCGAAGACGATGGACGAGTCGCGCGTGAAGACGGAGGTGGAAAAAGTTCGCACGCTCAAACTTCCGGCGGAGGACGGCATCGGCGAAACCGCACTCGCGCTCGACGCACGCTACTCGCTCGCGATGGAGGAGTTGCTGGCGTCGCACGGACTCGCCGCGCTCGCGGTGCGGTGCTGGCCGGAGCTGCCGGATATCGTAGGCCAGTGGCCTTACCTCGCGATGGCGCGGCTCGCGTCGGAGCACAAGGCCATCGCGCTCGAAGGCGACGCGGATGGCGCGCTGTGCTCGCTCATTTCCGAACTTATCGGCGCGGGTCCGGCGTTCATCACCGACTGGCTCGCGCACGACGAGCATACGATCACCGCGTGGCATCCGGGCCTGGCACCGTTTCAACTCTGCCCCGCCATCGGCGCGCCCGGCGGCCCGCGGCTCACGCGCCAGTTCAACAACCGCAAACCGCTCTGCGTGGACGCGGAGCTGCGCGCGGGCATGGACGCGACGCTGTTCCGTCTCTGGTCGTGCGACGGCGGCTATCACCTCACCGCGGTCGAGGCGAAGACCGAGCGGCTCAAGCCGTCGCTCGCCGGCAACTCCGCGCTGCTGCGCCTCGATCGGAGCGTGCCGCGGTGGTTCGACGACCTCTGCCACGCCGGGATGCCGCATCACCTTTCGATTGCGGAAGGGAAACAGGCGGAGCGGCTGAGGCGGCTGGCGCGGCTCGTGAA
>JACQFS010000149.1 GCA_016199935.1 Verrucomicrobiota bacterium
CCGAGGCGGCGAGGCCCTCGTTGAGTTCGAGATTGAAGATCTCGAAGCGCAGCCGCTGCGCCGCGCGGACGGAGACGGGGTCGCTGGAGAGGCGCGCGGTGTAAGCGTCCTTCGCGCCGGCGCGCGCAAGAATCCGGTCCCCGACGGTCAGGTGGGCGGAGTTGTCCGTAGGGGAACTCATTGGCTTCAAGGGTTCAGCGATGATCATAGTCTGTGGATTTTGAATGTTGGGAGCAACGGCATTTTTCCCGCAGCGAAAGAGTGGCGTCGCATCGTGGCGATGAAAATGCGGCGCGGTTAAGTTTGCGTGACAGCGGGCGGCGCGACCTGCTACCTAGTCGGCAGTCCTTTCCGCCATGACGAACATCCACCATCTCGAGCTGTTCTACTACGTCGCGCGGCACGGCGGCATCAGCGAGGCGGTGCGGAAAATTCCCTACGGCATCCAGCAGCCCGCCGTCAGCGCGCAGGTGCTGCAACTGGAAGACTCGCTTGGCACGAAGCTCTTCGACCGCCGGCCGTTCAAGCTCACGCCGGCGGGGGAGAAGCTCTACCAGTTCATCGAACCGTTCTTCAGCACGGTCGAGACGGTCACGGATGAAATCCGCGGGCACGCGAGCCGGTTCATCCGCATGGGCGCGTCGAGCACCATCCTGCATAATCATTTCCCCGACGTGCTCCGCGCCGTCCGCAAAAAAGTTCCCGGCCTCAAGCTCTCGCTGCACGACGCCATCGAGCCGGACCTGCTCGCCGGCTTGGAACGGCAGGAGATTGATCTCGCCGTGACGGTGATGCACGGGCAGACGCCCGCGTTCATCAAATCCCAGCCGCTCATCCGGCTGACGCTCGCGCTGATCGTGCCGGCCGAGAGCAAAATCAAATCGCCCGCCGAACTGTGGAAGCGCGACAAGATCGAGGACGCGCTCATCTGCCTCCCCTCCGACGAGGCGATCACGAAAAATTTCGCGACCGGCCTGCGCCAGCTCGACGTGGACTGGCCGCCGAGCTTTGTCGTGAACTCGCTCGACCTCGTCGAGACCTACGTGCAGGCCGGGTTCGGCATCGGCGTGTCGGTCCACATTCCCGGCGCGAAGCTCGGGCCCGGCGTGCGACGCGTGCCGCTCGGCGACGGCTTCGAGCCGGTGGTCATCGGCGCGCTCTGGACCGGCAAGCCGACGCCGCTGATGAAAACGGTCCTCGACGAGTTGCAGTTGCGCGCGAAGGCGCTGGTCGGCGGCGGCGAGGCCCAGGCGGTCTGATTCGTCGGCGGCGGGCGGCAAGATTCCGTTCATCGGCGCGGAGCCTACGGAAAAAAATCGACGTAGGTTAATTGATAAACCGGGACGGCTCATCGCCGGACTCAATGCCGGCGGGTCACGAATGCAAACGGTGCGCCGACGGCCGCTCCGCAGCTCCGGCTCACGCCAGCGACCTGATCTGCACCTCGACGTCCATTCGCCGGTCGGTCGTCCCCTTGTAATGGCCGCTGACCGGCGGCACGTCGGCGTAGTCGCGGCCGACGGCGATCTTCACGTAGGTCTCGCCGGGTTGGCTGTTGTGCGTCGGGTCGAGCGCACGCCAGCCGTGGCCGGGGATGAACACCTCGACCCACGCGTGCGTGGCGCTGGCCGTTTCCGTCGCGAGGTAGCCGCTTACGTAGAGCGCGGGAATTTTCACCGAGCGACACAGGCCGAGCATCACGTGCGCGAAATCCTGGCACACGCCGCGCCGCTGCTCGATCACCTCGCGGATGTGCGTATGCACGCCGGTGGATGACGGCTCGTATCTGAAATTTCCGTAAACGAACCGCATGATCGCCAGCGCGCTCTGCCAGATGTCGGTCTGCCCGTCCGTCGCGTCCAACGCGAGCCGCCACGTCTCCGGACTCAGGTCCACAAAGTGACTCGCCTGAAGATAATCGAAGCACCGCTCCGAGCGCAGTGCCTCCGGCAACCGGCTCAACGGCGCCGGCATCGCGTCAAAGGCGAGCGTGGCCGGCGGCCGCGTGGTCACCACCGAGTTCGCCTCGATGAGCAGCGTGTCGTGCGGCTCGGGGAGTTCGAAGTGGTGGATGCAGTTCGCGTAAAAGTCCTCGTAGTGTTGCAGCCGCGCCGCGGGCAGCACCTTGAGCAGAAAGGAGTCGAGCGTCTGGTGCTCGTTCGTCACGGGCCGGACGCGGACCTCGTTGAAGCTCTCGCGAACCGGCGAGGCGTAGCGATACCGCGTGCGATGGAAAATTTCCCACTTCATCTCCGGCCCATTGAACGGACTCCGCGGCCCCGGCGCGAGTGCGAATTCAAACTACCTCGACCGACACCGACACCTTCGCGTCGTGTTTGCCGCCGCCGGTGATGATGCCGCTGAGCGGGCTCACGTCGCTGAAGTCGCGCCCGTAGGCCACGGTGATGTGCTCCTCGGCGGGCATGAGGTCGTTGGTCGGATCGAAGTCCACCCAGCCGAGGTCGGGGCAATACACCGAGAACCACGCGTGCGACGCGTCCGCGCCCACGAGCCGCGCCTGGCCCTCCGCGGGACGCGTGCGCAGGTAGCCGCTCACGTAGCGCGCCGCGAGGCCAAGCGAACGCAGCGACGCGATCGCGAGGTGCGCGAAGTCCTGGCAAACGCCGCGGCGCTTCTCCAGCACCTCCTCCAGCGGCGTCGCCACCGTCGTGGCCACGGGGTCGTAACTGAAGTCGCGGAAAATGCGGCGGTTCAAATCCAGCACGCCCACGAGCATCGGCGTGCCGGCGGGAAAACTTTGCCGTGCGTAATCCGCCAGCTCCGTCGAGGCGCGCAGCAGCGGCGAGTCGAAACAAAATTTGTAAGGCTCCACGATCTCCGGCGACACCTGGTCGCGGAACAGG
>JACQFS010000150.1 GCA_016199935.1 Verrucomicrobiota bacterium
AGCCGTTGCGCTCGAACTCGCTGCGCGGCTCGGCGGGGAAATCATCTCCGTGGACTCGATGCAGGTCTATCGCGGCCTCGACCTCGGCACCGCCAAGCCCTCCGCCGCCGAGCGCGCCCGCGTGCCGCATCACCTCGTGGACATCGCGGACCTCACCGAGTCGTTCGATGTCGCGAAATTTTGTGCGATGGCCGGAGAGGCCGTTGAGCAGATTGTCGGGCGCGGGCGCGTCCCGATTTTTTGCGGCGGCACCGGCCTCTATTTCAAAGCGTGGCTCGAAGGCCTGGGCGACGCGCCGCCCGCCGACGCGCAAGTCCGCGCCGAACTTGAGGCCGCGCCGCTGGCGGAACTGCTCCGCGAACTCGAACAGCGCGACCCCGTGACCTTCGCCAAGATTGACCGGCAGAATCCGCGCCGCGTCGTGCGCGCGCTCGAAGTGATCCGGCTCACCGGCAAACCCTTTTCCGAACAGCGCGCGGCGTGGAGCGCGACGAAACCAGCCGTCGGCGCGGAGTCCGGCGCGCAAGTGGCGGGGAGTCTTTTCTGTTTGGGTCGGAGTCCGGTGGACCTGCGGGCGCGCATGGACGCGCGCGTGGACGAAATGTTCCGGCGCGGCCTCGTGGACGAAACGCGCGCCCTGCTCGCGCGCGGGCTGGAACAGAACCGCACCGCGATGCAGGCCATCGGCTACCGGCAGGTCGTCGAACATTTGCGCGGCGAACGCGGGCTGGCCGAAACCATCGGGCTGGTGAAAATCCGCACGCACCAGTTTGCGAAACGGCAGCTCACGTGGTTCCGCCGCCAACTCGCGCCGCAGTGGCTGGACATCGCCGAAGACGAAACGCCGCGCGCCACCGCCGAGCGCGTGTTGCAAGCTCGCACGCGATGACCGGCGCAGGCTTCCGCGCGATTCGACGTTGTGCTAGCGTCGCGGTCCTTTGAATTGTGAAGGCCCTGGTTTCAACTGAAAAAAAGCGTCGGACAGAACGCGCGTTCCTCGTGGGCGTGGAGCTGAAGTCGCGCCCCGAGTGGGAGACGACCGATTCGCTCGACGAACTCACGCAGCTCGCGCAGACCGCAGGCGCGGAGGTCGTCGGCACCGGGCGGCAGCGGCTCGACGCGCCGGTGTCGGCCACGTTCATCGGCAAGGGCAAGGCCGAGGAGTTCGCCGCGCAATGCACGGCCGACGCGGTGGACACGGTGATCTTCGATGACGAGCTCGGCCCGAACCAGAGCCGCAATCTCGAAAAAGTTTTCGCGTGCAAGATTCTCGACCGCACGGAGCTGATCCTCGACATCTTCGCGCGGCGCGCGCGCACGCGCGAGGGCAAGCTGCAGGTGGAGCTGGCGCAGTTGCAGCATCTGCTGCCACGGCTCACGCGTTTCTGGACGCACCTCTCGCGGCAGTCGGGCGGCATCGGGATGCGCGGCGGCGAGGGCGAGTCGCAGCTCGAAAGCGACCGGCGCAAGGTGCAGGAGCGCATCGAAAAAATTTCCGGCGAGCTGGGAAAAGTCCGGCAGCAACGGCTGACGCAGCGCGCGGGCCGGCAACGGACGCAGTGGCCGCTGGCGTCCATCGTCGGCTACACGAACGCGGGCAAGTCCACCTTGCTCAACAGCCTCACGGGCGCGGAGGTGCTCGCAGAGGACAAACTGTTCGCCACGCTGGACCCGACGACGCGCCGGCTGCGGCTGCCGACGAACCAAAACGTGCTGCTGTCCGACACGGTGGGTTTCATCCGCAAACTGCCGCACAAGCTGGTCGAGTCGTTCAAGGCGACGCTCGAGGAGGTCGTCAACGCGGACCTGCTGGTGCACGTGGTGGACCTGAGCCATCCGAAGGTCGAGGAGCAGATCGTGGCGGTGGACGAGGTGCTTCGCGAAATCGGCGCGGCGGAGAAGCCGGTGCTGATGGTCTTCAACAAGGTGGACCGCTTCGAGGGACGCGAGCGGCTCAACGCGTTCCAGGAAAAATTTCCAACGAACAGCGTGGGCGTGTCGGCGAAGACGCGCGCCGGCTTTGATGAACTGCTCGGCCACCTCGGCACGATGCTGCGGCCGATCCGCGAACTCGTGGAGCTGGCGGTGCCGCATGAAAGCTCGGCGGTGATCGCGAAGCTGCACGCGGTGGGGCAGGTGGTGGAGCGCGACTACACCGGGGCGCAGGCGCGGTTCACGGCGCGCGTCGCGCCGCACCTGATGCATGAGTTTGAACGGTTCGTGGTGGGGAAGGGGAAGCGGAAGTAGTCAGTGGTCAGTAGTCAGTGGTCAGTCGTTGCCACAGCCGGATCGGGGACTTCGACGGACTACTGACAACGGACAACGGACCAGCTCAGTAACTTTCCCCGCTCGACGCGCTGCGTGCAGTGTGATTTAACCAACCCATGTCCTCCCTCCTCATCCGCGAAATGCCCGCGCAGGAACGGCCGCGGGAACGGTTGCTCGCGGTGGGCGCGGAAAATCTGCGGCACGCGGAGTTGATCGCCATCTTGCTGCGCACGGGGATGAAGGGTGTCTCGGCGGTGGACGTGGCGGAGCAGTTGCTCAAAAGATTCGGCTCACTCGCGTCGCTCGCGAAGGCGTCGGTGGACGACCTGCGGCAGGTGAAGGGCGTGGGGCGCGACAAGGCGATCGCGCTCAAGGCGGCGTTCACGCTGGCGCAACGGATGGCGACGGAGCTGCGGCCGGAGCTGCCCGCGCTCGACACGCCGGACGCGATCGCGGACCTGATGCGCGAGGAGTGCCGGCTGATGGCGGTGGAGACGTTGCACGCCGTGCTGCTGAACACGCGGCGGCGGCTGTTGCGGCTGGAGGTGATTTCGCAGGGCACGCTCGACGCGGTGCTGGTCCACGCGCGCGAGGTGTTCAAGGCGGCCATCACCGCCAACGCCGCGGCGCTGGTGCTCGTGCACAATCATCCCAGCGGCGACCCGACGCCGAGCGAGGCGGACATCAAGGTGACGCGCGACCTGATCCGCGCGGGGCAGTTGCTCAAGATCGACGTGCTGGACCACGTGATCCTCGGCCGGCGCAGCGAGCAGAGGTCGAAGGACTGGGTGTCGCTGCGGGAACTGGGATACTTTCACTCGTGATGCTGGATGCTTGATCCTGAAGGTCGGATGAATTCCAATCGCGCGCACATTTCGAGCATCGAAAAAATCCGGCAACGAACTTCCACCGCCCCATGATTCATCCCACGGCCATCGTTCATCGCGGCGCGCAGCTTGATCCGTCCGTGCGCGTCGGGCCCTACGCCGTCATCGATGAACACGTGAGCGTGGGCGCAAACTGTGTCGTCGGGCCGCACGTCCACCTGACGGGGCACACTAGCATCGGTGAGGGGAACCGGTTTCACACCGGCTGCGTGATCGGCGACGCGCCGCAGGATTTGAAATACCAGGACGAGCCGACGCGGCTGATCGTGGGCGCGAACAACGTGTTCCGCGAGCACTTCACGGTGCACCGGTCGAGCAAGATCGAGGAGGCGACGGTGATCGGCTCGGAGAATTTCCTGATGGCTCACGCGCACGTGGCGCACAACTGCCGCGTGGGTGATCACGTGATTCTCGCGAACGGGGCGCTGCTGGGCGGGCACGTGAGCGTGGCGGATCGCGTCTTCATTTCCGGCAACTGCCTGGTGCATCAGTTTGTGCGCATCGGCACGCTGGCGCTGATGCAGGGCGGCTCGGCGATCAGCAAGGATCTGCCGCCGTTTACGATCGCGCGCGGGGGCAACGGCATTTGCGGGCTGAACGTGGTCGGGTTGCGGCGCGCCGGATTCGGCACGGAGGAGCGGCTGGAGTTAAAGAAGCTCTACCACGTGCTCTTCCGCAGCGGGCAGAACATGCACAACGCCATGGCGGTGGCGGAGCTACGATTTACCAGTGACGTTGCACGGGCGATGCTGGAGTTCGTCGCCTCGAGCAAGCGCGGGGTCTGCACGCACGTGGCGGATGCGCATGGGGAAGCGGATTGAGCGGCCGTTCGATTTGGGCAACAAAAAACCCCTTCCGTTTCCGAAAGGGGCTGGGTCAGGCAGGAGCCTGATTAGAACTTGTAAACGACGTTCGCGATGACCGTGTAGGCGTTGTCGGAGACGCCGCCGGCGGGCAAGGCAACCGTGCTGCCGAACACGTCCGCGTCGTGGCGCGCACGGTCCCAGCGGAGCTCAAGGCGGGTAAGAACATTCGCCCAGAGGTCATACTGAATCGTGGCGGTGAACGCGTATCCCGACGCGTTCGGACCTACGCGGAACGCCGCCACATCGCCGCCCTGAAAATACTCAGCACGGCCGTGGAAGCTCCACTTGTCCATTTTGAACGAGGCGTAGAGCGCGAGCGCGGTGGCTTCGTTCGACGTGGGAGGCACGCCACCAGCGGGGAAAATGACCCCGTTCACGTAGTCAGCCGAGGCGCCGACCGTCAAACCAGCAACCGGCGTTGCGAGCGTGATGCCCGCGTAGTAGTTGACTGTGTTGTAGGTCGCACTGCCACCGAAACCGTCGATGACACCGGCGTAGAACGTCGAGCCTTTGAGGAAGCCCATGCTCTCGGGAGCGGTGAGGGACAACGCAGCCATATACGTCTTGTGCGACGTCTGGACCAAGCCGTTGGCGTCCACACGACCTGAGCGGGCGTTGATGACCGGTCCCATGGTGTTGGCGATGCCAGCCGTGACGGAGACATTGTCAACGATCTTGTAGGTGCCGAGCACGCCCGTGTGGGTCGTCGGTTCGATGCCGTAGCCAGCCGAACGGGTAAAGTTCGGGTTGCTGGACGCGTCAAAGACTTCGTAGCCGATGATCGTGTCGAACACGCCGATCTTCCAGTCAATGCCGTTGCCCACCGGAGTGCGCAGCGCCACGTAGGCCTGCTTGATGTTGGAGCCGAAGCCAGTTCCGAGCGCGGCCGCATCCGGTCCGTAAACCAGATCAACCTTGTAGCCGGCCGCCCAACCGTTGTCGTCCAGTGGCTTCTCCAGGGAGATCTTGACCACGTTGAGGTTGAAGCCGTCCGCCTTGCCGAAGGCACCACCGCTGTAAGCGGCGGCGGGCCCCAAGTTGGCCCGATCCGGACCGATGTTCCACTGCATTGACGTGTCCACATATCCGCTGAGGATTGTGGATGAGACCGCCGTGTTCAGCGGACTGAGCGTGGGCTTGTCATCCGCCCGCGCGACCGACGCGAGACTGACCACACCAGCGGCGGCCAGCCCGATTGTCCATTTGTTAACCTTCATTTTTTGGTTCCTCTTGCGATTTTTGGTTTGTTTCGTTTTTGTGCTTTTTGCGGGTAAAATACCGTTTACCCAGCACCAAAAACGGTGCATTTGCCGCGAAACTAGGCAAAGGTGTCCTGCTTGACAACACTTTTTTTCGTCCGGCCTGTGGCGACGTGACTTGCAACGATTTCAGAACCGGTGCCGGCGCTCGGTGTGAGGGGCATGGTTGGCAGATTCAAGGGGTGAGAAATCGAGCCGCTTCCCACTCGCGTTTCGGTGCTTGGACTTTGCGGGAAACTACCCGCGGGAGGTTGTCCGGCGTTCGGCAATATCTTCCTTCTGCAATCGGCCGGTGTTTGCTCTAATGTCGGCGTGCGCATCGGTTCGCTCGAACTCAAGTCCAACCTCTTTCTTTCGCCCCTGGCGGGTTACACCAACCTGCCCTTCCGGCTCGCGTTGCGGGAACTCGGCGGCCTGGACTTGTGCACCACCGACCTGGTCAACGCCCGCTCGTTGCTCGAGCAAAACCCCAAGGCCCTCAAACTCATCGAGACCACGCCCGCCGACGCTCCGCTGGCCGTCCAGCTTTTCGGATCCGTTCCGGAAGAAATGCGCGACGCCGCGGTTGTGCTCGAAGCGCGCGGCCTCGCCTCGGTGGACATCAACATGGGCTGTCCCGTCCGCAAAGTCTGCCGCGTCGGCGGCGGCTCGGCGATGATGACCGAACTCGACCGCACTGCGGCGCTGGTCAGGGGCATGGTGGACGCCGTAAAAATTCCCGTCACCGCCAAGATGCGGCTCGGTTGGGATGAGGAAAATCTTTCGGCGCCCGAACTGGCGCGCGCGCTCGAGGACGTCGGCGTGGCCGCCATTTTCGTCCACGGCCGCACGCGCGAGCAGGGCTTCGGCGGCCGGGTCAACCTCGCCGGCATCCGTGCCGTCGTCGGCGCCGTGAAATCCGTCCCGGTGATCGGCAACGGCGACATCACGACGCCCGAGGCCGCCCGGCTCATGCTCGACGAAACCGGGTGCGCCGGCGTGAGCATCGGCCGCGGCGCATTTTACAACCCGTGGATTTTCCGGCACACGCGCGAATTTCTCGACACGGGCACCCAGCCGCCCGAGCCGCTGTTCAGCGAGCGCCTCCGGGTGATGACGCGGCATCTCGACCTGATGGTGGAAGTGTTCGGGGAAGCGCACGGTTGCCGGATGTTCCGCAAGGTGGGCCCGTGGTATGCGAAGCGGTTTGGGCCGGCGGCCGAGTTCAACAAGCGCATCGTGCTGCTCTCGCGGCGCGCGGAGTTTGAGGAAATTCTCACGGCCTACCTCCGCTGGCGCGCGCCGTTCGTTGACGAACACGGCGAACTGCTCGCGCGCCACCGGCTCGCGCCGATGGTTGCTTCGTTCATGCGGGAGGAGCCGGCGGTGGCGCGGCGCGAAGCGATCCCGGTGCCGAAGGGGCCGGTCGAGGTGTGGTGAGGAGCCCACGCGGCTGGCTCAGGGCTTGACCGTGATCTTGGACCAGCTCAACCCGTGCTGCTGCGCGTAATCCGCGAACACCCGTTCGTGCTCCATCAACACGCAGCGCACCACGGACGAATCATCCGCGTAGCCGTAGTCGGGGTTCGAGTCGGGAATGAGGTCGAGCTGCCGGTGCGCGTAGGCCAGCGCGAAGACCGACTCGGCCGCCGCGGTCAGCGGCAGTTCGTCCGCCTTGCCCTCGGCGTAGTCCTCCACCACGTCGGCCAGAAATTCGAGCTGGTCCACCAGGTGCGGAAATTTCGGCGCATTGATTTGCGCGAACTCGACTTTCAACAGCGGCAGTTTCTTGTGGACCTTGCGCAGGGTGAGGGCGGTGACCTTCGCGGCTCCGTGATGAACAAATTTGGCGATTTCCGACATGGGGGCGAGTCTGCGCAGCCGTCGGGTAAAAGACAAGCCCTCCTCCGCTTGCGTGCCGGGCTGAGCCTCCGCGGACGATTGCATTCCCCAAAGGCTTCCGCTACACACCCCGCGTGCCCGAGGCGCTGCCGAGCCTGTTGCTGTTGATCCCTGCTTACAACGAGGAGCAGCGGATCGGTCCCGTGCTGCGCGACTACGCCGCCTACTTCCAGAAAAATTTCCCGGGCAAGTTCCAACTCGTCGTCATTCTCAACGGCTGCCGCGACCGCACGCTGGACGTCGTGCGCGAGGCCGGGCGCGAGTTCAGCGCGATCAGCGCGTTGGATTTTGCCGAACCCATCGGCAAGGGCGGCGCGCTCATCGAGGGCCTCAAGCTCGCGCCGCTCGCCGACCTGATCGGCTACGTCGATGCCGACGGCGCCACTGGGCCCGCGTCGTTTCACGATCTCGTGAAGCAACTCGCCGCCACCGGGGCCGACTGCGTCGTCGGTTCGCGCTGGATCGAAGGCGCCGTGCTGCACCAGGCGCAGACGGGCCGGCGGCGCTTCGCCAGTCGGTGCTTCCACGCCATCGTGCAGGGACTTTTCTGGATGAGCATTCGCGACACGCAATGCGGCGCGAAGGTGATCAAGCGCGAGGCCATCGAGAAAATTCACGGCCAGCTCCGCATCGCCGACATGGCCTTCGACATCAATCTCCTCTACTCGCTCCTCCGCGCCGGCTTTCGCGTGCGCGAAGTGCCCACGGAGTGGACGGACAAGACGGGATCCAAGGTCGCGCTCGGCCGCACGTCGTTCACCATGCTGCTCTCGGTGATCCGGTTGCGGCTGGTGTATTCGCCGCTGCGGCCGGTGCTGAAATTTTTCGCGCCCTTGGACTCGTGGATTTACCGGAAAATGCGCGCGCCCGTCCCGCGCCGCGGCCGCGAGTGAGCAGGTTTACTTGCGCCAACTGAACCACGAGCACACTCCGAGCAGGATCACGCTGAACACCCCGATCACCGCGATCACGTGCTCGAAGCTAGTCGCGAACATCCGCAGCGCGATCCCGTAGCCCACCGCCACCGCCACCAGCCACGGCACCGCCGCGAACCGCTGCCGCGCCAGCAGGTTGTTGATCAGCACGATCGCCACCGTCAGCGGCGCCATGCACCACGCGAACCACGGCACCAGCGGCCCGGCCTTTTCGATGAACGTCGCGTCGTAAATGATCCGCAGCGGCAGCGTCGGAAACAGCGTGCATAATCCCGCCGCGCACGCGCCCATCAGCGCCGTCACCCCGACCGTCAGCCCCAGCACGTCCGTCTTCTCCGCGCGCGCCGCGCTCTGCACGATCTTGGGGAACATCACCATCGTCAGCGGGGCGGTAAAAAAAATCAGCGCGCGCCCGATCATGCCCGCCGCCGCGTAATAGCCGGTCTGCTCCTTGTCGAAGACGCTTTGCACCACGATCATGTCCGCGCTCAACATGAACATCGCCGCGCCCAGTCCGAACGTCAGCGGCAGCACCCGCCGCAGCCACGCCCGCGCGTCGAAGGGATCGCGCGGTCCGGCGAACGCGCCGCGCGCCTGCCACGCCGCCAGCCCCATCGCCACCGCCATGCCCGCGAGCGCGGCGCCCATCGCGCCCGCTGCGCCGCCGCCGAGCAGCACCACGATCACGAACACCGCCGCGAGCCGGATCCCGCTGTTCACGATCGCCGAGCCGCCGAGCCAGAGAAAGTTTTGCGTCCCTTGCAGCACGCCCGTCGCGATCGGCAGCCAGAGTTGCGAGAGCGCAAACACGAGTGTGATCCACAGCGCGGACGCGTGCGTGATTTTCAGTTGCTCCAAAATTTGTCCCTGAAAAAGCAGCGCGCCCGCCGCCATCACCAGCCAGATGCCGAACGTCCCGAGCGCCACCGCGCGCACCGTGCCCGCGAGCTGCCGCCGGTCCGCGTCGCTCACCGCGCCCGCGGCCTGTTGCGCGAACACCGTGGCCAGCGCGCCCGACGGGATGCCCATCAGGTTAATCACCTGCAGCAGCGTCGTGAACACGCCGTATTCCGCCTTCGGCATTTTCCCGGCGAACTTGTGCACGAGAAAAAACAGCACGCCGCTCGCCGTCGTCGCGATCACCATCCAGCCGCTCTGGCGGAAGAAGGAATTTTTAAAGTCACTCATGCGGGGGAATTCTTTCGAGAAAAACGGGGACGTTCGCCGGCACGCCGGGCGGCTTCAGTTTCGTGAACAGGCCCTTCCAAAAACCGAGGCCGTAAAAAATGTGCGTCAGCGCGATGAGCGGCACCACGCGCAACAGATGGCTCAACGCGCGCCGCTGCGATTGCGCCGCCTGCGCCAGCACCGCGCCGAGATAAAGCACCAGCGGCACGAACGCCCACCCGCGATGCAGCGGCACGCTCACGAGCGCGGCGACGAGGTAGAGCACAAAAAGTGGCGGCACAAAATTCATCGCGGAGCCGGGCGTCGGATGCAGGCGGAACTGCTCGGCGCGGCCGCGCCCGTAGTTGACCAGCATCTTCGAGAACGAGTTCAAAGTCCGGCGCGGATAGCGATGCACGATGAACCCCGGGTCATACAGAAGTTTGCCGCCGCGTCGGACGAGTTCGTCCATCAGCGCGTTCTCCTCGTTCGGGTAAAGCGACTCGTCGAAGCCGCCGGCCGCGAGAAACTCCGCGCGCTTCATCATCAGGTTGCACAGGATGAGTTCCTTCTCGCCCGACTCGCGCAGCGCGCCGACCGGCGTGTAGCGCGCGCGGCTCGGCCCGAACGCCAGCCACGCCGCCATCACCTCCGCGAACGCCCGCTGATGCGGCGGCGCGTCGTCGGGGCAAAGGTTCGGACCGCCGAGCATCACCACATTCGGCTGCGCGAGCCGCGGCAGCGCGCGGCGCAGGTTGTCCGCGGGCGCGACCGAGTCGTCGTCGAGAAAGTAAATCCAATCGCCCTTCGCCACGCGCGTCGCCGCGTTGCGCTGCACCGAAGGCTGCGTGCCGCGCGCGATGATGATTTCCAGTTTGTCCGCCGGATAATCAAACCGGCGCGCGGCGTTCGCGGCCTTCACCTCCTCCTGTCCGGGACGCGCGGCGATGATGACGGTGACGGTAGGCTGCGGGTCACTCATGGCAACGAAAGCAAAAACTCCGCAAGCATCCGCGTCCCGCGCTCCAGTTCGCGAACGGAAATCCACTCGTCCGCCGTATGCGCCTGCGCGATGTCGCCGGGACCGAAGACCACACTCGGCGTCCCGCCCGCCGCGAGCACCGACGCGTCGCAAAAATAATTCACGCCCTCCGGCGCTCTCTGGCCGGCCACGGCCATGAGCCGTTGCACGAGCGGCAGCTTCGGATTCGTCTCGAGCGCGAAGCACGGATTGTCGCGGCTGTCGGCGAGCGTCGCGCGCAGGCCGTGACGCCGCAGCAGCGCGCCGATCTCGCGGCGCACGCCGGCCTCCGTCTCGCCCGGCAACGTGCGTCGGTCCGCGATCATCTCGCAGCGGTCAGGCACGATGTTCGCCTGCACGCCGCCGCGCATCGCGCCGACGTTGATCGTGCCGGAGCCTAGCAGCGCGTGCTTCCGCTTGCGGAGTTGCGCCGCGTATTCCGTCTCGAGCACGTCCACCACGCGCGCCATTTCATGCACGGCATTTTTCCCGCGATGCGGCTCCGCGCCGTGCGCCGCGCGTCCGCGCGTCTCGAAGCGCAGCCACAAGTCGCCCTTGTGCGCGGTCACGACTTTGAGCCGTGTCGGCTCGCCGACGATCGCGAGGTCCGCCGTGAAGCCGCTGTCCGCGAGCGCGTGCGAGCCGCACTGGCCGTTCTCCTCGTCAATCAGGCCGGCGAAAACAATCTCCGTGTGCTGCGGCCGTTTCTTTTTTTCCGCCACGAGCGCGACGGCTGTGAGCATCGCGGCCACGCAGCCCTTCGTGTCGCACGCGCCGCGGCCGTGAATTTTTCCGTTCTTCACCACCGGCTTGAACTGCGCGTCGCTCGTCACGCCCACCGTGTCCATGTGCGGCGCGAGCACCACGCGTTGCTGCACGCGGCCCGACGGGAGCAGGCGCGCGAGCAGGTTCGGCCGGTTGGGAAAAACTTCCTGAAGCTCGACGGCCAGCCCGAGGCGTGCCGCCGTGGCGGTGAGAAACGCGGCGACCAGATGCTCGCCCGCGTGCGCGTGGCCCGCCGGGAGGAAGGCGGGATTGACGCTCGGAAGCGCAATCAGTTCGCGAAGCAGTTGGGTCGGGTTGGCCATGAGTTTCCCCGCAGGGAACGCGGCGGAGCCTACGGGCCGCGTGGTGAAGTGTCGAGAGCGACGGAAAATTTAGCGCGACGGCTGGTGGGTAAATTTTTGCACCCGCATCCCGGTCACCTCGGCGATGAACACGGAGCCGTCGCGCGCCACCGCCACGTCGTGCGGCCAGATGAACTGGCCCGCGCCCGAACCGTAGGACCCGAAGGTCTCGATCACTTTCCCGCTCTCGCTGACGCGATGCACGCGCGAGCGGTCGGGCGCGCCCTTCGTCTGGTCGCCGCCGTCCACGACGAAGATCGAGCCGTCGGACGCGACCGTGATGGCCCACGGGCGGCCGAGCGCCGCGCCCTTCCACTCGGCGAGAAATTTTCCGTCGGCATCGAAGACCTGCACGTGGGCGTTGCCGCGATCGGCCACGAGCACGCGGCCGGCGCGGTCGAGTGCGATGCCATGCGGGGTGTTGAACTGGCCGGGCGCGTTGCCGTGCGTGCCCCACGATTTCAGAAACTTTCCTTCCGCAGAAAACTTCGCCACGCGCGCGTTGCCGTAGCCGTCGCTGATGTAAAACGTGCCGTCACCTGCGATGGCCACGTCGGTGGGTTTGTTGAAATGGCCCGCGTCGTCGCCCGGCTTGCCGGCTTCGCCGAGTGTGAGTAGCAGCTTTCCATTGCGCGTGAACTTGAAAACCTGATGCCGCGCAACATCGGTGAGCCACACGTTGTCCGCGTGGTCAACCGTAAGGCCGTGCGGGAGCCAGAAAAAATTCGTGCCCCACGATTCGAGCAGCGCGCCCGTGTCGCGGTCGAGCACGAGCACGGCGGCGTTGCGAACGGGCTGGCCGAGATTTTTTCCCATCGCATCGGCCCACGTGCGCTCGCGGCGGCTGAAGACGAAGATGTGGTCGCGCGAATCCACGCCGAGAGCGGAAACTTGGCCGAGTGGCGCGTCGCTCGTGAGCTTCGGCCAGTCGGGGACGACGGTGAAGGGCGCGGGCTCGGTCGCGCGCGCCGCGAGCGCGGCGAGGAGGAACGTGAGGGGCGACCAGCGGCGGATGAACGGCAGGAATTTCACGCGGCTTCAGGCGGCGGACTGCCTCTTGAACCACTCCACAAATTTCCGGATGCCGTCCTCGATCTTCACGCCGGGATTGTAGCCGAGATGCTTCCGCGCTTTCGAAATGTCCGCGTAGGTGATCGGCACGTCGCCGGCCTGGAGCGGGAGGCGTTCGATGATGGCCTTCTTGCCGAGCGATTGTTCGAGCAGCTCGATGAGCCGGCTGAGCGTCACCGTTTCCGATTCGCCGAGGTTGAAGATGTCGTAGCCGAATTCCTTGCGCGTGCAGGCGAGCACGCCCTGCACCGTGTCGCTCACGTAGGTGTAGTCGCGCGCGGTCGAGCCGTCGCCGAAGACGGGGATGGGTTTGCCGGCGGCGATGAGCTTGGCGAACTTGTGCACCGCGAGGTCGGGCCGCTGGCGCGGGCCATACACGGTGAAGAAACGCAGGCACACGATGTCCATGCCGTAGACGTGATGGTAGGCGTGACCGAGCGCCTCGCACGCGAGCTTGCTCGCCGCGTAGGGCGAGATGATGCGCAGCGTCGGGTCGCTCTCGGCGAACGGCACCTTTTCATTCACGCCATAGACGGACGACGTGGAGGCGATGGTGACTTTGCGCACGCCGCGATGGCGCGCGGCTTCGAGCAGATTCACGGTGCCCTCGACGTTGATCTGCTGAAACGACTCCGGCTCCATCAGGCTCGGGCGCACGCCCGCAAGCGCGGCGAGGTGAATGACTTGGTCGAAGCGGACGTTGGCGAAAAGGTTGCGCAGCGCGGTCGGCTCCGCGAGATCGCCGAGGACGAAGTTGAAATTGCCGCCCGCTGCGCGGATCTCCGCGAGGTTCCGCTCCTTGGCGGCGGTGGGATAAAACGGGTGGAGGCTGTCGAAGGCCCACACGCCGTGGCCTTCGCGCAGCAACGCTTCACACACATGCGATCCGATGAACCCGGCGCCGCCGGTCACGAGGAAATTCATGGGCGGTAGGTTAGCGACAAGTTCGGGAATGAAAATTCCAAATTGCGGCTTTCCGTCCGTAAAGGCGATTTACGATCCTTCCGATTTCCACCATTCCCGCAGTATTTTGAATGCCGCCGTAAACATGGGATGGCTTCCGGGTTCCGAAACCGGGGCCGGAGGCGCCGGCGTTGTTTTTCCTGTGGTTTTGATGGTGATTGTCGGACCAGATTTGCCGGGGTCCACCTGGACGATCGCGCCGGCGATTTCGATGGTGCTGGGTTTGCTGGGATCTACTGTGACGGTGGCCCCGTTGACATTGACTAGCAGGGATGGCTGGGTTCGTGCCGTCTTGGTCGCTTCGCCGCGGCGACTGGCTGCAGATTTGGCGGATTGCGCCGCGACGGAATTCTTTTTGGGTTGGTGGCTCATAAATTCGAGTCGTTGCTGGTGACGAGTCGATTTAGACCACGTGCGCTCCCGGAGTAAAGTCAGCTAGGCGCGCCCCTTGTTCGCCGAGTAGGGAGACGAGCGGACAATTTTCCCCCGCTCACTTTGAATATCATCGCATCCGTGTTCTTTGATGTATTCATTTCGCGAGAACCGCGTGGATTCCAAGCGCCAGGTCGGAGTCGCAAATCAAGGTGTTGAGGAGCCCCAGCTTCACGGCTCTCAGCACCACGTCCGTCTTGTCGCGATCAATCGCGAGCACGACGACACCCGGATAATCGGCTGGCTTCCCGGTCTTTGCCGCGGGTTGGCGTCGGGCGACCTTATGGAGATGCTCCCACTGCAACCCCATCCAGGTTTTGCGGATGCGGTCAAACTCTTCGAGCTCGTGCTTGAATTTGGGCGACTTCATTTGTTCCGGCGTCAAGCGTGGCAGCAACGCACCGCCGACATCGCCGAGGACGAACTGCTGGAACTCGGTGGGCTCGATGCCGGCAATGCGCCAGAGTTCGGTGCCCGACATGGCGAAAGGCTTGGTGAGCCGTGAGGCACTGGTAAGGATCGTATCCAACTGATGCAGGGAAGCGTCTCCGTCCAGACGGTTCGGATCGAAACCGAATACCTTGCGATAGCCGGGTGCGGAATGAATGAACTTTTGTATGGCCGCCAGTTCAACCGGATCGCGATGGAACTCGCGCGGAATGACGACCGGCACGCCTGACAAGGAAACGATATCTCGCTCGTTGCCACGCAACGCTTTGGTTAACTCCGCGGCGAGGTAGGTAGAGGAATTGATTTGCAGGCCCGAACCCAGCGGTTCGCCACAGGTAGGGATCACGCTGACGCGTGGATGATCTTGCGAAGGCGAGATGCTAGCCATCCTGCGGATCACCGTCCCAAGAGTGGTTCCCCATGTGACGCCAGCGCAACTGGACGCTTTGAGGATTTTATACACCACGAGGGCGGCCTCCTCGGCGAAAGCACCGAGCCGTTGATCCATTTCCTTCCGCTCCACGCCTTCCTTTGCCGGCAGGATATAAAGTTCACGAAACAATCGTTTGCTGCCGTCCTCAGCGGGCGGGGAACAGGTGCGAAGCCGGTCGCGTAGCTTTTCATAAATCTGTAGGCGTTTAAGTTCGGCGCGCCGCGCTGGCGAGACGCGTCCGTGGGGGTCGAACTCATGGCGAGTGATCAGCAATCCAGCCGCAGTCGCCTCTTTTTCCAGTTCGTGAACGGTGGAACGCGCGCAGTTCAGCAGATCGGCAATATCGGCCAGGGAACGGGCCGGAGTCAGGGAGCGCAAGTAAGCGCACGCTTCGACGAGGCGGGGGTCGTGAGACATGACTGGGATTTTTTACAGTGTGAATCCTTTATGCAAGACTAAGCGGCGCTGGCAACACGGGCCCAAGCCGGGAAATTTCGAAACGGATTCGCGTCACCGAACTACCACGGCGATCAGGATTGTGTGGCTGATGACGCGGGAAACGCGCCGGGCTGTCCATTCAGAGGTTCCGCGTGTCCGAAGTTTTAACGCCCGTGCGAGGCGCACTCCCCGCAATTTACATTTTGCATTTTCCTTTTCGCCCCGCACCATCCGCGCCCATGTCTGACAACACGCTGCTTTCACTCGATTTGCCCGGCATCACGAAGGTCAAGAGCGGCAAGGTCCGCGAAGTCTTCGATCTCGGCGACAGCTTCCTCTTCGTCGCCAGCGACCGCATTTCCGCCTTCGACTGCGTGATGCCCAACGGCATCCCGCGCAAGGGCGAGGTGCTCACGCAGATTTCCCACTTCTGGTTCGACCAGACCGAGAAGCTCGTGCCCAACCACCGCGTCGCCCGCGCGAACGACCCGCTGCCCGCGAAGCTCCAGCCCTACGCCGCGCAGCTCGCGGGCCGCAGCATGATCGTGAAAAAGGCGCAACCGCTCGCCATCGAGTGCATCGTGCGCGGCTACCTCGCCGGGTCGGGCTGGAAGGAATACAAGAAGTCGCAAACCGTCTGCGGCATTCCGCTGCCGGCGGGATTGGTCGAGTCGTCGGAATTGCCCGAGCCGATCTTCACGCCGTCCACCAAGGCCGAGTCGGGCCACGACGAAAACATTTCCTTCGACGAGGCGAAGAAAATACTCGGCGCCGCCATCGCGGAACAGGCGAGCGACCTGAGCCTGAAGATTTACAAGTTCGCCCGCGATTACGCGCGGCAGCGCGGCATCATCATCGCGGACACGAAGTTCGAGTTCGGCCTGCTCGACGGGAAGCTCATCCTCATTGACGAGGTGCTCACGCCCGACTCGTCGCGCTTCTGGCCGGCGGACCAATACTCGCCGGGCAAGGGCCAGCCGAGTTTCGACAAGCAGTTCGTGCGCGACTACCTCGAGACGCTGACGTGGGACAAGACCCCGCCCGCGCCCGCGCTGCCCGCGGACATCGTCGCGAAATCGCAGGCAAAATATCTGGAGGCGTATGAGCGGCTCACGGGCAGGAGCCTGTAAAGTGTGCACGCCCTCGTCGAAGATTTTCTTTTCTACCTCCGCCACGAGCGCGGGCAGGCGGAGCACACGCAGAAGACCTACGCGCTCGCGCTCGGCCGATTCGTGAAGTGGGCGGAGAAAAAAAATCTCGCCGACTGGCGCGCGGTCGAGTTGCCGCACCTGATGGATTATCTCGCGCACGAGCGGCAGCGTGGCCTCAAGCACGAGGAGAAAACTTCCACCCGCCGGCTCACGGCCGCGAGCATCTACAGCGAGATCGCCGCGTTCCGCGCGTTCTTCAAATTCTGCGAGCTGGAGAAACATCTGCCCGTGAACGTCGCGGAAAACCTCTCGCTGCCGTCGCGTTGGAAGCATCTCCCCAGGGCGCTCACCGCCGAGGACATCGAGCGGCTGCTCCGGCCCATCCCGCCCGAGACGCCCGCCGCGCTCTGCGTGCAGGCGATCGTCGAGCTCGCCTACGCGTCCGGGCTGCGGCTCGCGGAGTTGCGCGGGCTGCGCATCGAGCAGCTTCATCTCGAGGCCGGCTTCGTGAATGTCATCGGCAAGGGCAACAAGGAGCGCGTCGTGCCCGTGGGCAGGGTGGCTGTCGCCGCCATCGAGCGTTACCTCGCGGCTGGCCGGCCGAAACTCGTCACGCCGAAGTCGCCGGGTAATGTTTTCCTCACCAAACGCGGCACGCCCTTCGCGCAGACCACGATGTGGGCGCGCATCAAGAAACGCGCGCGGCTCGCGGGCATCGAAAAAAACATCACGCCGCACATGCTGCGGCACAGCTTCGCCACGCACCTGCTCGAACACGGCGCGGATTTGCGCGTCATCCAGGAGATGCTCGGCCACGCGAGCATCAGCACGACGGAGGTTTACACGCACGTGACCGGCGGCCGGCTGCGCGAGGTGCACCGGAAGTTTCACCCAAGGAAGTGATGAGTGAGGAGTAATCCGTAACCGCCGACGGAGCCGCCTTCATTTACGGATTACTCCTCACTCATTACTCACCCTTGAATCCCGGCTCCATCCGCCGCAAAGTGAACGCACCGTGAACAAACCCCGCACGCTCCTTCTGGTCATCGTCGCCGCGATTGCCGCGGGCGCGATTTTTTTCCTCGTCCGCGAGCATCAGGAACTCCAGCGCCTGCGCGCCGAGAATGCCGCGCTGCGCCAGGAACTCGCCGACGCCCGCGCCGCGCTCGAGGAGTTGGAAAGGCTCCGCCGCCAAAACGCCGCGCTCTCCACCCGCGCCGGCGATCCGAATGAACTCGCCCGCCTGCGTGCCGACTCCGCCGCGTTGCGCAAGCTGCGCGCCGATTTGGAAAAGCAAACCACCGCCACCGTCGCCGCCCGCGCGACCAACACTCCGCCCGCCGCTCCGCCGCCGTTGACGGCCAAGGGCACGGCGCAACTCAAGCCCGGCGAGTCCTTCGTCACCGGCGGCTGGCTCATGGAGGACGGCAAGCGCGGCTTCGCGCTCGTCACGCCCACGCTCGTCAACGGCACCGACGGCCAGCCGACGGTGATGATGGAATCGAAACTTTTTGCCATTCCGGAAGTCGCGCTCGCCGAGGTGGGGCTGGATCTCATGGTGGCCGACGGCCGCAACGCGGACAACCACGGCGTGACGGACGGCGCGGCGACGCGCTCGCTGCTTCAACGGCTCGGAAAAATTCAGGGCGTGGACGTGCTCTCCGCTCCGAGCATCGCCACGCAACCCGGGCGTGACGCGACCATCCAACTCGGCGACGCCAACGGCGGCCTGAACCTCCGCCTCCAGCCGAAGATCGGCGCGAACGGCCAGGGCTTCGATCTGGATTTCGACCTCGGGCTCACGCTGTCGAACGGGGCGAAGAAGTGAGCGGCCCGAAGTATTCAGTTTTCAGTATTCAGTGTTCAGAAACGGTCCGTTGACTCTTTCACCCCTCTGAAAACTGAATACTGAAAACTGAACACTTCCTCCCCGATCAGTGCCGGCGAAAACTCAAGCGGTGCTCCACGCGCTTCGTCTGCGATTGGCTCAATGCCGGCAGGTCCAGCATCGTCGGCGACTCCGTTTGTTCGAGGATGGCCTTCGCCATTTTCTGCAACGCGGTCCAACGCGGCCACTCCAATGGCGGTGAATGACTCACCTGCCGCAGCATCGACCGCCACTCGATGATGAGCCGGTCAATGTCGCCCGCGCCGATGAAGTCCGTCGCCCACGCGTGCTTGCTGAACGGGTCGCGATGCACGCTCTGCGCGATCTCCTCGCCGCCCGCGCCGTATTCCGGCGGCAGTCCGTTTTCCAAATAGCCGGGGATCGTCTGCGCGCCGTAGGTCCGCTGGCACGCGATGGCGGTGCGGCCGGACCAGCGCGTGTCCTCGCTCGCGAAACGATGACCGGCGTGGAGATTCGCCAGCTCGTAGATGAATTCGTTGATCGGAAATTTTTCGTCCTCGAGCGCGGCGGCGATGCCGAGGCCGTCGCCCTGTTGGAAAAAACTCATCACCCGCCCGCGCCGCGTCGGCACGCCCGCGGCATCCACGAGGCCGAGCCGGCGCCACAATGTCGCCACGCCCGTGGCGGTGGACAGCGTGCGGCAGACGGACGTGAGCGGACAGCGCGCGCAATCGGCGGGCACCACTTCGCGCGTGACCGGCTGCCACAGCGCGACGCCGTGGGAATCCACGGCGGCCTTGAGCGGGAGTCGCGCGAGGCTCAACTGCACGCGCACGGTGCCGACGGCCGGATCGCCGCCGCTGGGTTGCGGATACTCGTAGCCGACGACCGGCGTCTTCTGCGCGGCGAGTTCGCGTTCCAGAATCGGCACGACGGATTCGCGCCACGCTTCGAGCGAGGTCTCGCGGGCGTTCCAGTTCGTCAGCTTGCGGACCCACTTGGCGAGCAGCACGTGCTGGCCGTTCAAAATGTCCGCGACGGCGACGGAGCGCGCGTGCGTGCCGTCGGGCAGTTTCACGAGCGTGCCGTGGCCGAGCTTTTCCAGCGCCTCCGGGACGGCGAGGGCGGGGAGCAAATGCGGAGTGCGGAGTGCGGAGTGCGGAGTGGCGGGCGCGTCCGCTTCGTCGGAGCGCGGAGCTCCTGCTCCGCGCGTTGGTGTGTTCTCGCGGAGTTGGAGCTCCGCGCTCCGGGGAAACGGACCGTCAGCAGAAGCGGCTCCCCGGGATTTGATTTCGAGCTTGAGCAGCGCCAGTTCGCCTTCGCTCAACGGCGTCATCGCCTTCACCTCGGCGGCGGGGACTTCGCGCGGCATGGCCCACGGTTCCCATTCGCCGCGGCTGTTGAGAATCTGCCGCACCATTTTGGCCACGTGCCGCGCGCGCTCGGCGTCGGTCTTGAGGCCGCACGGCGGGTCGGGATTTTTCAGCGACTCCTCGACGCCGAGGATGACGGGCTTGCTGGAAAAAAGCCGCTGCTGCACGCGCACCGCCTCGGCAAACGGATCGCGGCCCGCGGCGTTGGCGGCGTGCATGAGGCCGAGCAGCGCGTTCCAATCCACGATGCCGCAGCGCGCGAGGTGCGCGGCGTGGCCGTTGCGCAGGCGCAGGTCGTTGGCGCTGACGAGAAAATAGCCGGTGTCGTCAATGCCGCGGCGTCCGGCGCGGCCCATCATCTGCAAAATTTCATCCGCGCGAATCTGAATCTCAACCATGTCGCGGCGATAGCTCGCGGCGGCGAGCGCGACGCTGCGGAGGGAAAAATTGATGCCGGCGGCGAGGCCCATCGTGGCGACGACGACGCGGAGCGCGCCGGCAT
>JACQFS010000147.1 GCA_016199935.1 Verrucomicrobiota bacterium
GCTGCGACAGCGCGGCGAGGGATTTGTTGTAGTCGGCGAGCGCGCGGATTTCCTCGGAGCGCGCGGAGGTGAGGTCGCGCTGGAGCTGGAGCACGACGAAGCTGGTGCTCTTGCCGTTGGCGAGTTTCTTTTCCTCCGCGTCGAGCGCGGCCTCGGCGTAGAGGCGGGCCTGGCGGGTGGAGTCAATGCGCTCGAAGTTGGACTTCGCCGTTTTGATCGCGTCGTCAATCGAGACCATCACGTCCTGTTCGAGTTTCTTGAGCACGAGCAACGCCTGATCCACCGAGAGCTTGCCCGAGTCGCGCCGGGCGCGGGCGGCGGTGTTGCCGAGCGGGATGCTGAAGATGGCGCCGGCGCTCCAGAACGGCCGGTTGCCCTGCCGGAAATTGTCGAACGCGTCGCTGAATTCGACCGTCTTGCCGCCCGAGGCGCCGAAGCCGTAGCTGCCCGTGATGTCGAGCTGCGGGTAAACCTGGTTGCGATAGTATTTCAGTTGAATGCCGTTGCGTTCGAGGTCCAGCCGCGCCTGCCGGACTTCGGGGCGCTGCTCGAGTCCCTTGTGCCAGCTTTCCTGCACATCGAAAAACTGCACGACCGGCGTCAGCGCATCCGTCGGCTCGAAGTAAACATCGTGGAGCGTCGCGTAGTCGTCGCCGACGAGCCGGCGCAACGCGTTTTGCGCGGCGTCGAGCGAGCGTTGCGCGGAGAGCAGGTCGGATCGGCGCGCCGCGACCTGCGACTCGGCCTGCTTCTCGTCGAGCGGGGCGAGCGCGCCGACCTCGACGCGTTTCTTGTTGTCGGCGAGCAGGCGCTCGGCGAGTTCGAGCGCCTTCTCCTGCACCTTGACGCTCTCGCGGTTGAAGATGAGATCGTAGTAGGCGGTCTCCACGGCGGTGGCGACGGTGATAATCTGGAACTTCAACTGCCACTCGGAATATTTCAGCCGGTTGCGCGCCACCGAAACGTTCAGGCGCGTGGTGTCGGTCAGAAAATTCCGCAGCAGCGGCTGGGTCACGCTCAGGCCGATGCGTCCGCTCGAGCTGTCGAACTGCCCCGCGCCGGTCTTGCCGTAGGTCTCGCTGACGTTGCCGAACAAGTTGTAGCTCATCCCGGTCTCGATCGGCACGATGCCGGTGAAGCCGGTGTTGAACGAGTCGGTGTCCGAGATGGACGCGGGCGTGGGATTTTTGTTGGCGTCGAGGCTGCCGCCGACCTTCGAGTAGTTGTGCGTGTAGCCGAAGGTGAAGTTTGGGTCGTAGCCGCCGAGGGCCACGCGGAGATCGTTGAGCGAGAGGTCCGGCGTGAAGCGCTGGATCTGGATGTCGAGGTTGCGCTCGACGGCCATCTGGATCACATCGGTCAGGGTGACGGCCCGGATGGTGGCGTTGGTCGCCGCCTTTTCTTGCGCGCTCAGTGCCAGGCCCACACAAAGGACAACTGGGAAAATCAGACGAAGTCGCATGGGGCGTCGAGAGTGTTTGCCGGGCTGGTGTTGATCAGGCCGTCGCTGTGTCCACGAAGACACCCGCGGGGCGGCCAAAAGTTGCGGCGAATGGACGGCGCATCATCCCACCTTCTTCAAAAGCTCGCCGGCGTCTTTCGCCGAGGCGCCCTCGTGGATTACGGCCATCAGTGCCCTGACCATGCCGCCGGGGTTCGGGTTCTGGAGCACGTTGCGGCCATGCACGATGCCCGACGCGCCCTGCGCGATGAGTTTTTCCGTGCGATCCAGCACGTCGCGGTCGTCGGCCCGCCCGCCACCGCGCACGAGCACAGGAATGCGCCCGGCGATCTCGACCACCTTGTGGAAATCCTTGGCGTCGTCGGTGGGATCGGTCTTGATGACGTCGGCGCCCAATTCCGCGGCCTGGCGCACGAGCGGCAGGATGCGCTCGGGGTCGCCGTCGGCCATGAAGCCGCCGGTCTTCTGGTTTGCGGCGAACACCAGCGCCTCGACCATCAGCGGCATGCCGTAACGGTCGCACACCGGTTTCAGGCGCATGATGTTGTGCAGGCACTGGTCCGTGACCTCGGGCTGCTGCGGCACGCGCAGGAGATTCACCACCACGCACGTCGCGTCGAGGCGCAACGCCTGTTCGACCGGATCCTCGATCATGCGGCTATAGAGCGTGCGCGGCAGCGCGGTGCCATAAACATTCGCCACGTCGGTGCGCAGCACGAGCGCGGGTTTGTTCCGGCCGGGCAGCGACTGGAGCAAATGCGCCTGGCCGGCGGTGAGTTGGATGGCGTCCGGCGCGGCGCCGACGAGCGTCTGCACGGCCTTGGCGAGATTCTCGATGCCCTCGAGGAAATCGCGCTCGTTGCAAAGGCCGTGGTCCACCGCCACATCGAAGCAGCGGTTCGAGCGGGCGTTGAACAGGCGGTTGAGGCGATAATTTTTCATGCGTGTCGCGAGACGTTGTAGCGCGCCCGGCGCCCGGCGCGAAGCACTATTTCAACGCCGACGCCGCCTTGACTCACCCCCGCCCGCGCCTAAGATGCGCGCGCTTTTTGGGAAATTGAAACTGAACCTGACACACCAACCATGACCCTCATCACCGAAATCAACGCGCGCCAAATCCTCGACTCGCGCGGCAATCCCACCGTCGAGGTGGACGTGACCCTCAACAGCGGCGTGACCGGCCGCGCGGCCGTGCCCAGCGGCGCGAGCACCGGCGAGCACGAGGCCATCGAGTTGCGCGACGGCGACAAGTCGCGCTACCTCGGCAAGGGCGTCACCAAGGCCGTGAAGAATGTCACGAGCCTCATCGCGCCCAAGCTCATCGGCCTCGACGCGACCGACCAGCTCACCGTGGACGCCACGATGCTCAAGCTCGACGGCACCGAGACCAAGTCCAAGCTCGGCGCGAATGCCATTCTCGCCGTCTCGCTCGCGAACGCGAAGGCCGCCGCCGAGACGCTCGGCCAGCCGCTGTTCAAATACCTCGGCGGGCCCAACGCCAAGGTGCTCCCCGTGCCGATGGCCAACGTCATCAACGGCGGCGCGCACTCGGATGCGCCGATTGATTTTCAGGAGTTCATGGTCATGCCGCACGGCTTCCCGACCTTCAGCGAGGGCCTGCGCGCCATCACGGAAATTTTCCACGCGCTCAAGAGCGTGTTGAAAAAGCAGGGCCTGAGCACCGCCGTCGGCGACGAGGGCGGGTTCGCGCCCAAGCTCGGCAGCGCCGAGGCCGCGCTCGACGCCATCGCGCAGGCCGTGGGCGACGCGGGCTACAAGCTCGGCAAGGAAATCTTCCTCGCGCTCGACGTGGCCAGCTCGGAGTTCTACACCGGGAACGAGACTTACGTCTTCAAGAAGAGCAGCGGCAAAAAACTCACCGGCGACCAGCTCGTGGATTTCTACGTGAAGCTCTGCAAAAACTATCCCATCGTCAGCATCGAGGACGGTTGCGCCGAGGGCGACTGGACGACGTGGAAAAAACTCACCGACAAACTTGGTGGCACCACGCAGCTCGTCGGCGACGATCTGTTCGTGACGAACGTGAAGTTCCTCCAGAAGGGCATCGACACCGGCACGGCCAACTCGATTCTCGTGAAGGTGAACCAGATCGGCTCACTCACCGAGACGCTCGACGCCGTTTCGCTCGCGCAGAACCACGGCTACACCGCCGTCCTCTCGCATCGCTCCGGCGAGACCGAGGACGCAACCATCGCCGACATCGCCGTCGCGACGAACTGCGGCCAGAACAAGACCGGCTCACTCAGCCGCACCGACCGCACGGCGAAATACAACCAGCTCCTGCGCATCGAGCAGTTGCTCGGCAAGAACGCCGTCTATGCCGGCCGCAGCGCGCTGCCCAAGGGCCGCTGAACCGCGTCGCCGCGACGGCGGCCCTTTCCCACCACCGGAAGCTGCACCCGCGGCTTCCGGTTTTTCTTTCCCGTCGAAGCTCGCAAATCCGGGCCGCTACGCGGGTGAGTGTGGCCGTGAACGTTTTCTCCGGCCCACTGTCGAATTGGGGACGTAATTTGACGCCAACGAAATGATGGATAGGTTACTGCCGCAGGTCGCGCCAGGAGACCATCCAAACAAACACCATGCGCAAAGCCTCCAAAATCCAACGCCCCATCCTCAGCCTGCCGAAACGCCCCGGCCGCAGCGTGAAGCCAGCTTCCCCCCGCGTCCACGCGCGCAACCGCGTGGTGCGGGTCACTGAATCGCCGGCCGTGAAACCCGCCGCGGCGTTTGCCCCGCTCGAGTTGCGGCTCCCGCGCGAAGCCTACGACGGCAACACCGCGTTCAACCTCTACATCCGCGAGATCAGCCAAACGCCGCTGCTCACGCGCGAGGAGGAAATCCAACTCGCCAGGCGCATCAAGCGCGGCGACAAAAACGCGCGCGAGCACATGATCAAGGCCAACCTCCGCCTCGTCGTGAAGATCGCGCGCGAATACGAGGACTACGGCCTGCCGCTGCTCGACCTCATCAACGAGGGCAACATTGGTTTGATGAAAGGCGTCGAGCGGTTCGACCCGACGAAGGGCGCGAAGCTCTCGACCTACGCCTCGTGGTGGATCAAGCAGTCCATCAAGCGCGGCCTCGCCAATCAGTCCAAGACCATCCGCCTGCCCGTGCATCTCGTGGACAAAATTTCCCGGATGCGCCGCGTGGCGATGAAACTTCAGGACGTGTTCGGCCGCGAGCCGACCGACGAGGAACTCGGCGAAGAACTCGCCCTGCCCGCCGGCAAGGTGGCGATGATGCGCTCCGCCGCCATCCGCCCCAGTTCGCTCGACGCGCCGCTGGGCGACGAGGGCGATTCCAGCCGGCTCGGCGACGTGCTGCCGGATCAGACCGCGACTACGGCGTATCAGGAACTCGAAAAGAAAACCCGCAACGAGATGGTGCGCGACCTGCTGGGCACGCTCGACAAGCGCGAGGTGACGATCCTGCGCGAGCGCTTCGGCCTCGACGGCGGCGACGAGCGGACGCTCGAGGAAGTCGGCGGAAAATTTGGCGTCACGCGCGAGCGCATCCGGCAGTTGCAAAACTCCGCGCTGCAAAAACTCCGCAAGCGCATCGAGAAGATCGAGCGCGTCAAGGTCCCGGCGTGAGCGGGGGATCAGCTCCGCTCACTTCGTCAACGACACCGGCGGGCAATAGACTCCCTTCAATTCCCGCCGCCACCATTCGCCCGTCGCGCGGCGCGTGGCGTAGTCGGTGAAATGATATTCGTAGAGCTGCGCGCGGATGAAACGCGGCGGCGCGTTCGGAAACGGATTCGACTCCAGCAGCGCGAGCGTCTCCGGCGAGCCTTGCAGCAAACGCACGACGAAGCTCACGAACCACGGGTTGCCCCGCATCTCGCCGAGGGCACCGAACCACATCTGCCAGTCCAGCCGCGGCTGGTGCGGCGCGACGAAGCCCGGCGCGCGCTTGAGGTCGCCGGCCTTCCACTTGAACTCGTAAGCCAGCCACGTCACGCCGTCGTTGCTGCCCTCGACGATGATCTCCGGCCGCGTCGGCGTCATCACGGCGAAGAGGCCGTAGCCATTGATCGAGCGGAACGGAGAGGCGAGCGCGGAAATTTTGCCGACGGGCCACGGCGGAGCGGCGTGAAAAATTTGCGAAAAGAAAATCCCGCCGCTCGCGAGGAAGATGAGCGCGGCCGCCAGGCCGAGCGCGGCGAGTTTTTTGGCGTCCCACCATCGGCCGGCCGGGGGCAGGGGGGACAGGGGGAAAGGGGGCGGGGGAGAAACGGCCGGCGCAGTTCCGTCGCCCCCGCTCCCTTTCTCCCCTGCTCCCCTGCGCCCTCTCCCCCTTTCCCCCCTGCTCGAACGACGCATCCCGAGCGTGCCAAAAATTTTCCGCAGCGCCCCGTCGTCCACCAGCGGCAGGCACAGCGCGAGCGTGAGCAGGTTAAAGAAGGTGTAGTTGCCCGTCGCGGCGATGAGCAGCATGAGCAGCGTGAACGCGCCCGCCGCCCCGAGCCGCGCGCGGCGTCCGCAGAAAATCAGGAACGGCCCAGCCAGCTCAATGGAGAACATCACCGCGCACGACCCGACCTGCGCCCACACCGGCAACTGGTGCGCGTGCCACCCGAGCCGCGTCGGGAGCGGCTGCGTTTCGTAATGCACCGTGAGCGCGGTGAAGTTCCACCACAGTTTATCGTCGCTGAGGAGCTTCACCGCGCCCGAGGCGAACATGAGCCGGAACAGGAGCCAGCGCAGCAGCCACACGGCGAGCAAACGCGGCGGTGTTTCGTTTGCGGCGCGGCGCGGCAGCCAGTTGCCCGGCGCGTAGAAGAACGCGAGCAGGCCGACTTCGAGCAGCAGTGCATCCCATTGATAGCCGAGGAAAATTTGTCCGACGCACGAGAGCGAGAGATAGAAAATCCACGCCAGCGCCAGCGCGAGCCGCGTGCCCACGCCGGCGATCACGAGCAGCGAGATCAGCGCCCCGCCCCAGCACAGAAAATTCAGGAAGCCATCGCCCGCGCCAAACCAGCACAGCGTCGGCAGCAGCCAGTAACGGTCCGCACCGGTCTGCTGCTTCACCGCGGCGAGGTAATCCGCCGCGGGCAGGATGCCGCGCGAGCCGATGAGCGCATCCACCTGCATCCAGAGCGACGCGAAGGCGATGAGATAAATGACGCCGAGCGCGCGCACGAACAGGTCGCGTGAAAGGAGAAGATTCGGTTCGCGGCGGCCGAGCATCGCGGCGAACGAACGAAGTTGTTCTGAAAATCGGCCGGCCAGTTTCACGACATTGGAAATTTCCGATCCACCTGCCCGCGCCGGCAGTTACTTGCGTTTGAAAACAATGATGTGCTGTCGCGGGAGGATGTTCAGCGTCTCGACCCATTCGAGCGGATGCACGCTGGCCTCCTTCTTCACCTGGTCCTGCGTCATTTTGTGGAGCCGCTTGATCGGCACGGTCGGGTCCTCGGCGCGATACTCGACGAAGGCGACGCGCCCGCCGGGCTTGAGCGCCTTGGCGATGTTCGCGAGCATTTCGTGCGGGTGATCGAACTCGTGATACACGTCCACCATCAGCACGAGGTCGAGCGACGCGGGCTTGAGCTTGGGATCGGTGATGGTGCCGAGAACGGAGACGACGTTCGAGACGCCGCGCTTCGTCACGTTCGTCTGAAGCAGGTCGAGCATCTCCTGCTGAATCTCGACGGCGAAAACTTTTCCCTTCGGCCCGACTTCCTTCGCGAGGCGCCACGAGAAATAGCCCGTGCCCGCGCCAATGTCCGCGACCGAGTCGCCGGGCCGGAGCTTGAGCGCGGGCAGTAAGAGGTCGGTGCGCTCCTCCTCCTCGCGCTCGGGGCGTTCGAGCCACTCGGCACCCTGATGGCCCATGACGTGCGCGATCTCGCGGCCGAGGTAAAATTTTCCGATGCCGTCGGCGTTCGCGGGCTTGAGCTGTTGGTAGCCGGGGAGCGAAATTTTTTCAGCGGCCGCGGTAACGAACGCGACGCCGAGCAGGACGAGGAGCAACGTGAGGCGTTTGGACATGGCGCGAGTCTAGCCGGCCCGCGCGCGGATGCGAAGGGGAATGAGCGTGGGTGTGACGCGGCCCGGCTCTGACTCTTTTTTTTGAAACACCTCAAGGATTCAGGACGGAGCGAGGATTGGTTTTCATCCTTGCTCCGTCCTGAATCCTTGCGGGACTCCGTGCGGATCGAGGTGTGGGATGTGAAGCGGTTTTTCCCACGCGGTTCACTTCGCCGGCTTGGAAAAAGTTTTCCAGCTCGTCCACGCGCTTTCCCAATCGCCCTTTTGCGCGAGCGTCTGCGCGCGGAGATAGAAGATGTAACGCGGGCAGTTGGGCAGCGCGGTGAGTTTGCCGAGCGTGTCGAGCGCCTCGTCCACGCGCTGGCTTTCGAGCTGCGCGTAGGCGAGCGAGAGGCCGAAGTTGATTTTCGCGGCGCCGGCGGCGGAGAGGAAGTCGCGTTCGAGCAGGCTCGCCGGCCGTTGGTCGCGGCGGGGCGGCAGCGCGGGAGCGACCGTCGCGCGCGCGGCGGTCTGATACGCGCGTTTGAAATCTTTCTTCGCGGCGGCGATCTCGGCGAGCCAGAGCCCGCCGGCTTCGGTCCACTCCGCGTGCGCCGTGAGCTGCGCCTCGAGCCGGTCGCGATCGCCGCGCTCGAACCAGAGCGCGAAAATTTCCTTGAGCTGCGCGGACGTGGCACCCTTGAGCGGCGGCGTGTCGCTCAACCACGTTTCGAGAAAGCCCGCGAACTCCGCGCCGCCGACGTGCCGCAGGAACATGAGCTTCAGGCGCGGGTCGCCGTTGGCGATGGCCCAGAGCGACTGGCGCGCGACGGGATCGCTGGCGACGGCGAGGATCATGATTTGAAAACGGTCGGGCGCGTCGCGGCCCGCGCGTCGCAGTGATTCGCGCCACGCCGCGAACGCGCGTTCACGATCCGTCGCGAGCCACGCGGAGCCGATTTCGAGCGCGCTAGGCCTAGGCCTAGGAGCGCGTTTCTCACGGCCCGCAGGCGGCCACCGAAACCGGCTGCGTTGCTTTGACCACCTCTCCGTCCACGGCAGCCTCGACGGTAACGGCAGCGATCTTGGCGCACAACTCGGGCGCGACTTTCATGCTGTAGTCGCGAGTGTGGCCCGCGAGAAGGTACCAGCCCTCCCAGCGCTGGTCGGACAGTGGCTCGCCGTTCTTGTCCTTGAGGGTGGCACGAA
>JACQFS010000152.1 GCA_016199935.1 Verrucomicrobiota bacterium
GAGTTCAGGCTTCAGCCTGCTCCCCGACAGCCAGAAGGCTGGACTCCAAACTTGTTCGCCTCCCACCACGAGGGCGTGCAGGCGGACTACCTTTGCCTCGCGAAGGGACTCACCGGCGGCTACCTGCCGATGGCCGCGACGCTCACGACGCAGGAGGTCTTCGCCGCGTTCCTCGGCCGCTACGAGGAGTTCAAAACTTTTTTCCACGGCCACAGTTACACCGGCAACCAGCTCGGCGCCTCCGCGGCGCTGGCGAGTCTGGAAATTCTCGCGAGCCCGGCCAGCCTCCGCGCGCGCGCGACGTTGGAAAAAGTTTTGCGCGACGAAATGCAAACGCTCTGGCCGCTCGCGAACGTCGGCGACATCCGTCAGGTCGGGCTCATCGCCGGCGTCGAGTTGGTGCGGGACTGGCGCACGCGCGAGCCGTTCGAGCTGCGCGCGCGCGCGGGTATTCGCGTGTGCGAGGCGATGGCGCGGCGCGGCGTGCTCACGCGGCCCATCGGCAACGTCGTGGTGCTCATGCCGCCGTATTGCACCTCGCCCGCGCAGGCGCGGCGGATGGTCGGCGCGCTGCGCGAGTCCATCGCGGAGGTGTTCGGAAAGGCGCGCGCGTGAAGCCGGCCAATTCCACGCGGCTGCCGGCCTGGCTCGTGAGTGCCGCTTTGCTCGTCGTCGGTTTTCAATCGTTGGTCGCGGCGGGAGCGGACTTCGCCGAAGTGCCGCTCGCGACCGGCAAGCTTTTCATCCCGACCAACTGGCCGCCGCGCGACGGCCGGGCCGACCTGCTCGTTTTCTTTCACGGCCATCCGCCGCTGGTCTGCTCGGACCTCGCGCGCAGCGGCAAGTCCGCCGCGCTCGTGGTGGTGAACTTCAACGGCCTCTCCGCCGCCTACGCCACGCCGTTCAAGGACACGAATCTCTTCGGAAAAATTCTCGCCGAGGCGCGCGCGAAACTTGCGGAACGCGCGGGCCGCGAACTCGCGCCGGGCCGGCTCGGCGTCGCGTCGTTCAGCGCGGGCTACGGCGCGGTGCGGGAAATCCTGAAGCAGCCGCGTTACTTCGACTCCATCACCGACCTCGTGCTGCTGGACTCGCTCTACGCCGGTTACGCGGAGCGCGACGGGCTCAAGGTCGTCGAGCCGGAGCACGTGCAGGATTTCATCCGCTTCGCGCGCTGCGCAGCCGACGGCCAGGCGAGGATGGTGCTGACGCACTCCGCGCAGGTGCCGGGCGGCTACGCGAGCACGACGGAAACGGCGGACGCGATCCTCGCCGCGCTCGGCCTCGCGCGGAAGCCGGCGGACGGCGTGGACGCATCCGGCATGGGGCGCGACTCGACGGCGGACGCAGGCGGATTTCATCTGCGCGCCTTCAAGGGCACGGGCGCGCAAGATCACATGAATCATCTTCGCCACGCGGACGCCGCGCTCGCGTTGACTTCGTTGCCCGCGCGGGAGTGACGCGGGTCAGCCCGGCGCGAGGTGGCGTGACTGGCGCTTGAGCGCAGTGGTGCGGCGCGCGGCGCGGGTGGGTTTGGTCTCCGACGGAAGATGCGGCTGGAGAAACGCGGGCACGTCGTGCCGCCCGCCGCGCTGGTAATCGCGCCAGAGGACGGTTGCGACTTCCGCCGCGGGTTGGCCGAGTTCGCGCGTGAGGAATTCAAAGAGCAACTCCGCGAGCCGCGCGAGCGCGATGCTGTCGGTGCGACCCACGCGCGCGAACAGCCAGTCGCTGAATCGGAGGAACGCGGCGAAAGGTGAAGCGGGGGGAAGCCAAACCAGCGGCGTGCTCTCGACGAAGTTGCCGCTGTTCGCCACGAGATCCCAGTAGCGCGCGAAGCGGCGGAGCCGTTGCATCGTGGCGAAGTCGAGCAGGCGGTTCTGCAAAATCTCGTAAGGCGGATGCGCGGTGTAAACCATCTGCCACTCCGCGTCGTGGCGGACGATGGGCGTGCCGCGCAGGCGTTTCAGAATGCCGACCTGAATTTCCTGCGGCCCGAGCGCGACGAGCCGGTCGAAGCCCGTGCCTAAACTTTCCAGCGTCTCGCCGGGCAGCCCCACGATGAGGTCTGCGTGAATGTGGACGCCCGTGTGGGCGCGCAGGAAATGGAAGTTGTCCGTGAGCTTCGCCACGTCCTGCCGGCGGCTGATGAGTTTGCACACCTCGTCGTTGAAACTCTGGATGCCGACCTCGAACTGAAGCGCGCCGGGCGGAAACTGCGCGATGAGCTCGCGCAGCGGCTCGGGCAGACGGTCGGGAATCATCTCGAAGTGGATGAACAGCCCGGGGCGCAGGCGTTCGAGGAAAAATTTCAGGATCGCGCGGCTGACGAGGAGGTTCAGGTTGAAGGTGCGGTCCACGAATTTGAAATTGTTCAGCCCGCGGTCGAGCAATCGCTGCATCGCGGCGAGGAACGGCTCCAGCGGAAACTGCCGCACCGGAATGTCGAGCGACGACAGGCAGAACTCGCACGTGAACGGACACCCGCGCGACGCCTCGACATACACGACGCGATGCGCGAGGTCGCCGTCGTCGTAGAGGTCGTAGGGCAGGGCGAGTCGTGCAGGATCGGGAAGTTCGGCGCAGATGATTTGTTCCGCGAGCCGCTCGCCGAGCAACAGCCGCTTGCACACTTCGGCAAATTTCAAATCCGCCTCGCCCGTGATGACGTGATCGGCGAGGCGCACGATCTCCTGCTGCTCCGTTTCGTAGCTCACCTCCGGCCCGCCGAGGATGATGATGAGGTCGGGCCGGATGCGCTTGAGCGCGGCGACGACCTCCGTCGTCTCGGTCACGTTCCAGATGTAGATGCCGAGGCCGACGATCTTTGGGTTGAGCGCGAGCAATTTTTCCGCGATGTCGAGCGGGCGCTGGTTGATGTCGAACTCGGCGAGACACGCGCGCGGACGAAGCTCGCCGAGGTTGGCCAGCAGGCAGCGCAGGCCGAACGAGGCGTGGATGAACTTCGCGTTGAGCGTGCTAAGGACGAGGTCCGGCATTGGCGCGGATGTTCGGCGCAAAGGCGCGGCGGGGCAAAGGCAAAGTGGTGCGGCGGAGTGCGGCGTTCACGCCGCGCTCCAAAACCGCAGGATTGACATTTCAAACGCCTGTTTGAAACTGGCGCTTGAAATGATCAGCCAGCTCCTCGAACCCAAAGTGGACACGACGCAGGTCGCCACGCACCGCAAGCTGCTCGCCGCGGCGGCGGAGGTGTTTGCCGAGGTCGGCTTTCGCGCGGCGACGGTGCGGCAGATTTGCGAGCGCGCGGGGGCGAACATCGCGGCGGTCAACTACCACTTCGGCGACAAGGACGCGCTCTACGCCGAGGTGCTCAAGCGCGCCTACGCGCAGGCGCTCCAGAAGTATCCGCCCGATTTCGGCCTGCCCGCGCGCGCGACGCCGGAGCAGCGGCTGCGCGCGTTCGTGCGCGCGTTTCTGCTGCGCATTTTCGATGACGGCCCGCACTCGCACCACGGCAAGCTCATGGCGCGCGAGATGATCGAGCCGACCGGCGCGCTCGATGGCGTGGTGCGCCACGGCATCCGGCCGCAGGCGGACACGTTGCACGACATCGTGCGCGAACTGCTCGGCAAGGGCGCGGGGGAGAAACAAATCCGCCTCTGCTCGATGAGCGTGGTGAGCCAGGCGCTGTTCTATCACCACTGCCGGCCGGTTGTGGCGCGCATGTTTCCGGACATGAAATTCACCGCGAAGCAAATCGAGGAACTCGCGGAGCACATCACGCGCTTTTCCCTTGCGGCGATCCGCGGCTACGCGGCGGCGGCAAGGAAGTAATTCATGTTCCGACTCGCTCTGAAGATGTTGCTCGGCGACCGCGCGAAATACGCGATGCTCGTCGGCGGCCTCGGCTTCGCCACGTTGCTGATGATGCAGCAGTCGGCGGTCTTCGTCGGCCTCATGTCGTGGACCACGAGCCATCTGCGCAACATCCGCGCGCCCATCTGGGTTGGCGACACGAAGGTCGAGCAGGCCAACGAGGTGAAGGCCATGCGCGACACCGAGGTCAACCGTGTGCGCTCCGTCGCCGGCGTCGAGTGGGCCGTGCCGCTGTTCTTCACGATTCTCCAGTCGCGCCTCACCGACGGAAATTTCAAGCCCGTCATGGTCGTCGGTCTCGACACCACGACGCTCATCGGCCGGCCGGCGTTGATGCTCAAAGGCCGCCTCGCCGACGTGCGCCTGCCCAACGCCGTGATCATTGACGACCTCGCCGTGCAGCGGCTCAGCATCGGACGCAAGAAGCCGCTCGACGTCGGCGACCAGTTTGAAATAAATGACAAGGAGGCGCGCATCGTCGGCATCTGCAAAGCGGAGCGGCATTTCTTCGGCTACCCCTACATCTTCACGACCTTCGACCAGGCGCGGCTCTTCTCGCCGAAGTCGCGCAAGATGCTCAGCCTCGTGCTCGCGTCGCCGAAGCCCGGCTTGAGCGCCGCGAAAGTCGCGGAGGCCATCCACCAGGAGACGGGGCTCGCCGCCTACGACGAGAACCGTTTCGGCTGGGCGACCATCTGGTGGTATGTCCGCAACACCGGCATTCCCGTGTCCTTCGGCACCACGATTCTCCTCGGCTTCATCGTCGGTATCGTGATTTGCGGGCAGACGTTTTACCTCTTCGTGGTGGACAACCTCCGCCATCTCGGCGCGCTCAAGGCGATGGGCGCGGGCAACCTCACCATCGCCGCGATGCTGCTCGTGCAGGCGTTCACCGTCGGCTGCATCGGCTTCGGTTTCGGCGCGGGGCTGACGGCGGCGTTCGGCTTCGCAGTGCTCGACAAGGGGATGCCGCCCTTCCTGCTGCCGTGGCAACTGCCCGTCTTCACATTCGTCGTGGTGATGCTCATCTGCATGTTCGCGGCGCTGCTGGGGATTCTGCGCATCTGGAAAGTGGAGCCGGCGATTGTGTTCCGCGGTTAGGAGGGAAATGACGAATGACGAATGACGAATGCCAACCGAAGAACGCGCGGCGCGTTTTCGTAACGCCTGGTTCGGCCGCCATTCGTCATTCGTCATTTGTCATTCCCTTCCCGCTCGCCGGAAACAGGAGGGAGTTCCTTGAGCAAAGTGAACGGTGACATTCCATCCAACGGTCCGGCGAACGGCTCCGCGCCCAATGGCAACGGCCACACGCTCGCCGTCCACGTGCGCGGCGTGACCAAGACCTTCGGCAAGGGCGAGGCCGCCGTGCAGGCGCTCAAGGGCGTGGACTTCGACGTGCGCCAGGGCGAGTTGCTCATGATCGTCGGCCCGTCCGGCTGCGGGAAGACGACGCTCCTCAGCGTCATCGCGGGCACGCTGGAGTTTGAGAACGGCGAGATTGATGTGTTCGGTTCCTCGTTGCACAGCCTCAAGCCCCGTGAGGTCACCGCGTTCCGCAAGCGCACCGTGGGTTTCATTTTCCAGCAGTTCAACCTCATCCCCACGCTCTCGCTCGTCGAGAACGTCTCCGTGCCGCTGCTCATCAATGGCGTGAAGCGCCGCGAGGCGGAGGAGCGCTCGGCGGCAATGCTGGAGCGGCTCGGCCTGAAAGGCCGCGAGCACAAGCTGCCCACAGAGTTCTCCGGCGGCCAGCAGCAGCGCGTCGCCATCGCCCGCGCGCTCGTGCACGAGCCGCGCATGGTCATCTGCGACGAGCCGACCAGCGCGCTCGACAAGGACACCGGCCAGCAAATCATGGAGCAGCTCCGCGACATCGCGCGGCACCCGGAGCGCTGCGTCATCGTCGTCACGCACGACAACCGCGTGTTCAAATACGCCGACCGCATGACGGAGATGGAGGACGGGCGAGTGCAGCGCGTGCATGACGTCGCCGCGCGCGGTGACCGCAGGTTTGATACTTCGTTTGGTGTAACCAGTGATGGCTGACGCATTTCTCCCATGATCTTCAAACGCCTCTCCTTCTACCTCGCCATCACCGGCATCGCCGCCTCGGCCTACCTCGTTAACATACTGCGCAGCGCGCCGCCGCCGCCGCCGCCGGACAAGGAACCCGCCCGCTCGCCCTTCACCAACTCCGTCGCCGCCTCCGGCCTCGTCGAGGCCGCGCGGGAAAATGTCCGCATCGCGACCCAGCGCGCCGGGTTGGTGACGAAGGTCTTCGTGAAAGTCGGCGACACCGTGAAGGAGCGCGCCCCGCTGTTTCAACTCGACGACCGCGACACCCGCGCGCGCCTCGCCAGCGCGCGCGCGCAGGTCGCGGCGCTCCAGGCCGCGTTGCGCGCCGACGAGGTGATGCTTGCCGACGCCGAGGACCAGTGGCAGCGCGTCGAGAAGTTGAGCAAAGAGAACGTCGCCAGCGACGACGAACTCAAGCGCAAGCGATTCCAGCGCGACAACTGGACCGCCCGCCTCGCCAAGGACCGGGCCGACATTGATTCCTCCTCCGCCGCCGTGCAGCAGGCCGAGGTGGACCTCGAACTCCTCACCGTGCGCGCGCCGCGCGACGGCACCGTGCTCCAGGTCAACACCCGCGATGGCGAGCACGCCGCGCTCGCGCCCGCCGAGCCGCTGATGATCCTCGGCGAGACCGACGTGCTCCAGATTCGCGCCGACGTGGACGAGCAGAACGCGCCGCTCGTCCGCGCGGACCAGCCCGCCGTCGCCTACCTCAAGGGCGACACGAAGAGTCCGATCCGGCTCCAGTTCGTGCGCATTGATCCCTTCGTGATCCCGAAGCGCTCGCTCACCGGCGACAGCGTCGAGCGCGTGGACACGCGCGTGCTTCAGATCATTTTCCAGTTTGATCGCAAGGAAGTCGGCGTGCCCGTGTATGTCGGCCAGCAGGTGGACGTGTTCATCCAAAGGCCGATGGAGACCCGCGCGGGAAAATAGCGGAGCGGTTGTGGCGTCGCGTGTCTCACGTGATCCGTCGGCTCGGAAACGGAGGCGTGGTAGCCGCCGGCTTTAGCCGGCGTCGGGGGGAACGCAAACTAAAGCTTGCGGCTACTCCCGTGGTTCGTAGCTCGTCCCTCCGAAACGCGGGCTTGCAGTGAAAATAGTTTGGAATGTCCGCTGGCGCTTTTCCGAAAAGGCGCTATTCTCCCCACCGTGAAAGTAGCTGCGTTCCGACAATCCTTGGTGCTTCCCTCGCGCCTTTGGATGGCCGCTTTCACCTCTCTGCTCCCCCCGTTAACTGTAACTCCCGCGAAACCGGATCCGACGACAGTTTCTTGACCAAGCCCGATTAGTAGTGCGCTCGACGCCGGCCCACCACTCGTAATGGTGGTTTTGGCTTTACTTGAACCGTCGGTTCCCTTTTCCTGACGCCTAATATGTATCTCAAGAGCCTTACCGCGCTTGGCTTTAAGTCCTTCGCGGACAAGACCACCCTCAACTTTCAACCCGGCATCACCGCCATCGTTGGCCCCAACGGCTGCGGCAAGTCGAACGTCGCCGACGCCGTGCGCTGGGTGCTCGGCGAACAGTCCGCCAAGGCGCTGCGCGGCGGCGAAATGGCCGACGTGATTTTCAACGGCACCGACTCGCGCAAGGCGATGGGCATGGCCGAGGTGTCCATCACGATCGGCGACGTGGACGCGGAGCAGTTGAGCGCTGCCGGCGTGACGATGGACTTCAACGAGATCACGCTCACGCGGCGCGTGTTCCGCGACGGCGGCTCGGAGTATTTCATCAACAAGGTTCCGTGCCGGCTCAAGGACGTCCAGCAGCTCTTCATGGGCACGGGCGTCGGGCGCACGAGCTACAGCATCATGGCGCAGGGGAACATCACGCAGATCATTTCGAGCAAGCCCGATGATCGGCGCATGGTCTTCGAGGAAGCCGCGGGCATCACTAAGTTCAAGTCGCAGAAAAAAGAGTCGCTCCGCAAACTGGAACACACCGATCAGAATCTTCTGCGCGTGCAGGATCTCATCCGCGAGGTGAAGCGGCAGATTGGTTCGCTCCAGCGTCAGGCCGGCAAGGCGCGCCGCTACAAGCAGCTCGCGCAGGAACTCCAGCACCTCGACACGCAGCTCGCGCGGCATCAGTTCGACGTGCTCATGGGCGACATTCGCGGACGCGAGACGGAGCAGGACCGTTTGCGCGACGCCATCGAAGGCGCTCAGGAAAATGTGCTGCGCGGCGAAAACGAAATCGGCCAGCTCCGCAACCGCCTCTCCGAACTTGAACTGGAGATTCATGGGTCGCAGCAGCGTGGCCTCGAACTCAAGGCGCAGGCCGAGCGTAACGAGAGCCGCATCCATTTCAATCAGGAACGCCTGCACGAACTCGAACAGCAGAACGCCAAGGCGCTCACCGACATCACGCAGGGCGAGGAGCGCCGCTCCGCTGCCGAGCAGGAACTCGCCGCCGTCAGCGAGCGGCTCGCCGCGTCCGAGTCGCAACTCGCCGCGCACCGCAGCGCGCTCGAAGCGAAAACGTCCGCACTGCAAAAGGTTGAGGACGGCTTGCGCGAGCATCAGGAGCAGGCCCGCGAGGCGCAGGCGCAACTCTTCGCCGTCGCGCAGTCGCTTACGCGCGCGCGGAATGAAATCAACGCGCTCGATTTGCAGAAGCAGGGCAACGTGGTGCGGCTGGAGAAACTTTCCGCCGAGAAGATCCAGCTTGAGGAGGAGCGCGGGCGGCTCGACGTGCGCCTCACCGAGTTCAACGCCAATGTCGAGGCCGAGAAGCTCAACGTCCAGACCACGCGCGGCACGGTCGAGCAGCGGCAGGCGCGGCTCAAGGAACTCGCGACGCAGTTGCAGCAGGTTTCGGCGGAACTCGACGGACTTCTGCATGGTCAGGCCGGGAAACGCTCGCAGCTCACCGTGCTCGAGCAGTTGCAGGAGTCGCACGAGGGCTTCGGTGCCGGTGCCCTCGCCGCGCTCAAGCAATCCCAGTCCGTGCTCGGCTCGCTCGCCGACAAGATTCGCGTGCCCGACCAGTATGTCACCGCGATTGAGGCCGCGCTCGGGTCGCAGCTTCAGTTGGTTCTCACGGAGCAGCCGGAATCCGCGCAACAAATCCTCGTGGACCTGTCGGCGAACAAGAAGGGCCGGGCGTCCATCGCGGCGCTTGGACTGCGGAATTCAGAATCCAGAATCCAGAATCCAGAATCCGTGCCCGCCGGTGCTGTCTCCGCGCTGCAAATCGTCGAAGCCGACGATTCCGTGAAGCCGTTGCTCGGCATTTTGCTCGGACGCACGCTCATCGTTCCCGATCTCGCCGCCGCGACCGCGGCGTGGCGCGAGACTTCCGGCGCGTTTGACTTCGTCACGCACACGGGCGAGTTGCTCAACCGTGCCGGCGTCTTCACCGGCGGCGCGGCCAGCAGTGCCAGCGGCAAACCCACCTCCTCCATCCTCAGCCGCAAGAACCAGCTCGCCGGACTCCGCAAGGAAATCGAGGCGCTTCAGGCGAAGATCGGCGACCTCAGCCGCAACAAGGGCGCACTCACGGGCGAGCAGACCGATTTGCAGTCGAGCCTCGCGCAGGCGCAGACGGAACTCCGCACGCAGGAGGTCGCCATCGCCACGCGTCAGGGCGAGTTCAACGCGCTCCAGACTTCGCTGCGCACGCTGCACCAGAAAATCGACACGGTCGTTTACGAAATCCAGAGCCTTGCCGACACCGACCGCGAGGGCATTGCGAAACGCGCCAAGCTCGCCGCCGAACTCAGTGACCTCGAAACCGGCGAACGCGAAAGCCAGCAGTCCCTCGCCGGACTCAACGCCGCCATCGAGGCGCTCCGTGTTGAGCGCGACACGGCCAATGCCGCGCTCACCGAGGCCAAGGTGAACCTCGCCGCCGAGGAGCAGCTTTGCGCCTCGTTCCGCGCCCAGCGCGCGCCGCTCGAGACGCGCATCGCCGAGCTGAACCAGATCATCACGCAGCGCAAGAGCGAGTGCTCCTCGTTCGTCACGCGCAAGGCCCAATTCGAGACGGAGATCGCCGAGTCGCAGCAGCACATCATCTCGCTCACGCAGCAGCGCGAACAGGTCAGCCACCAGATCGCGGGATTGATGGAGCAAAAGTCCGCGCAGGACCAGGCCGTGCAGGCGCACGAGGAAAGTCTCCGCGAGGAACGCCGCACGCTCGCCGATTCCCAGCAGCAGCGCGGCAGCATCGAGGTCGAGCTCGCCCAGAAGAACATGCAGGTGCAGAACCTTCGCGAGCGCGTCCAGCAAAAGTATCAGGTGAACCTCGACGACATCCGCAGCGAGTGCATCACCATCACGCTGGCCGACGAGGGCCCCGCGAAAATCCAGACGCTCACGCCGGAGGAGATGGCCGCCGCCGGCGCCGCGACCGATTGGGACGCCGTCGCTGCGCAGGTCACCGAGGTTCAGAAGCGCATTGACGAGATGGGCCCCATCAATCTCGTCGCCATCGAGGAATATGAGGAGGCCGAGCAGCGGCACAACTTCCTCACCACCCAGAACGACGACCTCGTGAAGGCGAAGGAGCAGCTCCTCGAGATCATCAGCCGCATCAACACCCAGACCCGCCAGATGTTCCTCGATACCTTCGAGAAGATCCGCGAGAACTTCCGCGGCACCTTCACGGAGATCTTCGGCGGCGGCAAAGCCGACCTCATCCTCGTGGACGAGGGCGACGTTTTGGAGTCGGGCATTGACATCGTTGCGCGCCCGCCGGGCAAGACGCTCCAGACCATCTCGCTCCTCTCCGGTGGCGAGCAGACCATGACCGCCGTCGCGCTGCTCTTCGCCATTTATCAGGTGAAGCCCAGCCCGTTCTGCGTGCTGGACGAGTTGGATGCGCCGCTCGACGAGTCGAACATCAACCGTTTCCTCCGCATCGTGCAGCGGTTCCTCGTGCACTCGCAGTTCATCATCATCACGCACAACAAGCGCACCATCGGCATGGCCGACGTGCTCTACGGCGTGACGATGCAGGAACAGGGCGTGAGCCGGCTCGTGAGCGTGAAGTTCCACAAGACCGAGGAAACGCGCGAGGCCCAGCGCAACGCCCACATGCTCGTCCCGCCGCCGGCCAACGGCACCGTGGACGCCGCCGAGGACGCCCAGCACAAGCGCGAAGACACCATCGTCATGGCGAAATAAGGGGTGACCACCACCGAACCGCGGGCGAGACGACGCGAGGAGGCGCCGGTCTCTCGCCAACCCCTCATTTTTCCAAATCGAACGCGCGCCAGAATTTCCAGCCGGAGTGCAGGAGGCACAGCGTTCCGAGCGCGAGCAACGAGGCGACCCAGAGGTAATAGCCAATGAGCAGGTCCTTGTCCGTGGCCCCGTAGCGAATCAGCGCGACGATGCCGCCGACCAAAACGGGCCAGCCGAAGTAGGCGCCCCAGCGCGGACGCATCCCCAGAACCAGCGGCACGAACAGGGCGAAGACGTTGGCCGTGATGAAGACGAGGCAACTGGGGTCGTGGATGCGATGCGGCGGCCAGCGCAGCAGGTCGGCACACTCACCGAACGCGAACCAGAACGCGCCCCATCCGAAAAATACGTCGCTGTTTGAACTGCCGATGCGCACGGCCGGCAGCAGGAAAGAAACGGCGAAGCAAAGCCACGCGAAATGTGAGGCGATACGCAGGGCGCGTTGGTTCAGAACTGGCACGCGCGGAGCGTTGCTTGGCGCGGTCGGGAATGCAAATGGATCACCCTGGGCCGCCTTGATCCGGTTGCGTCGGGTTTCGGGCTGGAGCCGGCGTGAAGTAAAATTTTTCCTTCGCGATTGTCACACGGGCACTCGCCACTAAACTCCGCTCGCCGATGTTCAACCTGAGTTCGCTCAACCCGCAGCAGCGCGAGGCGGTCGAGACCACCCGCGGCCCGGTGCTCATCCTCGCCGGCGCCGGCACGGGCAAGACGCGCGTCATCACCTGTCGCATCGCGCACATGATCGCCCGCGGCATCGCGCCGGGAAACGTCCTCGCCGTCACGTTCACCAACAAGGCCGCGCGCGAGATGCAGGAGCGCGTGCGCGAGATGCTGCCGAGGGAAACGCGGAGCGCGGAGCGCGGAGCGCGGAGTGAAGAAAAAAAAGCCGAACGCCCGACGCTCTGCACGTTTCACTCGTTGTGCGTGCGCATCCTGCGGCATCACATCGAGAAGCTCGGCTACAAGCGCAACTTCGTCATTTACTCCGAGACCGAGCAGCTCGGCGCGATCAAGAAAATCCTCAGTGCCATCAAGGGCGAGAAGGTGGACCCCGGCGCGGTGCTGGGGATGTTGAGCCGCTTCCGCAACGGCGGCACGCGCGCGGCGGCGTTCGCGGACCCGAACGTCACGGCGCTCGCGGAGCACGTGCGCAAGAAATACGAGTCCGCCCTGCGCGCGTGCAACGCGGTGGATTTCGACGATCTGATTTTGCTGACACTGCGGCTCTTCAAGGAATTTCCCGACGCGCTGGAAGCCTGCCGCGCGAAGTATCGCTACGTGATGGTGGACGAGTATCAGGACACGAACGCGACGCAGTTCGAGCTGGTGCATCTCCTCACGAAGGAGCATCGCAACCTCTGCGTCGTGGGCGACGACGACCAGAGCATCTACGGCTGGCGCGGCGCGGAGGTCGCGAACCTGCTGGACCTCGAGAAGCATTATCCCGAGGTGAAGGTCGTCAAGCTGGAGCAGAACTACCGCTCGACGAACACGATCCTGCGCACGGCCAATGCGGTGATCAAAAACAACGCGCGGCGTCGCGGAAAATCGCTGTGGTCGCAGAAGGGCACGGGCGAGAAGATCACGCTGCACGCGTTTCAGGACGACGAGGAGGAGGCGCGCACCATTGTCGAGGAGATCGAATTTCAACGCCTCGCCAACCGCATTCCGTGGGGCGACCAGGCGATCCTGTTCCGCACCAACATCCAGTCGCGTCCGCTCGAAACCGCGCTGCGCAAGGGCGGCGTGCGCTATCACCTCATCGGCGGCCAGAGTTTTTTCGACCGGCGCGAGGTGAAGGACCTGATCGCGTATCTCAAGACGCTCATCAATCCGAACGACGACGTGAGCCTGCTCCGCATCGCGAACACGCCCGCGCGCGGCCTGAGCGACGTGACGATGGAGCGATTGCTCGGTGCGAGCCAGGAGCGGCACTGCTCGGTGTATGCGGCGATGCGGCACACGGACGTGCTGGCCAGTTTGCAGACGCGCACGCGCGACGCGGTCGAGTCGTTCACGCGCTGGATCGAGGCGACGCGCGCGCCGTTGCTCGCGGAACAGCCGGTGCAGTTGAAAGCGTGGGCCGATGCTTTTCTGAACGACACCGGCTATTACGCCGATCTGCGCAAGTCCGAGAAGGACGCCGAGACCGGCGAGGGCCGCGTGCGCAACCTGCGCGAGATGATCGCGATGCTCGACGAGGACGGCGTGCCCTCGGCGAAGCCGGCCGAGCGCCTCGACGATTTTCTGGAGAACATCACGCTCGAGAGCGAGCGCGAGGAGGACAAGGAGGCCGGCGACGCGGTGACGCTGATCACGATGCACTCATGCAAGGGCCTGGAGTTCCCGCACGTGTATGTCGTCGGCCTCGAGGACGGGCTGCTGCCGCACTCGCGCTCGAAGGTGGAGGGGACGATGGACGAGGAGCGGCGGCTGTTCTACGTGGCGATCACGCGCGCGCAGTTGACGCTGACGATCAGCCATTGCGGCGGGCGGAAGAAATACGGTCAGCTCATGCCGTGTCACCCGTCGCCGTTTCTCAAGGAGCTGCCGGAGGAATTCGTCGAGCACGCGAACGCAAAGCCGAAGGAGCCGGTGTCGGCCGAGCAGGGGAAGAACCTCTTTGCGGCGATGCGCGCGGCCATCCAGTGAAAAGAAACTGGCGGCCGATTGCTCGGCCGCCAGGCAACAACTCAATTGAAGCGCGCAGCTCAGGGAGCCGCGCCAGCGGGCGGAGGGTAGTGGAGGAGTTCGCACCGACCGTGAAGGCCGGCGCGGAGGGCAACGCATCCCATCCTGTTGTGGACGTTTGGCGTTAATCTCATGCTCTCCCTCTAGCAGCGGTGATGCCACGCGGCTTTTCCCGTGATTTCAGGGGAATGGCTGGCCGGATTGAGCCAGCGTGAAAGTTATTGCCCATCCGGCTGGCTCAAAACGTGTCGGACGGCGTGAATCAAAATGTCATCTGCGCCTGCTGCTCCTGCAGTCGGTTCAGGAATCGCGTCAGGTAACTGTAGCTCCGCGAGATTTCCTCCAACGGCTCCAGCGGCAAGGCCACTCGTCGTTGGAGCGGAGGAATTCCGTCGGCGGCCGCCCACGTCTCATTCATCTGCTTCAACTCCGCGTCCAGCTTCACGCGGCGCGCGGCGAGCGTCGCCTGCATGGCGGAGAGTTTGTCCGCCCACGCCATGCCGCGTTCGAACAGCTCCACCTTGATCAACGGCGAAATGGCGCGGGCCTTCTCGGCGAGGAACGCGGATGCCTCGCGGCAGAGGTGCTCGGCGGGGATGATCAGGTCAACCAGGTCGGGAGCAATGGCGCGGACCGCGCGCGACTCGGCGCCGGTCTCCAGTGCGAGCAGGTGCGCAAGCCGGCTGTGGGTCTCGCGCAGACAACTGTGCGCGGCGTTCAGTTCGGCGAAGCGGACGTTGGCGATTGCTTTCGCGGCCGCGTCCGCCGTGGCGACGCGATCGGGATGGGCGGCGGCGGAGAGCGTGAGAAACTTCGCCTTGAGTGCGTCGGCATCGAGCCACGGGCGGCGGGGTTCTTGGAGCAAAGAAAAGTAGTCGTTCAAGGCCACAATCCGATTGCCGTTTCCCAGAATTTTTTACCAAACAGGGCAGCCAAAATGCCCATCACCAAACCGGCCAAGCTCACGATGCCCCAATGAATCACGCTCTTCTCAATCCAAAGGAAATGGATGATAGCCCGGTAGAACCAAACAATGCTCCACAGATGAACGCAGTGAATCGAATGAACATACGATTCAGTCATCGTTCACGCGGAAAAACTCTCCCCGCACGAGCAACTCGTCGCCGCGTTGGGATTCTTCACCTTGAAGCCGCCCTCGGTGAGCGACTCCACGTAGTCCAGCTCCGAGCCGGTGACGTAGAGCGCGCTCTTCGGGTCCACGACGACGCGGATGCCGGCGCTCTCGACGAGAAAGTCGCGGTTCGCCGGCCCGTCCTGAAGGTCCATTTTGTATTGGAGGCCGGAGCAGCCGCCGCCGATGACCGCGACGCGCAGCACGCCATTCGCGCGCCCCTGTTTCTGGAGCAGGCCGGAGACTTTGCGCGCGGCGTTCGCGGTGACTTTCACGAGGCGTTCATCGGCGACGCGGAAGCCGGGCGCGACGGGCGCGGCGGCGGGTTTGGCGGAGTTGGCAATCATGTCGGCGGCGGAAGTTAGGCGGGTGCGGTGGCAGCGTCAACCTGCTGCGACAAATGAAACCCCCCCGCCTTCACCGGGCACCGCGTGTTCTTGACCGGCGGCGCGTCTCCTTTCAGTCTTGAGCCACATGAAACATTCCCGCTACACGGCTGCTCGTTGGGCAGCGCTCGTCCTGTTTTGTCTCGTCCTCGCGCCGTGGTCGCGCGGAGCCGAGGTCAACCTCCTCGCCTTCGGCGATTGGGGCCAGACCAACTCCCCCGCGCAGCAGGCGACCGCGAAGCAGATGGCCGCCTACGCGCGCGGCGGCGTGAAGTTCGACGCGGCGCTGACGCTCGGCGATAATTTTTACAGCAAAATGCCCGGCGGCGTGGCGGACAAACGGTGGCAGGTCGAGTTCGAGCAGATGTATGACGCAAAGGCGCTCGCGATGCCGTTCTACGCCGCGCTTGGCAACCACGATTACGAGCCGGGCAAGACCGAGGCGGAACTGGCCTACGCGAAGCAGCATCCCGACAGCCGTTGGAAAATGCCCGCCAAGTGGTATCGCGTCGAGATTCCTGCGGACAAGCCGGTCGTGTCCGTGCTCGTGCTCGACAGCAATTATCCGCTGCTCCCGCCCAAGCGCGCGATGTCGAAGGCCGAGTGGGCCGCGCAGTTGGCGTGGATCAAGGCCGAGCTCTCGAAGCCGCGACCGGGCAAATGGGTCATCGCCACCGCGCATCATCCGGTGTTCTCCAATGGCCAGCACGGCGACACCAAAAAAATTGCCGACGAGTGGGGGCCGCTCTTCACCGAGCACAAACTGGATTTCTTCCTGTGCGGCCACGACCACGATCTGCAGCACCTCGAAGTCGCGGGCTGGCCGACGAGCTTCATCCTCGCCGGCGGCGGCGGCGCGAAGATTCGCCCGATGAAACTCGACGCGCACGGGCCGTTCTCTCGCTCGCTCAACGGCTTCTTCCACCTCCAACTCACGGAGACGGAGGCGCACGGCAAGTTCATCGCAGTGGACGGAAAAGTCGTCCACGAGTTTACGCGCAGCGCCGCGGGCAAGGTGAAAGTCGTGGCGACCACGGGCAAAGACAAGGCGAAGGGCAAGGACGCGGGCGAGGACAAGTGAGTCTCATCGCATGAAGGAACCGAGCATCAAGACCACGGTCGTCGGCAGCTACCCGGTGCCCGCGTGGCTTGCGGCGTTTCCCACGCAGACGGCGTTGCGCGACGCCATCCTCGTCGTGCTCAAGACGCAGGAACTCGCGGGCATAGACGTGATCGCGGACGGCGAGCTGTCGCGCTTCGACGTGAATCATCCCGAGACCAACGGGATGATCGAGTATTTCATCAAGCCGATGACCGGCATCGAGCGCGCGCTCACGCGGGAGGAATTGCTCGGCTTCCGGCGCGCGGCGGGTCTCACTTTTCGCACGCAGCCCGCGGGCATCGTGCGGCGCCAGATCACCGAGGGCACGCTCAACCTCCCCGCCGCGTGGGAATCCGTGAAGGGCCTGACGACGCGCCCGCTGAAGTTCACGCTCACCTCGCCCTACATGCTGGCGAAGACGCTTCAGGACAATCATTACCACGATGTGCGCTCTCTCTCCATGGCGCTGGCCGACGTGCTGCGCCGGCAGGTCGCGAATATCGACGCGGCGGTCGTGCAACTGGACGAGGCGAATCTCCCCGGCCATCCCGAGGACGCGGATTGGGCGCACGAACCCATCAATCACGTTCTGAAATCCGTGCGCGGCGAGAAGGCGGTGCATCTTTGCTTCGGCAACTACGGCGGGCAGAGCATCCAGAAAGGCTTTTGGAAAAGCCTCATGCCCTTCCTCAACGCGCTCAACGTGGATCACTACGTCCTCGAGTTCGCGCGCCGTGGCTACGATGAACTGAAACAGTTCAAGGCGTTGCGCGACGACATCGCGCTCGGCATCGGCGTCATTGACATCAAGGACAACGAGGTGGAGTCCACGGACGAAGTGGCGAAGCGCATCGAGTTCGCCGTCAAGACGCTCGGTCCGAAGCGCATCAAGTGGGTTCACCCCGACTGCGGCTTCTGGATGCTCCCGCGCAGCGTGGCCGACCGCAAGATGGTTGCGCTCGTGGCGGGGCGAGACAAATTCCTCGGAAGGCAATGACCGCCAACTCGGATGTTCGCCATTGTCGCGCTGTTTGCGGTCAGGGTTGGGGTGGAGGTTCGCCGGCGGCTTTATGTTCCGCCACGGCCTTTTCGAAATCCACCGTCTTCGCCAGATACAGCGTCAGCGCGAGCACGCTGAAGAGCGCGATCACGAAGCTCACGAGCGTCGAAGTCGCCGCGTCGTAGGTCCCGTGCAGCAACGCCGGCAGGCCGATGGCCACGATGAACAGCCCGCGTTTCCGTTTCGGATAGCGCAGGCCGAAGCTGATGAAGTAGGCCGCGATACCCGTCCAAACCGCGTGCAGAAACGGCAGCGAGGTCAGGCGCAGGACGTTGAGCAGGTAGTATTCGCCGATGCCGTGCGAGTAGCGAAGGTTGCGCCCCATTTGATAATCCACGCCCTCGTAGATGCCGAAGCCGAGCCCGCAGATCAGTCCGTAGAAAAGCATCGTCTGCGGCGGGTGCGGGTCGGCCTTGCGCCAGATGACAAAAAGCGCGAACTCGCGCGAGCGCGTCCATTCGTCAATCCAGCTCAGCGGTGGAATTTTATACGCCGCCAGCAGGACGGCGATGGAGATGAGGCCGGTGCCGAAAAAGCAGATGAGCGCCCGCTGCATCGTCACGCGCTCCGCCGGAAAGATGTAATAGAAGAAAACCGCCCACAGCGCGGAGAAATACAGTGCCAGCGCCCAGTAGGCCGACTTGATCTCGCCGCGGTCGCCGAACATCGCGAGGATCAGCAGCGGAAAAAGCCCGATGCCGACGATGGCGAGGAACTGCCGGTTCTCCAGCCAGCGGAAGCTCTTGAACTCGGACCACGGCACGAGCAGGTGCGGCACGAGCGCCTTCAAATCCTCGCGCGCCTTGGTCGTGAAATCCTCGACCGACGACCACGTGCCGCCGGCGGTCGCCGGGCGCTTCGCCCAGAATTCATGGAAGGCCATCGCCGTGCCGCCGCCCTCCGGTGAAATCATCGAGTCGGGCTTCACGGTTCCGTTCAGGTGAAGTTGCCGCAATTCCTCGTCGGTGTAGGGGCCGACGCGGCCGAGCTTTGCGTCGTCGTAGAAGTAACGCATGGCGGAGTTTTAGGTCGCGGCTTCCCAAAAGGCGAGCGAGGAAAACGGCCCGTGGGCGAGCGCCCGCGCTCCTCACGCCACCAGCTTGTAGCCCACGCCATGCACGGTTAGCAGATGGCGCGGCTTGTCGGCATCGTCATCCAGCTTTTTGCGGAGCGAGACGATGACCTGGTCGAGCGTGCGCGTGGTGCCGTAGTAGCCGTAGCCCCACACGTCGTTCAGCAAACGGTCGCGCGACAAGACTTCGCCGGGGTGCGCGTGAAAAAGCTGGAGCAACTTCAGCTCCTTTGCCGTGAGTTCCTCGACGGACTTGCCGCGCCGCAACTGAAACGTTTTCGGGTCAATCGTCGCCGCGCCGATGCTGAACGCGGCGTCGCCATTGCCATTGCCCGCCGGTTGCGCGCGCCGAAGTAGCGCGTGGACGCGCGCGAGCAGTTCGCGCAGGCCGAACGGTTTCGTCACGTAGTCATCCGCGCCCAGTTCGAGGCCGATCACCTTGTCCATCTCCTGGCTCTTGGCCGTAAGCATGAGGATCGGCACCCACGCGCCGTTCGCGCGGAGTTGCTTGCACACCTCGAAGCCGCTGAGCCCGGGCAGCATCACGTCGAGCACCACGAGCGCCGGGCGGTGCTTCGCGGCGGCGGCAGCGGCCTCGTCGCCGCGACTGCACACGGCCACGTCGAAGCCCTCGCTCCGCAGCACTTCTTCGAGGCCGAGCAAAATGTTCGCGTCGTCTTCGACGATGAGGATTTTGGTTTTCATGATTTGGGAACGGTCGCTCCGTCGGTGATTGGCAGCGTGAGGGTGAAGCAGCTTCCGCCGCCCTCGCGCGGCGCGTAGGTCACGTCGCCGCCGTGCGCGCGGGCAATCTGGCGCGCGAGCGTCAGGCCGAGGCCGGAACCCTGGATTCCGCTGCCGAGCGAATCGTGTGCTCGGAAAAACTGCTCGAAGATTTTCTCCTCGCACCCGCGCGGCACGCCGGGACCACGGTCGAGGACGGAAAGCTCGGCGAACACGGCCGGAGCGCGGCCTTCAGGCCGCTTCAAAGCGCCGTCGTCACCGGACGTTGAAGCGGGCTGAAGCCCGCGCTCCATTCCGTTCCCCGCACCATTGCGCGTTGCCAGCGTCACGCTCACGGTGCGCGAGCCGTTGGAATATTTCTCCGCATTGGAGAGGAGATTCACGACGACCTGCGCGAGCGCATCGCGGTCCGCCAGCACCGGCACTGGTCCCGACGGAGGCGTGAAGTCCAGGGTGAAGCCGGCCGACTCGAGATGCGCGCGATAGCCGCCCACCGTCTCTGCCGCGAGGGCGCCGAGATCGCACGGCTGCGGGTCGAAGCGCTTCTCGCCACGGTCCAGCTTGGCGAAATCCAGCACGTTGTTGATGAGCCGCGTGAGCCGCGCGGCCTCGGCGGTGATGATGCCGAGGTAATGCCGGTGCTTGTCCGGCGCGGCGCGGCCCTCGGCGAGCAGCTCGGAAAACATGCGGATCGAAGTCAGCGGCGTTTTCAGCTCGTGCGACACGTTGCTCACGAAATCCGTCTTGAGCCGCGCGAGCGCGAGCTGCCGCCGCACGTCCGCGACGATAAGCCAGCTCCCGGCGGTGATGGCGACGAGCAGCACCGCGACCAGCAGCCCGAGCGTGAGCCGCGCCGAGCGCGTGACGAGCCCGAGCTTGCCGGGGTCGCGCAGATACACGGCCATTTCCCAATGCGGCAGCGCCTCGCCGATTTCCGTCGCGACGAACGGTCGCTTCCACGCCGCGGTGAATCCGGCCGGCGACACCGCGACCGGCTTCGCGTTTTCATCGAGCAATGCCACCGCGAGGTCCGGCTCCAGCGCCGGCTCCACGCGCACGAGATTTTTCAACTCGGCGCGCAACGCCGCGAGATCGAGCAGCGCGCCGAACACAAGCTGAGGCGCGCGCGGCGGGCGATACCAGAGCATGAGGTTGAGCCGGTTCTGGAGGAAACGCGCAACCGTGCCCTCGGTCGCGTCGCCGACGAGTTGGCGGAACTCGGCCTCGGTGGAGGCGACCTTGGAGAGATTCTGCACTGTTGCGTTATTGTCGCCCTGTTGCGCGCCCTGACTAATGAAGGCTTGCTGGCCGGCATTGTTGGCGTTCAACGCCACGGGGTTCGCGTTGTTGGCGACGGCGGGCACGCCGCCGTTCAAAGTGAGCGCGTTCTGCGGGACTTGGGCGTTGATGATCGCCGCGCCGTTGGTGAATACCACGGCGCCGTTGTTGATCGGTGCTCCGTTGAACGTGATGGCGTTGTTGCCGCCGCCCAACACCACGGGCGTGACGGTCGGTTGGTTCGCGTCGTAGTTGAAGTTCGGCGGCGTGATCGACTGCGACTGTGGGACCACCTGGCGCTGCTTGTAGTTCCAACTGGAGTTTGAGGCGACGTTGATTGCGTTGCCGTTGCCCAGAGTCGCGGTGATGGTGCCGACGCTGTTGGGAACAAACGTGGCGTTCCCGTTGAGCGTCAGCGTCTGCTGGGCGGAGTTCGCGGCGAACAACTGCGATCCATTGTTCACGGTCCGCGCATTGTTGGCGTTCAGGTTCAGCGTGCCGCTGTTCACGCTCCCGATACCGACACTTGGGGAAGCGTTGTAGCCCCGTTCGTTCGCGAAGCCCTTGCCCGCGCCCAAGCCCCAATAGACTTCGGCGCTCATGCGGTTGCAGAGGAACTGGTCGTTCTCCGCGCGGAACTGCCGCGCCTCGGGCCGCGTCGTCGGCTCCGGGCAGAAAACCTGTCCGCCGAGCGAGACCACGAAACCAATCTGCGCCGCGGGCCAGAGCGCGCGGAGGCGGTCATCGAACTGCGGCGCGAGCGCGCTCGCGTTGGTGGCGGCGAGCAGCGACTCGACGTGCGTGGCGAACTCGCGCTGGCGCTCCTCGACGAGCACCGCCGCGTCGCGCGCGAGCGCATCGGCGACGCCCTGGCAGAGGAGCGATTGCTGGCGCTCGACGATGAACTGCTGGTCGTTGAGCGAACGCAACGCCAGCCACGCCAGCACGAGGCTCGGCGTGACCACGGCCACCGCGAAGAGAATGGCGAGGCGTTTCACGGATTCAGCGTAGCGGAACGGGCGCGGCTTTCAACCCGCCAGCGTGCCACTCCGCGAGCGCCTCGGCGACGAGCAGGTCGGGGAGATTTGGCGTGAGCGTGATGTTGAGGTTCGTCGCGGGCCCGGGCGGTGGGGTGGGGCGCGGACCCTGGATGGTGGGCGGCTTGGCCAAGTCTCGAAATTGTTTCTCCAGGATCTGGGTTTGCATTGCCCACAGGTTCGAGGACATGAGCGTGTAGGAAAACGCCCCGAGCAGCGTGCCTTCCTTGACGCCGTGGCACTCGGCGCAGTTCGCCTTCGCGCGCAGCGCGCCGACGGCGAGCAGGCCGGCGACGGTCCCGGTCTGATGTCCCCGCACATCGTGGAGCGTGATCTCTTGCGGCATCGTCACCAGTTCGCTTCCCGCGCGCAGTTGGCCCACGGCCTTCGATTCCCCGGCGGTCAACGGCCGCTGGCGGAGCAGCGCTCGCAATTCCTTCTTGGACAGAACGGTTATCGAGAGATCAACGACCGGTCCGGACCGCTGGTAGGCGACCGGCTCGTTTTCCAAACCGATCAAGTCCGGGGCGTTGAAGTGATACGCCTCCCCTTTGAAGGTGAGAAAATCCTGAGGGGGCAGGTAGATCGTGCGACTTGCTCCGAACCCGGGCTTGCTCGCGAAATCCACCGAGTAGGAGTCATGCGCTGCGGCGAGGTTCGAGAATGTCCGCACGGAGCCTCGCACCGGCACGGAGCCGATGGTGACTGTTACCGGAGTTGGCGGCGAGATTTTCATAGGTGGTGGCGTCGGGTTCAAAAACTGGATTGTCGGGGACAGAATGAGCGGATTGGGCTGAGATTGCGCGAGCAGGAGACTGGTCGTGGTGATCGCGGAAACGAGGACGACGATGCAGAGTTATGTTTTCATGAACGCAATCTCGTCCGGCTGCGCGGAAAGACTGACGATGGGGACTCGCGTAGCTCGTCCCTCCGGGGTGTTCAGCTCGTGAAGATTTTCGCCATGCGGTCGGCGAGGTCTTTCAATCCCTCGGGCGTGCCGCCGCCGCCCTGCTCGGCGATGCCCCAGCCGGTGTAGCCGATCTTGTCGAGCGCGGCCATGATCGCGGGCCAGTCGTTGGTGCCTTCGAGGAATTTGCTGCCGAAGCCGGCACCCGGTTTTTCCGGCGTCATGTTCTTCGTGTTGAACTCCTTGATGTGCACCTTGAGGATGCGTTTGCCGATCACGGGAATCCACTGCTCCGCCGGGCTGTAGCGGCCCACGTTGCCGATGTCGAAATGCCAGCCGACCCATTCGCTGTTGATGGCGTCGAGGAAATCCACGGCTTGCTGCGGCGTGGTGATGAAATCATTCCACACGTTCTCGATCGCGATCTTCACGCCGGTGTCCTTCGCGGCGGGGACGGCTTTCTTGATCTCAGCGACGGAGCGCGCGAAGCAGTCGTCGTAGCTCACGCCGTTTTTCGCGACGCCGGGGACGAGCAGCACGGAGGTCGCGCCGTAAGCCTTCGCGTCGTTGAGCGAGAGCACGAGTCCGTCGAGACCGATTTTGCGTGTGGCCTCGTCGGGCGCGGAGAGGGGCTTGGCCCAGTGCGTGTGGACGCACACGCTCGCGGCCTTGAGTCCGGTCTCGGCGAGCGCGGCCTTTACTTCGTCGCGGTCCATCGCGCCCATCGGCTCGACGCCGAGGAAGCCGGCGGCCTTGACCAGCTTCATTTTTTCCAGCACGGAGCCCTTGACGCCGACGGTGCTCCACATGATGGCGCGTTTGAGGTCGCGCCGCTTCGCGGCGAAGGCGGCGGGGGTGATCGCAGCGGCGGCGAGTGCGGCGGCGGAGGCGTGGAGAAAATTGCGGCGAGTCAGGGTGGTGTTCATGGGTTTCCTTTTAACGCAAAGACGCCAAGGCGCAAAGACGCAATGAGAACTTCAAAGTGGGTGAAGCGTTGAAATTGTTTTGAGCATGGTGTCAGCGGCTTTGCCCGCGTCTTTGCGTCTTTGCGCCTTGGCGTTAAAACTCAGACGAATTTCTTTTTCCCCGGCACCGCGATCGGCAGCACCGGCAGGTTCATGTCCCACGTGAGATTATCGGGCACGAGGTTCTCCTCCGAGTTGAGCGCCATTTCCCACGTGACCTCCAGGCCCGTGTAGGCGGCCATGCGGCCCATCAGGCCCATCATCGTGCTGGTGCACATGCGGTCGCCGTTGTTGAGCGGCGTGCCGGCGCGGATGCTCGCGAAGAATTCGTCGTGCTCCACCTGATACATGTTGGGCGTGGGGCCGGAGTATTGCCACGGGTTCTCGCCGGTGATCTCCACGGGCGCGCTGCCGCGGCGGCCGATGTAGGCATTCCCCTTCGAGCCGAAGATGTAGTCCTTGTTCTCGCCGTAGCAGCCGGTGATCTGGCGCTGGGCCATGAAGCCACGCACGCCGCTGGCCCACTCGTAATTCACCTCGATGTGATCGTAGATGTTGCCCTCGAAGTTCGGCGTCATGCGCCCACCGACGGCGGTGCATTTGGCGGGCGGCACGTCCTTCATCGCCCACGCCATCTTGTCCACGCTGTGGATCGCCTGCTCGACGAGGCCGTCGCCGCAAAGCCAGCCGAAGTTATACCAGTTGCGCACCTGCCACTCGACGTCGCTCATGCCGGCGGGGCGCGTCTCGGGCGCGGGCATCGCCTTGACGGGGCCGGTGAGATAAGTGTGGTAGAGCGCCTTGATCTCGCCGATGGCGCCGCCGTGGATTTTCTCAAACAGCGCGCGCCGCGCGTAGTCGTAGCGCCAGCAGAAACCCGCAACGACCGCGATCTGCTTCGCCTTCGCCACGCGCACGCTCTCCATCACGGAGCGCAGGCCGGGCGCATCGGTGGCCATAGGTTTTTCGAGAAAGATGTGCTTGCCGGCTTCGACGGCGGCCTTGAAGTGCAGCGGGCGGAAACCCGGCGGCGTCGTGAGGATCACCACGTCCACGCCGGACGCGAGCACCTTCTGATACGCGTCAAGGCCGGTGAACTGCCGCTCCTTCGGCACATCGAACTTCGCGTCGTTCTTCAACTGCCCCTTGAGCGTGTCGAGGCTCTTCTCCAGCTTCTCGGGGAACGCGTCGCCCATCGCGTGCAGCACCACGTTGCTGTCCGCGCTGAGCGCCTGGTTCGCGGCGCCGGTGCCGCGGCCGCCGCAGCCGATGAAGCCGATCTTCAACTTCTCCGCGCTGCCGGCCGCGCTCGCGACGAAGGGAAACGCGAGCGCCGTGGATGCGGCGGCGAGCGAGGAGCTTTTCAAAAAGTCACGACGGGTGGAGAGCGATTCGTTTGGCGGAGTCATGGGTTGTTTATACGGAAACGATGGCGGGGGTATTCAGACGAGGCGAGCGGAAAACGCTTCGTGAAAAAATTGGCGACGGGTTTCAGAGAGCGGTTCACGGCTCGTCACGGCCCGAGCAACACGCGGTAGAAGCGATGGCCGTAGGCGCTCGAGTTGCTGTCCGTCCACGTGAAGGGCAGCGCGGCCGGATTCGTGACGAGCAGATTGCTCCAGGCCGTCATGTTTGTCGTCGCCTGCACGATGTAGTCGGGGCCGACCTGGCCGGTGACGGTGAACCGCCACTGCCCGTTGCTCATCACGACGGCGGTGGGCTGCGGCGGGTTGGTCAGCGCGCCGACGAACACGGTGAACTGCTGTGTCGCGCTCAAAAGCGGCGAGCCGTTGTCGGCGACCTTGACGCTGATGACATTCGTCGTGCCCGCTTGCGCGATGGGGGCGCGCCAGTTGAACACGCCGCTCGTGGCGTTGAGCGTTGCGCCAGTGGGAAAAGTCAGGAGCGAGTAGGTCAACGCCTGGGACGCGGGCACCTCGGGATCGGTCGCAGTGTTGGTGAACGCGATGATGACGCCCGGATTCACCGTGCGATTGGAAATGGAAGTCAGCACGGGCGGGTCGTTCACCGGCGTGAAATTGAGCGTGACGTTCGTGGTCGAGGTCAGCCCGCCGAGATGCGCGACGGTGTGGGTCTGGAGATACACGATGTCGTTTGAACTCAGCGGCACCTTGAACAGCGCGACCTCGTCAAGCGCGCCGTCGAGCCAGCGCTGGGTTCCGTTCGTGCCGTCGTGGCCGCCGAAGACGAGGTTGGTCTGCGCGATGTTGACGGTGATGCCGTTGCTGGTGGCCGCGAGCACGCCGTCGAACCAGAGGTTGAAATTTCCCTTGTTGCTGTTCGTTCGGTCGTAGGTCAGCGCGACGTGATGCCACTCGCCGGTGAGCGCGGTCGTCGGCCCGTTGAGTTCCATGTCAATGCCGTTGGTCACGTTGTAGAGCCGCACGCGCGCGCGGTTGTTGCCGCTGGGCAGGTAAAGCTGGAGCTCTTCATCGCCGCTGCCGTTGCCGTCGGACGGGCCGTCGTAAAAAAGGAAGTCATCGTTGGTCGAGCTGTCGCGCCGGAACCAGCACACGAACGTCCAGTCGGCATTGTTGAGGTTGTATTCGGTCGTCAGCATTTTCCGGTAGAGCCGCGCGGAGTTCGATGTGCCGTTGTCGGTGAGTTGCAGCGCCACGAGGCTGAAGGGCGCGAGGTCGGGCGGCGCGTCGTTCGTGACATACGCGTAGGCGCCGGTGCCGTCCTTGTCGAGCGTGCCGTCGCGGCCGTTGCCCGAGCGGTCGGAAGATTTTGCGTCACTCGTGGTGTCGCTCGGCTCGAAATCATAGTAGAGCAGCAGCGCCGGGTGGAAACCCTTGTCGCGCGCGGTGAAGGTGAACGTGGTCGGACCGTTGAAGTTCGTGGCCGGCGTGAACTGCACGGTGCGGTTCGTGAGCAACACCGCCGTGCCGTTGCTCGCCACCGTCACGGTGTAGAGGACGTTGCTGTCCGCCGTGCCGGACGGGCTCGCGTCGCTCGTGCGCGCCCAGAGGTCCACGTTGATCGCGGTGTCCTCGTTCGCGGTGTTCGTCGCGGTGGTGAGCGCGGGCGGCGGCTGCACGCTGATCGTGAACGTGTTCGTGAGCGACGCGCCGTCGGGGTCCGTGGTGACGAGCAGGTTGGTGACGACGCCGGACATGCCCGCGGCGGGCTTCACCGTGAGCGTGCGGTTTGTGCCGCTGATCGAAAAGGTGAGGCCGCTGTCGGGAATCACGTTGGTATTTCCGCTCACGAAATCGACCGTGAGGTTCGTGTGCGCTGTTTCCCAATCGAAAACCCAGAAGAGCATCGGCGTGTTCGTGGTGCTCATGTTCATCGTGCGCGACACCAGCCCGCCGCTGAGCGGGATGCCGCCGGCGAAATTGATGTTGTTCGTGTTCGGCCCGACCGTGAGCGGGTTGCTGAAACCGCTGCGCACGAACGCGTGGCTCTCCTGAAACGCGCTCACGCTGTAACCGCCCGCCTTGAGCCCGACGAGATTGTAGAAGCCGTCGCTGTCGCTGTAGCAAAAATTCGTCGCGTCGGTGTAAACGCGCACACCCGGCTGCGGCAGTCCGTGAAGGAGCACCTGGCCGGCGATCGTGTAAACGGTCGGGCTGCCGATGCGCACGGTGATGGACGCGCTTGCGCTGCCGCCCTTCAGGTCGCTGACGGTGCATTGCACGCGATACTCGCCGCTGCTGCTCCACGAGTGCGTCACGACGTTGCTGTTCGACGTGCTGTAGTCGGTGTCGTCGAACGTCCACGAATACGCCAGCGCGTCGCCGTCCGGATCGCTCGCGGTGGCCGTGAAGGTCAGCGACACGCCGGTGGCCGCATTCGTCGCGGACGCAGCGACATCCACGATCGGATCCGCATTGCCCGCAAACGCCCCGTAGCGCACCACGACATCAATCCAGCCCGGCGTCCCGCTGCCCTTGCCGATGGGCGTGATGTGGATGTTGTAATTCGTGTCGGTGAAGGTGCGCCCGATGATGAGCGGCGAGTCGTCCTTGTCGTTGGTCGAACTCGGGTCGGAGCCGGGCGTGGTGTCGAGCAGCTCGGGCTTTTCGTTTCCGCTGCCGGCCCAGTTCACCACCACGCCGTTGTCGAGTGGCTTGCTGGATTTGGACGTGCGGTATTCGAGCCAGAAATATTCCTTGTCGTTGTTCAGGCTCGCATCGCGCGTGACGCGGACGCCCTTGAGGACGCCGATGGCCGGGGCCTCGTCGTGCGCGTAGAGGCGGTTGGTCGTCGTGCCGCTGCTCACGCCCACCCACTCGTTGCCGTCGCTGCCATTCGTGATCCAGCCGAGATATTTTTTCTGCGACGCGCCGTAGGTGTTCGCGGTCGAGGCGCTGCCCATCGTGTCCCACGGGTTGCCGTATTCATCGTTCGAGCCGCCGGGGTAGATGACAGTGCCGAAGGGAGCGTTGTAAAAATTCGCGTGGTTCAACCCGAAGTTATGGCCGAACTCGTGCGTGGCGATGTTCGCGGTGGAACTCTGCCCGGTCGTGTGCAACCACACGCCGCGCGCACCGACGTAGGCCAGCCCGCCGTAGCCCCACCCGCTCGCGCCGCCGCCGAAGCACACCGCGTCGAGGTCGTAATCGGTGAGCACATAGCCGTTGGTGGTGGCGGCGTTGCGCGCGTCGGTGCGGAGCGCATTGTCGTCGCCGTTGTAGGAGGCGTTGCTGCGCGGCATCCGGAAGACCGGCGTCACGTCGCTGCCCGCGCCGGTGAGCGCGACGGTCATGCGGCCGCAGGACCAGTTCGAGAACGATGTGTTCAGCGCCGTGATGACGTTCGTCCCTTCCGTGTCCGTGAACGGGTCGGTGGTGTAATCATCAAAGTCCACGCGGATGAGCAGAATCTTTCGCTCGCCGGTGTTCGCGTAGAGCGACTCCACTGTGCCGCCCTTGCCGTAGGCCGCGCCCGGCGGCAACGCATCCTCCGCGGCCGCGAGCGACGCGGCCAGTCGCGCGGCGTGGTCCGCGCTGCACAGAAAAGCAATCGTCCCGCCGGTGTCGAGCGCCACCTCTTCATGGTTGGCCGTCGAGGCGAGGCCGGAGATCGAGCACACCGGGTCGGCGGGCAGCCCGACTTTTGCCCGCGCGGCCTCGGCAGCACTCAGCACGCGCACCGGGGAATCATCCAGCGCCGCGTTGCTGCCGATGGCGATGCCGTTGAGCGGAAGGTTCCAGCGCGTCGGATGACCGAGCCGCCGGCCGAAGACGTAGGCGTTGTAAGTTTGCCCATCGAGCGTGGCGTAGCGCGAGTTCGCCGGCCGCACGGCCGGTTGTCCCGGCTCCGGGAAGGCCGCCATCACCGTCAGATCGCCGCGGCCGCTGATGGGCGTTTCCAAAAGCGCGGCGACCGCTGCAGGCATCTCCGTGCGGACGAAGTCGGGCACCGCGAGCGCCAGCGCGCGTTGCGGGTCGGCTTGAATGAGCTTGGTCAACTCGCTCCGCCGTTTTGTGGCGAGCCGCACGCCTTCGTCTTCCATCGCGGCGCGCTCGGCTCCAGTCGCCGCCGCGTTTCGTTTCACCCAATCCTTGAACGCCGCGAACGCCCGCTCCTCGACCGGCCCAGCCCAGCGCGCCTCGGGACGCACCACTGGCTTGCTGGGCGGGAGGGGCGATTGATTTGTCGTGGCAAGCGAAGCCGTGTTGGTGGGGAGCGCAATCGTCGAGGCCGCCGCCGGTTTCAGCGGCGAAGCGGACTTTGGCCCGGCCGCCGCTTCGAGTGCCGGGTTTTTCGCGCGCGAGCCCGGCTTTGATTTTGAAAACAGAACCACCCCGAGCAGGACTGCTGCTCCGACCAGAAGGACAATGAGGCGCGCTGCTTTCAATTTCCAGGCAACGCTCCGCGCGGTGCGGATGGGCGGTGCAAGTGGCGGGAAATCTATCTTAAGGGAGGGGCGTTGTCTCGATTCAAATTCGGCCCGAAGTGGTGGTGCCGGACGCCTTAGCTCGCGAGGATCTTATCCAATTTCTCCGACACCTGCTTGAGCCGCGCGGCGGGTTCGAGGCCCGGCGGACGATACCCCGGCTCGCAGATCGCGAAGCCCTCGTAGCCCGTCTCGTCGAGCGCGCGCAGGATCGCGGGCCAGTTGTTGTCGCCTTCGAGATAGTCCACCGCGAAGCCGGCCTTCTTGCCCTCGGTCTCGTGCTTCTTGCGGCTGTATTCCTTCACGTGGACGGTGACGATGCGTTTGCCGAGCACGCGAATCCAATGCTCCGGCCAGCCGACATACATCATGTTCCCGATGTCGAAATGCACCGCGACCCACGGGCTGTGAAAGTCATCCACGTATTTCGCCAGCTCGATGGGGCTGAGGAGAAAATTATTCCACACGTTCTCGATGGCGATCTTCACACCGAGTTCGCCCGCGAGCGGGAGCGCCTCGCGGATGGCGGCCTGCGTGCGGTCCCAATTCTCGGCGTAGCCCGTCTGTTCATCCACGCCGCCGGCGATGGCGAGCACGGCGCGCGCACCGTAACGCTTCGCGTCGCGCAACGCCTGCTTGAGCGCCTCGATGGCCTGCGCGCGCACGCTCGGGATGGGGCTGTTCAACTTGCGCGTCTGCGAGCCGATGACGACGCTCGGAATGACCAACCTCGCCGCGTCGCGCGCGCGGAGCACCTCGTCCTGGTCGAGCAGACCGTGCGGCTCCACCGCGGCGAAGCCGGCGGCCCTGATCATCTTGAATTTCTCAGCGATGGGCAGGTCTTTGCCGCCGGCGGGGAATGCCGAGAGCATATAGCCTTTGCGGATCCGTTGCGTGCGCGGCGCTTCGGCCGGAAAAAGTTTTGCGGCGAAAGGCGAGGCCGCGGCAAAGGCGGCGGCCGAGGCGAGGAAGGCGCGGCGGTGCATGCCGGAGGTGTAGCGCAAACGCAGCCGCGCGCAAAGCGAATCAGGCGGTGTGGGGCGCAGCTAGTCATCGTGGGTTGCTTTCCGTTCACGGCGCGTTTACTCCCCCGAAAGCGGCGGAGGGCCGCCGCAGTCCAAGACGCTGACGCGGCAACGGGAGCGCCCGGCCGCGCGCCAGCGTCTTGGACTGCGCCAGTCCTCTGGCGCTTTGTCCGGCGCTCGTCACTCAACGTCTTAAACCTCGCCCGCTGCGATCGTTCCGCCTTTCCGTCTTGAATTCGGCGTGCCGCCGTCGAGTCTCAACCGCATCCGTCGCATGAAAACTTTTCCACCGCTCGCGTTCGCCGTTGTCGCGCTGACTTTCGCCGCCACTGCGCAGACACCGCCGCCGTTTCAGCCCAAGCCCATCCCGCGGCTGCTCGCGATTCCGGAGCCCTACGACCAGGTTTCCATCCAGCGCGACCGGCAGGAGATCGCGCGTTACCACTACGGCACGAACCTGCACCGGCCGTTTGTGTTTCCGCTCATCGGGCCGTCGGGCATTTCGCTTTCGCGCCTCGGGCATCCGCGCGATCCGCAGACGCACAGCCACCACAATTCCTTCTGGGTCGCGCACCACGACGTGAACGGCACGACCTTCTGGGGCGACGCCGGGAAGAACGCCGGGCGCATCGTGCATCAGCGCATGGAGCCGTTGCTCGATGACGCGGGCGAGGTCGCGTCGGTCATCGCGAACAACGCGTGGATCAACGAATCGAACGTGGTCGTGATGTTCGAGCGGCGGCAGACGGCCATCCAGCTTTTGCCGGACAACGAATACTTCGTGCTGCTCGACCTCGAGTTCGCGCCGCCGAAAGGCGCGAAGGCGGTGACGTTCGGCAAAACGTCCTTCGGCCTCGCGGCGGTGCGCATGGCCAAGAGCATCGGCGTGCACGACGGCGGCGGCGTGATGCGCAACTCCGCCGGCGGCGTGAACGAGAAAGAAATTTTCTGGAAGCCCGCGAAGTGGTGCGACTACTCCGGCGTGATCGTGAGCAACGTCGTCGAGGGCATCACGCTCATGGATCACCCGCTGAACCCGAACCACCCGACCGTCTGGCACGTGCGCGACGACGGCTGGATGGGAACCGCGCTCACCTTCGACGCCCCACGCGTGATCGAGCCGGGCCAGACGCTGCACGTGCGATACGGATTGTATGTGCACCGCGGGATGCCGGCGGTGAACAAGCTGGAGGAGAGATGGCGGCAGTTCACGGAGCTGAAACTGCCGGAGCCGGTGAAGAAGAAGTGAGGACGGCCGCGCCTTGCGCGAAATTCCGTCTTTCATAATTCATCCCTCATCCTTCATCCTTTCCGCGTCATGCCCTCCGCGCTCGCCATCTTCGCCCATCCGGACGACATCGAATTCGTCGCCGCCGGCACGCTCCTTCAGCTCCGACGCCGCGGCTGGGAGACACACTACCTCAACGTCTCGACTGGCAACTGCGGCAGCGTGGAGTTCAGCGCGGCGAAGACGCGGCGCGTGCGGCTGGCGGAGGCCAAGAGCGCGGCGAAAATTCTCGGCGCACACTTTCACCCACCGATGGCGGACGATTTGGAAATCACCTACGACGTGAAATTGCTCCGCCGCCTCGCCGCCGTGGTGCGCGAAGTGAAAGCCAGCATCGTCCTCACCCACTCGCCGCAGGATTACATGGAGGACCACATGAACACCTGCCGGCTCGCGGTGACGGCGGCGTTCGCGCATTGCATTCCGAACTTTGTCAGCTCGCCGAAACGCGCGGCCTACTTTCACGACGTGACGGTGTATCACGCCATGCCGCACAGCCTGCTTGATCCGTTGCGGCGGTTCGTGGCACCGGGGCAGTTCGTCAACACCACCGCCGTTCAAGCGACGAAGCTCAAGGCGCTTGCCGCGCACAAGAGCCAGCAGGGCTGGCTCGACGTGAGCCAGGGCATGAACTCCTACCTGCGCTCGATGGACGAGATGTCGCGCGTCGTCGGCAGGCTCTCGAAAAAATTCCGGCACGCCGAAGGCTGGCGCCGCCATCTGCACTACGGCTTTGCCGGCCGCGATGTGGACCCGCTCGGCGACGCGCAGGGGAAGGATCACCTCGTCAACGGCGCCTACGAACTCGCGCTTGCCCGCGGAGCCTGAATCTCCCAACACTCCACCATCACCTTTCAAAAATCCTATGCCGCGTCAACTCAGCTCCCTAGCCCCCGCCTGGTGGGATTATACCACGCTCGACAAATCCATCATCGCCGCCGCCGCGAAGCTCACGCCGGAGAAAATGTTCCGGCTCTCGCGGCCCGGCTTCCGCGTCGTGTTCTACGACACGCTCGAGGATTTTTACTGTGCCGAGGCGCTCGAATACATCCACGCGTGGAAGCAGGCCACGCCCGACAACCCCGCCGGCATCTGCGGCCCCATCGGCCCCACCGAGCAACTCCCGCTCGTCGCGCGCATCGTCAACGAGATGGGACTCAAGCTGCACCACGCGCATTTCTGGGGCATGGATGAATGGGTGATCAACGACAAGTCCGTGCCGGTGACGCATCCGTTGTCGTTCGAGAAGTGCGACCGCGAGATGTGCTTCAATCGCATTGACCGCCGGCTCGTGATGCCCGACGCGAACCTCCATTTCCCCAATGCCGACACGCGCAAGTATCGCGCGAGCTGGGAGGCCGGCGTGCGGTGCGTGGTGATGCAGGGCGGCCAGGGGGACATCAAGCACTGGGCCTTCAACGACCCGCTCCCGCGTTCGGGCAAATACAAGAACGCACCGCCTTCGCCAGCCGAGTATCGTAAGCTCGCCACGCGCGTTGTGAATCTGCATCCCGTCACGATCGCGCAGAACGCGCGCACCTCCGGCGGCGGCAACGTGACGCTCGTGCCCACCCAGGCCGTGACCGTCGGCCCGCACGAGACGTGGAAGGCGGAGAAGGTTTCCATCTGGCACGCGGGCGCGCACGACAACCCGTTCGGCCAGCGGCTCACGGCGTTCATGATCGCGAATCGCATCGCAGACAGCGCCGTGCCGATGTCGCTGCTGGGCCAGCATCCGAACGTGCAGTTCAATTATTTCCGCAAAGGCATCGGCACGTGCGATGTCGAAATGCATTGAGGCCGCCATGAAAATTCTACGCCAGCTTGTCCTCCTCCTCGCGCTCGTCGCGACCACCGCGGCGGTGCTCCTGTGGCAACGCAGTGAACGTTTTGCGAAGGAGGCGGCGAGCCTCCGCGCGCAACTGGCTTTCGCGAAAGAGTTGTCCGCCGTCGAGGCCGCCGCGAAGGCGAAGCAAGCCGAGGCCGAGTTGCAGCGGTTGCGCGCCGAGGCGGAGGAGGTCCACAAGTTGCGCGGCGAGGTGAGCCAGCTCCGCGCGGGCGCGAAGGAGACGGAAAAACTCCGCACTGAAAATCAGCGGCTGCGCACCGAGAGCCAGCAGGCGCGCGCGGCGGCCGCGATGGCCGCGACGCCGGCACCGGCGCCGGCGTCCACGGATTTTCCAAAAGAGAGCTGGAGCTTTGCCGGGTATCAGACGCCTGAAGCGGCGTTCGTCTCCGCCATCTGGGCCATGCAGCAGGCCAATGCGAAGACGTATCTTGAGAGCCTTACGCCCGAGGAGCAGGCGAGGATGCTTCAGCGTTGGGAGGGCAAGACCGAGGCCGAGATTGCCGCCAAGCTTCAGGGCGATGTCGCTCGCATCACCGGACTGCAGGTCGTGGACCGGCAGCAGGTCGCGCCGGATGAAGTGCGCGTGAGCGTGGTTATCGGAGGAACCGACCGCACCGAGAATGTTGGAATGAAACTCATCAACAACGAATGGAAGTTCGGCGGCTTCATCCGGCCGGCGAAGTGAACGGGAGCATCCGGCCGATGGGGTCGTTGAAATCAGCATGGTTTCGCACGCGCGCGAAAAGCCGGACGGAATTGGTCCATATTTTCCGGGAACAAATTTGACCCTCGATTCACAACCTGATAAACATTCACGCAGTCGAAAGATCACTCAGACCACCAGAATTTATGAAAAAGCTGTTCCTCGCACTCACCCTGCTCGCCACGCTCGCGCTGATTCCGGCGCGAGCCGCGCTCCTCAACGTCGGCCCGTTCGCTGGCACGCTGTCCGAGTATTGGGAGTCGTTCCCCACCGGTTTCCCCAACAGCCCCGTGCCGATCATGGGTGGCGCGGCGACGCTCACGCTCGCCAGCGTGAACTCGGATGTCATCGGCACCTCGGGATTCTCGCCGAACATCACGGGCAAGTCGCTGGGCCATCTCGCGTCCGGCACGCCCTCGACCATCGCGTTCTCGACGCCGGTCATCCAGTTCGGCGCGTATTGGAGCACCATCATTGACGGCACGGCCTTCGTGAACTTCTACGACGAGAACAACCAGTTGATCGGTGGCACGCAGGTGTTCGCCACGCCAAATCTTTCCGACGTGTGGCAGGGCTGGGCGTCGAGCTTGGCCATCAAGTCGTTGACGTTTGATTTCGTCAACGCGCAGCAGCGCGGCGGCGTGCTGGAGATTGACGGCCTCCAGGCCGTGCCCGTGCCCGAACTCTCCACCTGGCTCGCGGGCGCGCTGCTCCTCGGCGCGATGACCTGGCGCGGCGTCCGCGAAGTGCGCGTGCGCAAAGTGGCGATGGCACCCGCCGCCCGCCGCTGAACGCGCATGGGGGAAACGCCGACACCGAAGATTTCCCCGCGCAAGGCCGCCCGGATTTCCCGACGCAAACGCTGGCTCTGGTTCGGAGCCGGCGTTTTGCTTTTGGTGGTGGTCGGCCTCGCGGCCGCGAGGCTCTACCCGCGTTTCAAACAGGGCCGGATGCTCGACACCGCGCACACCTCACTCGCCGCCGGCGACTACCGCGGCGCGACGCTCGCCGCGCGGCAGGTGCTCTCCGCCAATCCCGTGAACCTCGACGCCGCGAAGATCATGGCGGAGGTGGCGGACCACGTTCACTCGCCGCAGTCGCTTTACTGGCGTCGCCGCGTCGCCGAACTGGAGCCGGGCGTGCTCGACAATTATTTCCGCTGGCTCGCCGCCGCGGCGCAGCAGGGACAGTTGCCCTCGGCCGAGCTGGCGGTCGCGACCATTCCCGAAAACCTGCGCGCCACCGCCCTTTATCACGAGATGGCCTCGACCATCGCCGCGCTGCGCGGTGACAACGAGGGTGCCGTGCGCGAACTCAACGAGGCAATGCGCCTGCGGCCGGATGATCCGCGTCTTCGTCTCAGTATCGGCACGTTGCAACTCCAGTCCTCGAACGCCGCCGCGCGCGCCGCGGCGACGGACGCGTTGAAGCAGTTGCTCGACTCTCCGCTCCGCGCCGACGCGCTTCGAGCGCTCGTGGGCGAAGCGCGGCGTGCGCGCGATTTCGCCCGCGCGCTGGGCCTCGCTCGCGATTTGCGGGCGATGACGAACGCGCCCTTTGGCGATCAGTTGCTTTTCCTCACCACGCTGCGCGAAGCCAAATCGGCGGATTACGATGCGGAGTTGCGCGCGCTCGAATCGTTGGCGGAAAAGAATCCGCGCCACGTGCTCGACCTCGCCACGTGGCTCAACACCGGCGGCCTCACGGACATCGCGGACGCGTGGCTCGCGCGGCTGCCGGCGGAGTTGCGATCACAAGCGCCGGTGCAGATGGCCCGCGCGGACACGCTTTACCTCCGGCGCGACTGGAAGGCGCTGGCGGAGTTGCTCGATCGCTGCGCGTGGGACGAGGGTGACTTCCTGCGCTTCGCGATGCTCGCGCGGGCGCATCGCGAGCTCGGCGACGGCGCGGCTTCGGTGCGCGAGTGGAACGCGGCGCTCGCGCTGGCCGGTTCGCGCGCGGAGGCGCTTTACACCCTCAGCCATCACGCGACGACCTGGGGCTGGACGAAGGAAAACGCCGATGTGCTCTGGACCATCGCGCGCGGCCGCGACAATCCTCGGCCGGCGCTGGTGCAGTTAAATCGCCGCGCCTTCGCCGACGGCGACGCGGCCGGCATGTTGCGCCTCGCACAACGTCTTCAAGAAATCGCGCCCGATGACGATGACAACCGCAACAACGTCGCGAACCTCTCTCTGCTGCTCGGCGTGAACCTCCCCGAATCCGCGAAGCTCGCCGAGCAGCTCCACGCGAAATCGCCGACCAACGCCGCGTTCGCCACCACGCTCGCCTTAGCGCTGCACGCCCAGGGCCGCACCGCCGACGGACTGAAGGTCCTGCGCGCGTTGCCGCCCACCGCGTTGAACGATCCCTCGCTGGCCGCCTACTTCGGCATTCTGCTCGCCGAGTCGGGCGCGATGGACGAGGCGCGCCGCGCACTCGCGCTCGCGGAGAAGGCGAAGCTGTTGCCGCAGGAGAAAGCGCTCGTCGAGAGCGCGCGCAAGAAGGCGGGGATGTAGCCGGGCAGGGGAGAAGGGGAGAAAGGGAGCGCGGGAGAAGGACCACGGCAACCGCGATTGCTACTGCTTCGTCCGCGCCACAATCATTTCCTCAATCCCCCGCCGCAGCGTCGCCTCCGTCTCCGCAATCTCGCCGTGGCCGCTCACGACGAACTCGAGCGTCTGCTGGCCGAGAGCGCGGCGCTGGCCTTCCCACACGGCCTTGAGCCGCGCAGAGGAGGGAGTGAAACCGCTGAGCAGCGACGGCGACGTGGACGCGACGCGATCCTCCCACAAACAGAAGAACACGTGGAGCGGACGCCCGCCATCGTCGAACACGAGCGCGCGAAACGGCAGGTCGAGTCCGTCCGCGCGGATCGTGCGCACGCCGAGATCGGCGGTGAGCTTGCGACCGCTCGCGGGCAGGCAGTAGTCGGGCCGGTGCGCGCGGGCGAGCGCGCGCGTGTGGACCGGGCCGGGTTGCCAGCGGAAGAAAAACATAGTCCACCGGCTGCCGTCGGCTTCCTGCCACCGGCCGGCCCCGCCTTCGTCAGCGGCGATTTGCGCGCGGGTGCTCTCCTCCAGTTTCACGTCTTCGAAGAGCGTGTGCGCGCGCGGCCACTTCACGTCCCACGAAGTGGTCGCGATAAGTTTGGATTCGCGCGAGCGATACCACGCCTCGACCGCGAGCAGGCTGAAGATGATCCAGCCCGCCGTGCCGATGAGCAGCGCGCGGGGCAAAGCCGCGACGAGGCGTGGCTGTTCCGGCCGAAGCGCGTCGGGAGTTTCGCTGGTCGAAATGTCCGCGTCCGCGACGTGCGCAGCCTTCTGCCGTTTCTCGAGCCACGCGCCGAAAATCCACAGCGTGAAGAAACACGCGACGAGAATCGTGAACCCCGCCGGGTCGTGAAATTTTTCCAACGCCTTCAGCCCGTGCCGCGCGGCGATCCACGCAAGCGTGAAGCTGCGCGCGACGTTCAGCGTGAAGGCCAGCCCGAGTCCCGCCGCAAGAAAGCCCGCGCGCATCAGCCAGCCGAAGCGATACAGCTCGCCGAGAAACACCGAGACCATGAGCGTGGATTGGAGCGAGCGCACGCCGCTGCACGCCTCGTCCACGCCCACGACGCCCGCACCGATCTCGATGAGGTTGCCGCTCTGCACCGCCGGGATGCCGATGATCGCGAGCAACTCGACGGTGATGCCGGCGACGCTGCGCATGAGCTGCTCGACGAACTGGTGCTCCGCCTCGCGCGGCCACGGCACGGCGGTGAAGATGAACAGCACGGGCAGCGCGAAATGTTTCACCCAGCCCGCGCCGCCCGCGCGCCCCAGCAGCGCGAGCGTGAAGGCGCACACCTGCGCCGCGAGCGCCCAGTTCACGACGCCCCAGTCCGCGTTGGCCTCCTGCATCAGGCGCGTGAGCAGGAACAGCGGCGCGAGCAACGCAAGCACGAGCAGCGTGGCGCGGGAGTTAGCCGGCGGGTTGGGCGCGGGACGGTCGAGCCAGCGGCGGCGGAAAAGTTCCAGCGCGAGCACGGGCACGAACCATCCGAAGGTGTATTGCGTGTTGTGCGTCCAGTCCGGCCGGAGCTGGTTCACGAGCAACGCCCACGCGCCGGCGACGAGGATGACGGCGGGCCAGTTCATGCGGCGGTGGACGGCGATTGCACGCGCCATGCGTAAAATGGAAGGCGGGCCGGCACAAGCTTCGAGAGTTGGAAATGCGCCGGGCGCTTGCTACAGTGCGCCCGCGTTTTCAAAATCTATGGCCACCTACATTTACGAAACTATTCCGAAGAACTCCAAGGACAAGCCGCGCCGCTTCGAGCTCGAGCAGAAGATGAGCGAGCCGGCGCTCACGAAAGATCCGAAGACCGGACTGCCCGTGCGCCGCGTCATCACCGGCGGCAGCGGCATCGTCACGCACGGCGCGAGCATCCTCTCGATGAGCCGGTCGAAGCGGCGCTGAGCGGCCTCAGCTTTTCGATGATCCGGCTCAGTCGCGCCCTCACTCCGCCTTGCCGCTGAAGTGATCCGCCTTGTCGCGGAAGAGGACGTTGAACGTGGTCATCGTGCCGTAGCAGCGGGAGATGTATTGCTGTAACTCCACCTTGTCGCCGTCGGTGAGCTGCGGGTGGCCGTTGAGCTTCTGCTCGAGCACGCGGAGTTGGTTGCGCATCATCACGATCTTGTGGAAGAAAACTTCGAGCGGCACTTCCTTCGCTTGAAGCGACGTGTCCGCGGGATGCAGCACGAGCCGGCCGCCGTGCCAGCGGACGCCGAGCTTCTCGATCTCGACGTCGGTCTTTTCGAGGCCGAGCGCGGCCACGGTTTCGAGCACGGTCTGTTTCAGGAAATATTCGAGCGGCACGGTCAGGCCCGTGACGCTCGCGGCCGGCTCGTCGGGTTCGAGGCCGGAGGTCTCGGGCGCGACGCTCCGATGCCCGTCGGCAAAGGCGATCTCCGCCGCGTGATGGGTGAGGCTGAGGACGGAGCCGGAGCCGTATTGCGGATGACGGACCCGCATGCCGATGCGGATGGATTCAATCTTCATGCGCCAAGCAGGCCACAGCCGCCGCGCCGGGAGAAGTGCAAAGCGGTGACAAACGCTTTGACAAATTTTTTGAAACGCGCTGGATTGGCCGCGTCGCAATTCACCACCAACCACGCACTCCCGTTTCATCGTGAAAAAATACAACGTCGGCATCATCGGTCACGGCTGGGTCGCCACCGCGCACATCCCGGCCATCAACGGCACCACGCAGGCGCAGGTCACGGCGATTTATTCCTCGCGCGAACTCGACGCCGCCGCGTTGAGCGCGAAATACGGCGGCCCCGTTTCCACCTACACCGATCTCGACGCGATGCTGGCCGATCCCAGCATTCACGCCGTCTCGATCTGCTCGTATCCGTATCAGCACGCGGACCACGCGGTGAAGGCCGCGCGCGCGGGCAAGCACCTCATCATCGAGAAGCCGCTCGCGCTTTCGTGGAAGGACTGCCTGCGCATCGAGGCCGCGGCGAAGGCGGCGAAGGTGAAAAGCTGCGTCTGCTTCGAGTGCCGCTACTCGAACCAGTTTCAAGTGACCAAGTCGGTGATTGATCGCGGACTGCTCGGCGACCTGCACTACGGCGAGGTGGATTATTATCACGGCATCGGGCCGTGGTATGGGCAGTTCCGCTGGAACGTGAAGAAGAAGGCCGGCGGCAGCGCGCTGCTCACGGCCGGCTGCCACGCGCTCGACGCGTTGCTCATGTTCATGGGCGACGACGTGGAGAGCGTCATGGCGCTCTCGACCAAATCCAGCAGCAAAATTTTCAAGCCTTACGAATTCGACACCACGAGCGTGACCATCCTCAACTTCAGGGGCGGGCGCGTGGGCAAATGCGCCGCCGTCGTGGACTGCCTCCAGCCGTATTATTTCCACACGCACCTCTGCGGCAGCCAGGGCAGCCTGCTCGACAACAAGTTTCACTCGATGAAACTCCACACGAACAAACACGCGTGGAGCCAGCTCTCGATGAAGATGCTCGACTCCGGCGACGTGTCCGACCATCCCTACCTCTCGCAGTTTCAGGCGTTCTTCAACGCGCTGGATGCGGGAAAGGAAATGCCGCTGACGAGCCTGGGCGACGCGATGAAATCGCACCGCGTCATGTTCGCCGCCGATGAGTCGGCGAAGACGGGGAAGCCGGTGAAGCTCTGAACCGCTGGATCGCGCGTGCCCCTCGCGGCCTTTCCCAAATGTTTCATCCACGACCTCTGCGTCGCGCGCACGATGACGGTCGGGCAGTGGATTGATCGCGCGGCGCGCGAACTGGACATCGACGGCCTCGAATTCTACTGGGGCTTCACGCCGGCGGAGGACGACGCGGCGCTGAAGCAACTCCGCGCGCAAGCCGAGGCGCACGGTTTGTCGGTGCCGATGATGTGCTACTCGCCGGACTTCACGATGCCCGACGCGGCCGGACGTGTGCGAGAAGTGGAGAAGGAAAAGCGCGCCATCGAAGTCACCGCCACGCTCGGCGGGAAATTCTGCCGCGTCCTCAGCGGCCAGCGCCGTGCGGAAGTGTCGCGCGCCGACGGCGTGAAGTTCGCCGCCGACTGCATCACCTCGCTCCTGCCGCACGCGGAGCGGCACGGCGTCACGCTCGTGCTGGAGAATCACTACAAGGACGGCTTTTGGCAGTTCCCCGAGTTCGCGCAGAAGCTGGACGTGTTCCTCGAACTGCTCGCCGCCATCCCGCGCAGCCCGTGGTTCGGCGTGAATTACGATCCCTCCAACGCCATCATCGCCGGCGACGATCCGCTCGCGCTGCTCGAAGCCGTGAAGGATCGCGTGGTGACCATGCACGCGAGCGACCGCTACTTCGAGGGCGGCACCATCGAGGACTTGCGCAAACACGAGGCGCACCCGCACGCCGGCTACGCGCCGATTCTGAAGCACGGCGTCATCGGCCGCGGCCTGAACGACTACGACCGGATTTTCTCCATCCTCAAGCGCGCCGGTTTCCACGGCTGGATCAGCATCGAGGATGGCGAGGACGCGGCGTGCGGCATGGAGCATCTG
>JACQFS010000148.1 GCA_016199935.1 Verrucomicrobiota bacterium
CTCCACGGCTGCGGAACGATTCTCCCTCTCCCCCCGGGAGAGGGCAGGGGTGAGGGTGAGCCGGCCGACCGCTCGACATTTGCCCGATGATCCCCGCTGCAACCAACGTGCAACCGTCGCCCTTGCCCCCGGCCTCCTCCGCCGTTTCGCCCGCACTCGTGGCGTGGCGGAAGCTGCGGCGCAATACCGTCGCGCTCGGTTGCGCCGTGGTGCTCGGCATCTTCGCGCTGCTCTGCTTCTTCGGGCCGGCGCTGATGCGGAGCAACTACTACGAGCAGGACCTCCTGCACGCGCTCGCCAAACCCTCCGCCCAACACTGGCTCGGCACCGACAAGCTCGGCCGCGACCAGTTCGCGCGCATCCTCTCCGGCGGACAAATCTCGCTGCTCGTCGGGCTGGCCGCGACCGCCGTCGCGATCCTCATCGGCGTGCTTTACGGCGCGATCGCCGGCTACCTCGGCGGCAAGTCGGATGCCGTGATGATGCGCGCGGTGGACATCCTTTACGCGTTTCCGCTGACCATCTTCGTCATCCTGCTGATGGTGCTGTTCGGCCGAAATCTCGTGCTCCTCTTTGCCGCGATCGGCGCGGTGGAATGGCTCACCATGGCGCGCATCGTGCGCGGGCAGGTGATGGCGCTGCGGCATCAGGACTTCGTCACCGCCGCCATCTCGCTCGGTTTGCGCAAACGGCGGATCATTTTGCGGCACCTCATCCCGAACGTGCTCGGGCCGATCATCGTTTACACCACGCTCACCATTCCGCAGGTGATGATGCTCGAAGCGTTCCTGAGCTTCCTCGGCCTGGGCGTGCAGCCGCCGATGAGTTCGTGGGGACTGCTGATCAAGGAGGGCGCGGAGGTGATGGAGGAGGCACCGTGGCTGCTGATGTATCCCGGCGGGCTCTTCGCGGCGACGCTCTTCTGCCTGAACTTCCTCGGCGACGGCCTGCGCGACGCGCTCGATGTCCGCGGGCCGAAGGAGTAGGGGGAAAAAGAGAACGCTCCGTCACCGGGCGGCGACGGAGCGTTGGAAACGGTGACGAAACTTACTCGGACTTCTTCTTCTTCTTGCCGCCCGAGAGGCGATCCCACTTGGCCTTGTCTTCGGGGGCCATCTTCTCGGCCTCGTCCTTGTCAATCTTGCCGTCCTTGTTGGTGTCGTATTTCTCGATGAGTTCCTTGCGGACCTCTTCCATCTTGCCTTTGCCCTTTTCGGCGGCCTTGGCGGCGAAACCGGTGGTCAGGGCGACGGCCACGATGCTGGCGATAATGATTCTCTTCATGTGATGTGTGTGTTGGTTTGTTGTTTTGTTTTTTGCTGCGTCTCAACGCTGCGCACCCGGTGAGACGGGGCGTCTCCGCCGCGGGTTACGGCAACGGCCTGCGTGATGCGCTAAATGTTCGCGAGGCGAAAGAGTGGCGAATGGGCTCGATGGCCCTATCAGGTCGTCCTCCGAATCTCGTTAAAACTGCATCTGGCTCGTCCCAACGAACCAGCCGGGGGTCAAATCGCCAATTTGCGAGGTTTTTGACCCCTCCCGAGCGGTCCAGTCGCACGACCGGGCGGCCCGGTCGTGCAACCGAATGGTTCAGTCGTGCGACTGAACGATCCGGTCGTCCGAACGGGCGGTTCGGTCGTGCGACCGAATGAGCCAGTCGTGCGACCGGGCGGTTCAGTCGTGCAACCGGACGAGCCAGTCGTGCGACTGAGCGGCCCGGTCGTCCGACCGAATGGTTCAGTCGTGCGACTGAACCAGCCAGTCATGTGACCGGATGAACGGGTTGACCCCCGGGGCGGGTGGGAAAAGGGGCCGGTAGGGTGCGCCGTCCTCAGCGCACCGCCGTGGGGATGACCGGACGTCCACGGCCGTTCGCGGCGCGTTGAGGACAACGCGCCCTTGGCGTGCTCCGTTCAACACAGCAAATACTTCTGCCGCCTTTGCCGGAACGCGTCCTGCGCGCGGGATTGATCAGATTCACCACCACAGCCGAAGTTTTTTCCACCACGGTTTCTCCATTTCCCCGAGCATCTCCTCAAAGGGCATTCCCCGCACGCAGATAAGGTCTGCGCCATCCGGCCGACTCGTGATCGTGATAACTGCGCCAGCAGTGGCCGCGGCCCATACTCGGGAAGATCTTCCACTGGAGGTTCCATCCTTGGACAGTTTAGGAGAGCCATAAGCCTGCTTTAGAAAGTTGTCCAAGTTCGTAAACGACGTGCCGGTGATGGTCGTCTGAAAGCCGTTCTTGTCCGGTTTGAAAGTCCAGTGGGCATCGAGCCTTGGGAATGGTCCGTTGGTGACCGTATGGCCGCCGTAGGTTGCCACTTCGCGGATGACGAAGGATCCGAAATCTCCCGAGCGCGAACAACTGACCGCTACCACGCACGCAACGAGAACAATCATGAGCGGCTTCGTGCGCATCGGCGTTCAACGTTCAATACAGCAGATACTTCTGCCGCCTTTGCCGAAAGGCGTCCTCGTCCGCCTTCCACGAGTTGACGAGCGCGCGCGCGCTGGTGCCGGCGTCGAGTTGTTTGCGCACGCGGTCGCCGCCCATGATCTTGTCGAACATGGACATTTTGCTGCCGCTCTCCGCCGCGGCGGCCCAAAGATTTTTCCCGCCCAGCTTCCGCGCCGCGTCGAGGGCGTAAAAGTTGATCGCCATCAGCGGTGCCGTGGCCGGCTCGGTGAAGAAGACCTGCACGCCGCCGTTGTGCTGCTCCTTCCCCGCGCCGTAGAACGGCGTGTAGGTGATGGCGCGGAAGCGCACGCCGCGCAGGCCGAGGCCGTTGAAATAATTCGCCGCATCGTCGGCGTTGAGCCACGGCGCGGCGATGGTCTGGAACGGCAGCGTGTAGCCGATGCCGATGCTCACGCCGCCGATGTGCCCGAGGATGCCGGTGGAAACGTAGTGCAGCGGCGAATCGGGGAACGGCATGTAGGGCGAGGTCGGCACCCACGGCAGCCCGGTGTCGCGCCACGTCATCCAGCGCCGCCAGTTTTCCAACTTGATGACCTTGAGCGCGCACGGCTTGGCGATCCACCGCTCGCCATTGATCATCTGCGCGAGTTCGCCGGGCGTGAGTCCGTAAGCGTAAGGGATGGGCCACTGGCCGACCATCGAGCGGAAATCGAGGTGGAGCAGCGGCCCCTCGATGCGTTCGCCACCGAGCGGATTGGGGCGGTCGAGCACGACGAAGGCGACGCCGTTGCTCGCACACGCCTCCATCGCGAGGCCCATCGAGCTGATGAACGTGTAGCTGCGGCAGCCGGTGTCCTGGATGTCATACACCAGCGCGTCGAGACCCTTGAGCATGGCGGCGGTGGGCCGGCGCACGGGGCCGGGGCCGTAGAGGGAAAAAACGGGGAGGCCGGTGCGCGCGTCGGTGGCGTTGGGAAATTCCTGGCCGGCGGGCACGTCGGCGTTGAGGCCGTGCTCGGGCGCGAAGAGCGCGACGAGTTTCACGCCGGGCGCGCGGCGCAGGAGGTCCACGGTGGATTCGAGGCGGGAGTTGACGCCGGAGGGATTGGTGAGCAGGCCGACGCGTTTGCCCTGAAGCTCCTTGAAGCCGCCCGCGGCGAGCACTTCATTGCCGAGCTTCACCTGCGCGGGTGCGGGGCGGAGTGAAAGCAACGTGATGAGCGCGACGAGCGCTGGCAGCAAACGCATGGCGCAGCGTAGGCAGGGAATGTCCGCTTGCTAAAGATTTTTTTGCCCGTATAAAAAACCTGTCACGCACGCGCCACTCGTCGCCGAATCATTTTGAAAAAAGTTCTCGTCATTGATGACACGCCGGAAGTCCGGGACATCGTCGCCGCGATGCTCGACTCGGCGGGCTTTCGGACGGTCTCGGCCGGCGACGGCCGGTCGGGGGTATCCCTGGCCCGCCTCGAGAATCCCGACCTGATTATCTGCGACATCCGGATGCCGGGCTTCGACGGTTATGAAGTGCTGGCCGATTTGCGCCGCGACCCGGCCACGGCGACGATACCCTTCGTCTTCCTCAGCGGCGTGACGGAAAGGGCCGGCATGAGGCAGGGCATGGATCTTGGCGCGGACGATTTCCTGACGAAGCCGTTCACTTTCGACGAGTTGCTCGCCGCGGTGAACTCGCGCCTGAAGAAACAGGAGGTGGTCAACTCGATCTCCGAGCAGAAGCTCGAGAGCCTGCGCGAGAACATCAGCTTCTCGCTCCCGCACGAGCTGCTCACGCCGCTCAACGGCATCCTCGGCCTCTCCTCGATGATGGTGCAGGATTACGAGACGCTCACGCCCAAGGAGGTCTTCGAGTTCGCGCGCAACATCCACGAGTCCGGCCAGCGCCTCAACCGGCTCATCGAAAATTTCCTCACCTACTCGAAACTCGAACTCATCGCTGCCGATCCGGAAAAGGTCGCCGCCTTGCGCGCCGGCAGCCGCGTGCACACCGAGGAGATTCTGCGCGAGGTGAGCCAGCGACTGGCCGAGGCCCACCGCCGCGCCGGCGAGGTGCTGGTGATCGCCGAGGACGCGCTGCTGCCGCTCGACCCGGATCATTTCCGGAAAATCTTCGAGGAGTTGCTCGACAACGCGCTGAAATTTTCCAACCCCGGCTCGCCCGTGCGCGTCGTCGGACGCAAGGAGTCGGCCGGCTACCGGCTGGAAATCAGCGACCGCGGGCGGGGCCTGACCGCCGAGCAGATCGGCAAGATCGGCGCGCACATGCAGTTCGACCGCAAGGCGCAGGAGCAACAGGGCGCCGGCCTCGGGCTGGCCATCGCGCGGCGGCTCGCGGAATTGTATGGTGGCAAAAAAAACATCCGCAGCGTAGTGGGTGAGGGCACCACGGTGGAGGTGGTTTTCCCACTGGCGTCGTAGGCGGCTTCACCCGGCTTTCCTTTTCAACTTGGGCGCGGCCCGCGCCTTTGCTAGCGTCCGCGCGCAATGAACGTCTTTGTCACTGGCGGCGCGGGTTACATCGGCTCGGTCTGCGTCGAGGAACTCCTCAACGCCGGGCACGCCGTCACCGTGTTCGACAACCTCACCGAGGGCCACCGATCCGCCGTGGACCGGCGCGCGACGTTCGTCCACGCCTGCCTCAGCGACCGCGCCGCGATCGGCGACGCGCTGAAAAAATCCGGCGCCGAGGCCGTCATCCACTTCGCGGCCAACGCGCTCGTCGGCGAGTCCATGACGAACCCCGGAAAATATTTCCGCAACAACGTCGGCTCCGGCCTCAACCTCCTCGACGCCGCCGTCGAGTGCCGCGTGCAAAAATTTGTCTTCAGCTCCACCTGTGCGACCTACGGCCCGCCCGAGCGCGTGCCGATGACCGAGGACCTGCCGCAGCGCCCCATCAATCCTTACGGCGAGTCCAAGCTCATGTTCGAGCAGGTGCTCAAGTGGTATCGCGAGATTCACAAACTGGAGTTCGTCGCCTTCCGCTACTTCAACGCCGCCGGCGCGAGCGCGCAGTTCGGCGAGCATCACCGCATCGAGACCCACCTCATCCCCAACGTCCTCAAGGTCGCGCTCGGCCAGGCGCGGCAGTGCGAGATTTTCGGCACCGACTATCCGACGCCCGACGGCACGTGCATCCGCGACTACATCCACATCGCCGACCTCGCGCAGGCGCACATCCTGGCGCTCGCGCCGGGCCGGGCGGGCTTCTTCAACCTCGGCAACGGCGAGGGCTACTCGGTGCGCGAAGTCATCCGCGCGTGCGAGGAGGTCACGGGAAAAAAAGTTCCGACCGTCGAGCAACCACGCCGTCCCGGTGATCCGCCGCGCCTCGTCGCCGCCGCCGCGAAGGCGTTCAACGAACTCGGCTGGAAACCGAAGTTTCCCAAACTCCACGACATCGTCGGCACCGCCTGGGGCTGGCATCAGAAGCACCCATCGGGCTACGCGGACTGAACCGCGGATAAGATCCGCGCCACCCTGGGAGCGCCGGTTTCCAGCCGGCGGTTCGCCCGCCCCGATCCCAACCCCAACCCAAACAGAAAAGGCTCCCGAGAAATTTTCCGGGGAGCCTTTTCTGTTTGGGTAGGGTTTGGGTGAACGCGAGGGCGATGTAGGGCAGGCATCTTGCCTGCCGGTTCACGGGGCATCTTTGCCCCGTGTTCTCCGGTTCGGAAGGTTGCGACTCCGTTCGTCGGGCAAGATGCCCGGCGAACCGGCAGGCTGGAAGCCTGCCCTACAATTTTGTCACCGCGCCGTTGGCGCGTGCTCCTCGCCCGTCGGAAGATTTTTCGCGCGCACCAGCATCTGCCACGCGATCAGTCCGGTCACCAGCGCGAGGGCGGCGCACGCGAGGTAGGGCCACGTCGGATGTTTGTCGAACAGCGCGCCGGCAAAGAGCGGCCCGAAAATGCGCGCGAGGCTGCCTGCGCTTTGCGCGACGCCGAGCGTCGCGCCCTGCTCGGTGGCGTGCGTGAGATTCGAGAGCAGACCGAACAGCGGCGGCCGCGTCAGCCCCGAACCGATGGCGAGTCCGGCCAGCGCGAGCAGCAGCAGCCACCACGCACTCGCGCCCGCCGCGAAAAGCCCGCCGAACGTCAGCGATGTGTCGCCGTGAATGAAGGGCAGGGGAGCGAGGCTCACCGCGAAGACGATGAGGCTGCCGGCAATCAATTTCGGCTCGCCGAGTTTTTTCACGAGCCGCCCGATGGGTCCCGCCTGCACGAACGCGCCAATGATGCCGCAGAACGCGAACAGGGCGGCATTGGTCGTCGCGGCCCCGTGCTCGTTCAGGTGGAAGTTGCGCTGGATGAGCAGCCCGAGCGTGCTTTCGAAACAGGTGAAGCCGAACGTCGCGAGGAAGAATGTGATGATGAGAAAGCCGATCGCCGGCTGTGCGAGCGTGTGGGCGTATTGCGCGAAGCGCGCGCGGCGCGCGGCGGGAATCGCGCCGGGCTGCCAGCTCTCGGGAAGTTTGGTGAAGGCAAAGATGAAGTTGAGCGCGCAGATCGAAGCCGCGACCCAGCCCGGCCCCTGCACGCCGAACGCGAAGCTCGACACGACCGCCAGCACCGGACCGATGATGAAGCCCAGCCCGAATGCCATGCCGATGAGCCCCATTTTTTTCGACCGCTCCGCCGGCGGCGTGATGTCCGCGATGTAAGCCTGCGCCACCGTGATGTTCGCCGCGCCGATGCCGGCGAAAATGCGCGAGCCGAGGATGACCCAGAAGCCCACGCGCCCCGTCATGCCCGAGCCGACCGCAAAGATTCCGTAGGCGATGGCGGTGCAGGCTGTGCTCAGGAGCAGGATCGGCCGCCGTCCGATGCGGTCCGACCACGCGCCCCACACCGGCGCGAAGAGAAACTGCATCGCCGAATAGGCGGCCATGATGATGCCGACCTCGAACCCGGTCGCGTCGAAGCTGCGCGCGTAGCTCGGCAGCAGCGGCAGCACGATGCCGAAGCCGATGAGATCAATGAAGACCGTAAAGAAGATGATTACGAGCGACGGCTTTTTCATCGGCGGAGGATCGGCGCGGCGTCGTGAGACGGCAGCGGGCGCGGGCGGTTCAACATGGGGCGCGAGTCTATCGGCGAACGAACTCGCGTCAAGGGCGGTGGGCGCGGCGGTGGCCCTGCGTCGGGAGCGCGGCCTTTAGGCCGCTTCCGCATCCGAAGTAGAGCCGTGAATCGGTTGGCTTGTGTGGGGTCGGAAGATGAAGCGGCGTAAACGCCGCGCTCCGGCGCGCTCAGTCGAGCCGGAGCACTCGATAAAGTTTCGCGGCGGACGCGGCGGTGTCGCTCGCCGTCGTCTGCGTGCCCGTCGCGGCGATGGCGCCGCCGAGGTTCTGCCAGTTCGTCGAGGAGGCGTCGCGCCACTGAAGTTGATACTGCGCGCCGAGGATTGTCGGCCACGTGAGCGTGACCACGCCGCCGATGACCGACGCTTGCACCTCGACCGTGAACGGCGGCAGCAGCACGCGCAGCGTCTGGTTGTAAGTGTCGGCGATGAGCACGCGTCCGCGCGCGTCGGTGGCGAGGCCGTATGGATTGAAGAACCGTGCCGTGCCATTCGCGCCGTCAGCCACGCCGTCTGCGCCGCCGAGTCCGGAAACAGTCGTGACGAATCCGCGCGGCGAGAGCCGGCGGAGGACGTGGTTGAACGAATCGGCGATGAACAGATTTCCGTGCGCGTCGAACGCGAGACTCGCGGGTTTGCAAAAGCGCGCGTCGGCTGCCGGACCATTCACGCAGCCATCCGCGCCCGGCACGCCCGCGACGGTGCTCACCGTGCCGTCCGGCGCGACTTTGCGGATGGTGTGGTTGTTCGCGTCGGCGACGAAAAGATTTCCGGCCGCATCGAGCGCGAGGCCGACCGGGTTGTTGAAATGCGCGGTCAGACCGGGGCCGTCGTTCGTTCCCCACACGCCCTCTTCACCGGCGAGCGTGGTGACGGTTCCATCGGGCGAAATTTTTCGGAGCAGGTGATTGCCGGAGTCGGCGATGAACAGGATGCCGTTGGTCGCGACGACGATGCCGAGCGGCGAGTTGAACCGGGCCGTGGCACCCGGCCCGTTCGTCGCGCCCGCCTCGCCCGCGAGCCCGGCGAGTGTGGTGACGGTGCCGTTCGCGGCGATCTTGCGGATGGTGTGATTACCCGTGTCGGCCACGAAAAGATTGCCCGCAGCATCCACGCACACGCCGGACGGCGAGTCGAACGCGGCGGGGCTGTCCGCGCTGCCGGCCACCTCGGGCGTGCCGGCGATGGTTGAGACGAGGCCATTGGTCGCGAACTTGCGGATGACGTGGTTCGCGCTGTCCGCGATGAAAAAATTTCCGCTCGCGTCGGCGGCGATACCGGCCGGATCGCTAAAAAGCGCAAGCGCGGCCGGGCCGTTGCTGAAGCCGGCCTGCTGCGCCTGGCCCGCAAGCGTGGTCACCTTGTCCTGCGCGCGCGCGACCGCGACCGTTGCGATGAACGCAGCCGCCACAGAAAGGATTGGGGTGAATCGCTTCATTTCATTGGCCGCGGCGGACGAGGCGCTTCGACTGCGCGGGCGTGACGGTGATCTGGTCCGGCTCGGATTTGAACTCGCGGTTTGGCTTCAGCTCCACGCCGGATTTGGTCTGGAGCTTCTGATGATCGGCCGCGACGTCTTCCACGGTGTAGATCACGCCGTCGTGCTCGTAGAACGTTTTCATCTCATCGAGGCGGAAGGGCCGCGAGCCGCGCCGGCCGAAAACGACGGTCTGGTTGCCGGTCTCGTCCGCCACGCGGTCGCGGTCGAGTCCGCGCGAGACGGCGACGGCGGGTGTCTCGGTCGGGAAGGTGGCGATGAGCTTCGGATTCGGCGCGGGGCTGAAACCCATGTGGCCCGGCACATTTTCCGGCGAGATCATCTGGAGCACGCGCAGGCCATTGCGGCCGTCGGCGACGAGCGCGAACATCGAGGCGCTCACGGAACCAATCTGCACGGCGCGCGTGTCGTTGAGCGCGCCGTCGGCGTTGAACATGCGGTCGAGCTTCGGCTGCTCCGGGTTGCTGATGTCAATGAACGCGAGACCCTCGGGCCCGTTCGCGACGTAGGCGTAGGTGCGCGCGAGGTAAAAGCGTTGCGCGTGCTTCAGTGGCACCGTCGCGCCGGGCACGAGCTTCGGCTTCGTCGGCTCGGAGATGTCCACCACCTTGAAGCCTTCGTCGTCGGTCACGAAGAGGTAGCGGAACTGCACGCCGACGGCGCGCGGGTTCTTGAACACACCGGTCAGTTCGCCGACGAGCGACGGCGCTTCGAGCGCGTCGTTGCGCAGGCCGACGACGAACAGTCCGTTTTGCCCGACGACGTAGAGGTTCGTCCCGGCCATGAACGAGTGCATCGCGCCGGTGAGTTTTCCCTCCGGGTTGAAGCGGATGATCTTCTCCTTGTCCAAAAAATTGTTGTTCGGATTTCCGTCCACGAGCGTGCCGACGGAGACCATCACGAGCCCTTCCTCGCGATCCGTCACGAAAACCCACGCGTAGATGGGGCTGACCTTTTGCTCCTGGTTTTCGGGAAGCTGTTTCCGCAACGGATCAATGCCCAGCGTGCTCGGCAGCGTGACGCTCGTGGCGTATTTGGTGCGGACGTAAGTGCGCTGTCCGAGCGGCGAAACGGGCGCGGTGAGGATGCGCTCGCTGAATCCCTTCTGGTCAATGTTCGCAACGTCGAAAACCTCGAAGCCATCCGCGCCGTTGGCGGTGTAGAGGTATTCGCCGCGCAACGTGAGATCGAGAATCTCCTTCGCGTGATGGTGGTGGGCTTCCTTGAGCGTGCTGCGGTTTTCTTCGGAGTGCTTGCGGAAATTTTCGGGGTAGGCGAGGTGGTGTAAATGGCTGCCGAGCGCGGCCTGCGGCTCCTCCTGCTCCGTCCAGACGACGCCGTAGAGGCCGCCCTTGCCCGCGCCGACCCACGCGTAGCGGCCGAAGAAATTCACCGTGCCCGTGCCGAAGCCGAGCAGCGAGGTCATCCACGCGTTGTTGTCGTTGGCTTTCGCGAGATGACAGTCGGTGCAGTTCTTCGTGGTGCCCACGCCGCTCGTGGTGTGGGGGAAGTGCGGGTTGTAAGCCTGGCCGCTGTAACCCTCGGCACTGACGGTCTGCTGCTGGGAGTAAGCCCACTCGCGATTTCCGTTTTGCGACCCGACGATGATCGCGCTGGACGAACGCAGCACCGCGAGGCGGTTGCTCTTGTAAGTCGCATCCACGCCGAGTTGGAAAACATCGTCGCGGACGACCTGTGGATTGTAGCCGGTGAAGTTGCGCGTGGTGATGCCTTCGAACTTGTTGAGCGGCACGCGCTGGTTTGCGCGCATCGGCAGGTGGCAGCCGAAGCAACTCGTCGCCCACGAGCTGTGACAGACCTGACACGTGATGCGCGACTCGTCGTGCGCGAGATCGTTCGGGCATTGCTCGCGCGCGGGCACGCCGCCCCACGACTTGCCGTCGCGCAGGAGCGTCTTCGCGTAGGCGGACTTCGCGTTGTAGTGCGACGACTTCGGATCCACCGTGTCCATCGTCTGCGGCACCTCGTAGCGGATGTCCGGCGACATCGTCGAGCGCTGGAAAAGTTTCTTCCCTTCCCACACGAAGCGCGGGCCCCACGGCGTGTTGCTCTCGCGCAGGTCCACGCCGCCGCGCGGCTTGCCGGTCGCGGGATCAATGCGCCCGCCGTTGCCGCTCGTGATGAGCGTCGGCCGCGCGCTCACCGTGCCGTGACAGTCAATGCACTCGATGGTCGTCGCGGCGCGCGGCTCGCCGTAGAGCAGGCCGTCGCCGTGCACGTCCGTTTTGAAATGGCAGTCGGCGCACTGCATGCCCTTCGCGAGATGCGCGTCCTTGAGGTGGACGGCCTTGGCAAACTTCATCGGGTCATCGTGGGGCACGAGCTTGTCGTCGAGGTCGAGCAGGTTGCCGGTCTTGTCCTTCTTGAACACGGCGCGGAAAACCCAGCCGTGGCCGTGGTAGTCGGCGAACTGCGTGTGCTTGAGCTTCGGATTCAGCTCGGAAACTTTTTCCAAGAATTCGAGATCGCTCCACAGCCCGCGCGCGGCGGCGGCCTCGGGATTTTTGCGGATGGCCCAGACGAGTTCCTCGTCGGTCGGATCGTGCTGCTGCTTGGGATACATGAACTCGCCGTCCGTCTCCTGATCCCACCAGGTGTAGCCGAGGAAGGGATTCACGAAGAGGTTGCCCTGGTGCATGTGGCAGTTCATGCACTGCGCGGTGGGGATCGAGCGCGTGAACTCGTGCTTAATCGGATGGCCGCGCTCGTCTTTGCGGATTGCCGTGTCGCCGGAAAAACTCAGGCCCTGGTTGCCATACTTCGCATACCAACCGGAGTGCGTGGGTGAGCGGTCGTTCGCGTAAACGACGTGGCACGCGGTGCAGCCGCTCGAACGGTAGTCGCCCGGATGATTGTTGCTGCCCATGAAGCCGAGCAGCGGATCGTGGAGGCGCGTCTTCTGCAAATTGAGGAACACCGGATCAATGCGGTTGAGCGTGCCGAGGCCCCGCTCGCTGAGACGGCGCGCGGGTTTGCCCGGCGACTCGAACGGGTTCGGGCTGCCGAGCGAGAGCTGCTTCTCCCCGCCGCGCTCGAAGATGCGGAGGATGTTGCTTGGCTGGCTCGCGGCGAAACGCGGGAGCGGTTCGAGGTAGGGGAGCACGCCGTATTTGATCGTCAGTTCCTCCGTGACGGGGATCGGGCTCTCGAGCCGCAACGCCACGCCGTCAAGGCCGTAGGACTGGCCGTAGAGCGGGTTCTTGTGCGGCACGGCGCCGTTGTTGTAGAGCGCGGCACCCCAGAGCATCGCGCCGTGGTTCATCATCGAGTGACCGACGTTCCGCACGATCTCGCCGTGGCACAGGCCGCATGCCTTCTCCGCGACGCGCAGGTCGCCGGGATTCACGAACTGGATGAACTCGGCGGATTCGTGATTGAGCAGGATGGTCGAGTCGTTCGGGTTCGCGGAGCTTTCCCAAAAGAGCGGGTTCAGCGGACGCACATGGGCCTGGCGCAGCATCAGGCCGGGCGTGGGATCGCCGCCGTGGCAATCGGTGCAGCCGAGCACGACGTGCGGCGAGACGTGCATCGAGTGCGTGTCGGTGCCGGCGTGACATTCGAGGCAGCCGCGGCTCTTGCGCGTCGCCTCGGCGGGTGATTGGTCAATGCGGTTCGAGGGCGGGCGTTTTTGCGAAGGGTCGCGCGGCAAATCTTTCGGAACGGAAATCTCCGGCCCACTCGCCGCGAGGTAGGTGAGCAGCGTGGAGCGCGTGGGGTCATCGAGCGACGCGGCGTGCGCGGTGGTGAAAGTGAGTGTGAGGAGGAGCACGGAAACGCCCAGTTTGCCAAATGCCCTCCCTCCAGCTTTTTCCTCGCGCTCGTTTCCCTCACCCCGGCCCTCTCCCGGGGGGAGAGGGAGAAACGCATTCAGCGTCGGCGTGAACAGGCACGCGCCGTTGACGGGAATGGTCGCGAGGTTTGCGGTTCGCAATTCGCAAACATTTTCTGGAGCCACTGTCGGATTCGTCTTCATGGCTAGTAGGTCAGGTTGATGGCGAGCACGCCGCTGTAGAGAAAACCGGGAACCTCGCCGGCGCGACCCGGCGGATCGAAAGTGGGGACGGGCTGAGTGTTGCGGCGGTAGATGTCTTTGTAGCCGCGGCCGGGGATGAGCGCGCCGAAGCCGGCGGAGATGATGCAGTTGTCAGTGAGGAAGGGGCGGTATTGCACGCCGAGGCTGAAGTCCCAGCCGAGTTCGCCGTCCACATTGTCGGTCAGCAGCACGTTCTTGAGGCTGTCGGTCTCGGCGAAGCGAATGTAGTTCGCGTTGATGAACGCGCGGAGTTTCGGCGTCACGTCAATGTCCGCGCCGAGGCCGGCGACGAACGCGCCGGGATTCACGAAGTTCGCCTGCCCCTGCGTCTTGCTCGTGCGCAGGCTCGTGACGAGGCTGCCGCGTTGCTTGAGGTTCACCGCGGAGCCGCCGAGGTTGAAACCCTGCCGCACGTAGTAGCTGAACGGCCCGCCGGTGAAGTTCGGGTTGTCCACGATGGTGTCGAAGCCGCGGCCCTTCCCGTCGTCGGCGTTGCTGTCGCCCGACGCGTAAAAGACCGACGCCTTGTAGCGGATCCAATCGCGGTCGTAGCTGAGTTCGAGCGCGGCCATCTGCGCGTTGATGTCCACGGGTCGCGCGGCGATGCCGTTGAAGTCGTCGCGCCCGAGCGCCTGATAAAAAGCGTGCGAAACATTCCAGCGCCCGATGTGCCCGTCGCCCGCCCAGCCGAGGTAGTAGGCGTTTACGTTGTGCGGCGCGACCGAGCCGACGGGCGCGGGCCGGACGATGTTACCGTTGCGGTCGTAGTGAACGCCGCCGTGATCGAAGTTGGCATGGACGCTCCACTGCGCCGTGTAGCCTTTCCACAAAAAATCCTGCCAGTAAAAATTCGCGATGAGCACCTGCTGGTCGCGGCGGTCGAAGGAGTTCAGCTCCGAGTTGGTGTCCTTCTCGAAGAGGTCGAAGAGCGCGAGGTTGTATTGGTAGCGGTTGTTCGCGTAGTTGCCGAAGAGGCGGTAGCCGAGGTTCACCTCGTTGAAGATGAAACCGCGGAAGTCCGAGTTGAACACCTGGCTGCCCGCGCGCACCGCGACGAAATCATAATTGTCCGACAGGTCGCGCAGGTGCAGCTCGGCGAAAAATTCCTGCAACGCGAAAAACGTCCGCGTGCGCGTCGTGTGGGTCGTGCCGCGGTAGCTCGACGGCGCGGCGCCGACCTGGCCGGCGAGGAACGGGTCGAGGTCGCCGGGATTCACGATGCCGCCGTTGGGCGGGGGCGGCGTGTTGTTGTTGCCGCCGAGCACGCCGCGCGGATCGGGCGAGACGAGGCCGGACTCGCGCGTGTTGACGTAGTTCACGTTGAACACCGGCTGAATATGGATCGCCCACTCGACCGGCTTGAAGGCCGTCTCGCCCTTGAACAGATCGAGCGTGACCGCGAGGTTGTTCTGCACCACGAACTGCTCGCCCTGCCCGTAGAACTCCGCCTGCCCCGGCGTCGCCGCGCTCACGCCGCTGGGCACCGGCAGCCGCCGCGCCTCGAAGTCCGTCTGCGTCGAGGCGGTGAGGTTGAGAAAAATATCCTGACCGAGGACCGGCACGTCGCCCTTGAGCAAACTCTGGCGATAGGGATCCCAGATCATCGGCGTCTTCACGCCGTAGGGCGCCTCGACATCGCCGCGCGTGTAACGCGTCCACGGCACGAAGCCGATCTTCCAACGGTCCGGCCGTGGCACGGTGTTCTTCGGATAATCCGACGGCAGCAACGAATACTCCGGCACCTCGCGCTTCTGATCGAGTTTGAGGTTGCGCCGTGTGTTCTCGCGCGGGAGTTCCTGGTCTTTCGGCAGCGGGTCGTAACCAAAATTTCCCGGCGGCGGTTGCGGCGCGCTTTGGATTGTCGAACTCCGCAGGTTTATCCGCGGCAGCATCATTTCCGCCGCGATGCCCGGAGTGGGCGTGACGACCTTTCCCGAAACCTCGTCACGGAAAAGTTGCGGCGCGGCGGGGAGCGGCGTGGGCGCGCGCAGCATCGCGCCCGGATCGGGATTGAACGGCGGGGCCGGCTGCGGCGGCGCGTTGCTGCTGATCGTGACGGGCCGGATGAGCCGGTTCGTCGCGCCGGGAAACTGGTTGGGCAGGGGACCGAGCCGGTTCGGATCGGGATCGAAAACCGCCGGCGATTTCGGCGGCGTCTCGGTGGTCATCTCCTGTCCGAACTTCAGCGGGTCCGTGCTCTTCGGCGTCGGAACGCGCCCCGGGTCAGGCAGAGCAGCCGGTGCGTTGCTTTGCGCGGACGCGGCGGACGGCAACAAAAGTCCGAACGCCATGCCTGAACAAAGACAGTTCCGGAAGCGCCGGCACCAGGAGACTTTGGGTTGGTTCGCCCGCGGGGGCATCGGTCGGATGAGAATTTTTCCAGGCGTCGAAAGCAAGCCGCAACTCGGCGCGTGCCGGGTTTGCGCTTGCTAATAGTGGCCGCATTTTCCAAAACCATCGCGCCGTGAGAAAGCTGCCCATCCTCGCACTGCTGTTCGTCATGGCGCCGCCCTGCGTCCGTGCCCAACTCACGCTGGCGGACGTGCAGACCATCATCGCCCAAGCCGTCACGCGCGCCACGGCGCTCACGCCGGGAAAAACTTCCACGAACGCGACCATCGCCGTGACGGATCGCGAGGGCTGGGTGCTCGGAGTTTGGACGCTGAGTCCGGCACCGGCCGCGATCAACCTCACCAACGTCGCCAACGCCATCGCCAAGGCCGGCACCGCCGCGTTCCTCAGCAGCGACGAAAATGCGTTCTCGTCGCGCACGGCCGGCTTCATCGTGCAGCAAAATTTTCCGCCCGGCGTGCAGAACAAGCCGCCTGGTCCGCTCGTGGGCGTGAATTTTTCCCAGCTCACTTTCTCCGACATCAACAAATACAAAGGCCCCGGCAGCGTCATCGTCGCCAACGCCACGCCGGGATTCTCCATCGTCTCCGTGCCGACGCCGATCACCGGCGGACTCGCCGGCACGCCGGGCGGGCTGCCGCTTTACAAGTCTGGCAAGCTGGTCGGAGGCGTCGGTGTCGCGGGTGATGGCGACGGGCCGTTCGACATCACGCCGCAAACCATCTCCAGCCCCGACGTGGACGAGGATGTCGCGCTCGCGGGGCAGCAAGGCTTCGCGCCGTCGCCCGTCATCTTCGGCTCGCACGTGACGATTGATGGCATCCGCGTCGCCTACGTGAGCAGCAGCACGAGCCTCGGCGCGGTGACGCCATTCGGAAGTCTGCCGGGCGCGGCGGTCGCGCCTTACTCACCCATCGCGTCGCCGGTTCCCTTTGCGTATCCGACGCCGACGTTCGGAGGCGTGACCGGCGAATTGCGCCAGCCCATCACTGCCGACCCGTCCGCAGTGCCGTTGCCGAACGGCGTCGCACGACTCAGCGCGGCGGAGGTGACGAGCATCATCGTCGCCGGCGCGAACCGCGCGCGCACCACGCGTGCGGGCATCCGGCTGCCGCGCGGCCGGCCGATGCAGGTGTTCATCACCGTGGTCAACAACCCGAACGCCGCCGGCAGTCCGCCCGTGTGCCTCGGGACGTTCTGCACCTCGCCGGACACGACGCGGTTCAGTTGGGACGTGGCGGTGCAGAAGGCGCGCACGGCGGTTTTCTTTTCGGCGACCAATCGCGCCTACTCGTGCCGCACCGTCGGCTTTCTCGCGGAGAGCCTGTATCCGCCCGGCATCGCGAACACCACGCCCGGACTTTTCTTTGGAATGCAGGAACGCTTCTGCATCGTGACGACCGGCGTCTCCGTGCTCGCGACGAACACGGTCAACGGCGCGGTCTTCAACACCTCCGCGGCGGTGAACCCGAACCTGCCGAACGGCATCACGATTTTCCCCGGCGGCTTCCCGATCTACCGCGACGGCGTGCTCATCGGCGCCATCGGCGTCAGCGGCGACGGCATCGACCAGGACGACATCGTGAGTGCGAGCGGCGCGTCCTTGTTTCCCGCGCCCGCAGCGATTCGCGCGGACGGGATGCAATACCGGGGCGCGCGCCTGCCCTACGCGAAATTTCCGCGCAACCCGGCGTTGTGAGCAATGCCGCTGGCCCGCTTGCTTTGCCCCGCGCGCCGGCCTAAGCTGCGCCCGCCGTGAAACCGCCCTTCATCAACGTCGAGGAAAAGATTGACCGCTTCGTCGGCCGGCGGACCGCGACGCCGGACGCGCTCTCCATTCTTACGAGCAACAAGGCCGCGGCCGAAGGATGGCGCCGGGCGTTTGGCGGGCTGCGGGTGCGGCCGGGAATCTATCGTTTCAAAACCCACGAGGAGGCGGATGCATGGCTGCTCAAGATGATGGCCCGCCGGGATCTCCGCTAGAATCGCGCCAGCCGAGTGCCGAAGACTTGCGCGACTTGTGCCGCGAGTTGAACCAGCGCGGCGCGAGTTACGTGGTGATTCGCCATTCGCGCCGCGGGCTACGCGCGCGAGACAATGGACGTGGATCTCATGGTCGCGCGTGATTCGGAAAACGAAGCCCGCGTCTTCGGCGCGCTCTCGACGCTGCCCGACAATGCGGTGCGCGAACTTCAGCCGGGGGAACTCCAGCAATACAACGTCATCCGCGTGGGCGACGAAATCCTCGTGGACCTGATGTGCTCGGCGGGCGGGATTGATTACGAGGAGGCGGCGAAACACGTCGTGGTGCATGAGGTCGGCGGCGTGCCGATTCCGTTCGCCTCGCCGCAGTTGCTCTGGCGGATGAAGGTCGTCACGCACCGCGCGAAGGACGCGGGCGATCTGGTCTTCCTGCGGCAATGGTTCGCCGAGCGCGGCGAGGAACCCCCCGCGGTGTGACCCGCGCTCATTTCCCCCGCAGATCAATTTCGCCCGCCCAGTCCGCGGGGAGTTGCTGCTGCTTTAGTTCGGCGATCTGATCGAGGTAGAAGCGGGCCGGGCCATCGTCGGGGCGGAGTTCGAGGGTCTGGCGGAAGGCGAGTTCGGCCGCATCAAACGCCTTGCGTTGAAACTGGTGCAGGCCTCGCGCGAAACTTTCCCGCCACGCGGCCGAGGGTTCCTTCTCCGCCGTCGGAATCAGTTCATACACCTCGACCACCTTGTCGAAGCCCTTGAACTTGAAATGCCCGGCCAGCCGGCTGACGAGCCGGTCCTCGACGTGCCGCTGGACTTCGCGCGTGGCGAGGATGTGCGTGCCGAGAAATTTGTTCAGCCCCTCGAGGCGCGAGGCCAGGTTCACGTTGTCACCGATGGCCGTGTAGTCGAAGCGCGTCGAGCTGCCGATGTTGCCCACGCAGACCGGGCCGGTGTGCAGGCCCACACGCGTGCGCAACGGGAGGTTGCGCTGCGTGGCGTCGAAATAAACCAGTTGCTCGTGGAGCCGCAGCGCTGCGCGGCAGGCGCGCTCCGCGTGGTCGGCCTGCGGATACGGGGCGTTCCAGATCGCGAAGATCGCATCGCCGATCAGGTCCATCACCGTGCCGTCCTCGGCGTGGATGCAGGCGATGGCGGCTTCGTAGTAATTGTTCAAGAGCCGCACCAGATCGTCGGGGTGCAGCCGCTCGGCGATCTTGGAAAAGCCGGCGATGTCGCTGAACAGGATGCTCACTGTCTGCTGGGTGGCGCCGGGCTTCAGCAATTGCGGCTGGGTGAGCAACTGCCGCACGCGCGCTGGCGAGAGATGCCGCCCGACCGACTCGGCGAGCACGGCCTTCTCGAACTGCTCGCGCAGCGCGCTGCAACCGTTGGACCACGTCAGCCCCGCGGGCACCACCACGCCCGCGATGATCAGCCAGCCGAACCAGCAATGCAGCCAGGCCATCAGGACGACGGCCAGCACGGCGAACAAAGCGAACACCGCCAGCGCGAACAGCCCCGCCCTTACCGGCCGGAACGTCGAGAAACCCCAGCCGGCCAGCGCGCCGATGATGACCGCCAGCAGCGACTCCAGCCACCGCGGCGCGCGCACCAGCCAGTCGGTGTAGAGCAGGTTCTGGAACGCCGTCGCGTGCAATTCGATGCCCGTGGCGAGGCCGTGCTGACCGAAGCGCGAATAGGGCGTGGCAAACTCGTCCTTGCCCGCGCTGGCGAATCCCACGGACAGCCGCGAGCCGATGAAGACAAATTTGTTTTTGAAAAATCCGTCCGGCAACCCTTCGCCGCCCAGAGCTTGGTGATAACTCACTGCCGCGAAGGAGCCGGGTGGGCCGTGGAAATTGAGCCAGCGCGGCGCGAGCCGTTCGTCGGGCCGTTGCGTGACCGGGGCGCCGAGCAATCGCGCGGCTTCCCACGTGAGGGCCGGCGTGTTGCTGGTGCCGGTGGATAATTTGCGCACGCCGTGGAAGGCATCGTCGCGCTCGAACACGGCCAGACCCCACGCGGCGGCGGCCTGCTTTAACGCGGGCGTCGGTTCGCGAACCACCGGTTGTGGCGCGCCCACGGGCCGGTCGTTCGCCGCGGCCAGCACCACGCGGCCGTGCGCGCGCATCGCCTCGGCGAGGGCTGCATCCGCCGGCTCGGAGTCGGAAAACACGAAGTCGAACACCAGGAGCGTGGCCCCTTCGCGCGTGAGTTTGCTGATGAGTTGCGAGTGCAGGCGGCGGTCCCACGGCTGATTGAAATTTTGGTGGAGCTTCGCGTGCGACTCGTCGTCGAGGTAAACCAGCACGACATCATTGGGGCGCTCGCGGGTCAGGAATAAAAACGGGAGGTCGTAACTCAGCCGTGCCAGACCGTCGCCGATGGGAAACCAGACCAGCGCGAGACCCAGCACGGCGAGCAGCGCGGCGCCCGCCGGTTTGCTCCAGGTCAGGAACCCTTTTTGGACGGGCGTGGGCATGACGGGTTCAGAAGTGGAACTTGAGCCGGGCGTAGAACTGCCGTTCACGCGGCAGATCGGGGAAGGGCGTCAGCGGGTTGAGCCGGTAATCAGCCCCGGTGAGGTTCAGCACACCGACCGTCAGTTCCCCGCGTTGACGCCGCCAGCGCCAGCCCGCGAACAGATTCAACTGCGGCACGGACTCATTGGCCAGCGCCGACGCGTAGCCGTCATTGTCCTGCACGAACCACTGGAGTTCCCCGCGCGCGAAGAAGCCGCTGCGGTGATTGTAGAGCAACTGCGCGGCGGCCCGGTGCAGGAGGGCGCTCTCGTCGGTCTGGGCGCCGGCATACACGGCGGGGTCAATGAGCGGGAGTTGGCGTTGCAGCCGCGAGTGGATGAGCCGGTAGCTCGCGCCCCAGGACCATTCGTCGCCAAGCAGTTGGTTAAAGGTGGCCGCCAGCGACTGCTCGGCATAATCGAGATGCTCGCGCGTGGTGCTGGCGGTGATGTTCGGCGGCGGGTTCGCCGCCACGGAATCAAACGCGCCAATCGTGCGGTCCACTTCCGACCAGAGCCACTCGCCTTGCAAGCCGAAGTAACAATTGGCGGGGAGTTTCAAATCGAGCGCCGCGCCGGCGGTCTGATAGCGCGGCGCGGCCACCGAGCCGACGATGGATTCGGAGATGATGGTGCGGAACGCCTGATTGAAGCCGGCGAGTTGCGTCGGTTCGAGTCGCACGCTTTCGTCAAACGTCACGCCGCCCAGCGAACGCGTGAAGACACCGCGCACCGTGACCGCCGGGTCTGGTGTCCAGATGATCGCGGCCTTGGGCGACCAGCGTTCGCTGGTGGATTCACCCGGGCTGACGGGCACGCTGCGGAAATTATCGGGAAACGACAGATGATCGTAAGCCAGCCCGCCCAGCAGGTGCAATTCCTCGCCGAACTTGTGGGTGTAGTAGGCGTAGCCGGACAGGCGGACCAGATTTTCCGTCATGTCGGCGGCCGACGGATATCCAAACTGATTGCTGATGCCGGGCTGGTAAGTCGCGACATTGGTGATGAGGTTGTGGGTGGCGATGTCCCCCGCCTGAAAGCGTCCGCCGATCACCAGCGTGCAGTGTTCCGAGTCGAAAATCTGGTTGGCCTCGCCGCTGTAGATCACCGGGCGGCTCCGATATTCAAGATCATACAGTCGCTTGAGGTTGCTGACGCCGTTCGTGCCGCCGTCGAACAGCATCAGGCCCGGCACCGCCAGATCCGTCACCTGCTGGTCGCTTTCCAGCCGGCCCGCGAGCAGCAGCGTATGCACGCCGGGTTGCCACTCGTGGTGGAAGCCGGCGAACAGCAGCGGATTTTCGGACTGCGAAAAAGTTCGCGCCGGCCGCGCCCGGACTGGGTCGTAATACTGGGTCACATCGCCGGCGCTGACGTCCTGATACTTGGTCTGAAAGAAAACCGAGTCGGAGGGCGTGAGTTGCAATTTGGTTTGGGTATAGAACTCGATCCGGTCCAGCGTGGTGTTGGGTGCGTCACCACGTTGATGGATCTTTTCCACATCCAGCGCGTAGCTGACGCGATCCAACGTGCCGAACTGCGACGCCACCTCGCGCCAGTCGCCGTGGCTGGTGTATTCGGTGGCGGAACTCAGGCCGAGCCGGTTGCCCTCGAAGAACCGGGAATACTCCTGCTGGGTGATGTGCTGCGAGAGCGAGCCGCCGCCCACGGGGGCAAGGAGATTGGCGAGGAGGCGTTCACTGAACCACGCCGTCTCGTAACGCAGGTTGACGCGCTTGGGATCGCGCAACGCGTCGAAACTGTCCGCGAGAAACAAATGCGCCGAGTGATTCGCGTAATCACCGCTCACCGCGCGGGCGGCTTCGCGCACGCTGACCTCGGGCAGGCCGGCGTCCTGATAGATCGTGGCCAGTTGCGCGTTGCGCACCGCGCGGTCCTGGTCGAGGAGCAGGCGCGAACGGTAAACGCGGCGGTTGTCGTTGAGCGCAAGCGAGAGTTCGAGTTCGCGGATGGCGGCGTTGATCTGAAGTTCCTGCCGGCTGAGCAAGGCGGCGTAAAGCCACGGTGTGGGATCGGCCGGGTCGAGGCTCGCGGCCAGGTCGAGTTCAGCGCGGGCGTGGCGGTTGTCGCCCACGGCGCTGAAAGCCTTGCCAAGATAACTGCGCAGCAGCGAGCGGTTCGGTTCGAGCGCGACCGCGGTCTGAAGATCGGCCCGGCCCGCCGCCAGCCGGCCTTGCCGCAGGCGGCAAAGTCCGCGTCCGAGCCAGGCGTTGCCCAGCGCGCCATCCAGCGTGATCTCCTCGTCGAACATCGCTTCCGCCTCGCCGAACCGACCCCGGGCGCTGAGCAGAAAGCCACGCAGCGCGCGGGCCTGCGCGTGGCGCGGCGACAAGGTCTGCGCGCGCGCGAGCGCGGCCTCCGCCTCGGCGGTCCGGCCGAAGCTGAATTCCAGTTCCGCCACGCGCACCCACGCAAATCCAAAATCCGGGGCGCGTGTCGTGGCCGCACGCGCGGCGGCCAGCGCATCCAGCAGCGCACGCGGCGAATTGGTTTGCGATTGCAACCAGTAAGACTCGGCGAGCCATTCCGAGGCGGAGACCGGGGGGGTCGTGTCACGCGGCGGGCGCAGTTGTGCGGCGGCGATCATTCGTCGCAACGCGCGCGTCGGAGGAAACGCTGCCGGCAAGTCGCCGAGCAATCTTTCGGCAGTCTCGACTTTTCCGACGGACAGGAGGAGTGCCGCGCGGTAAGCGCGCGCGGATTCCGAGACCGATTCGTCATCCGGCGGCCACAATTCCAGCGCCGCCAGGAGGTCTCCACTCCGATACGCCGCCAGCGAAGGTGCGAGGCGCGTTTGCTCCGCCGAGGTGAACGCCAGTTCGCCGGGGTCGAGCGCGGCCGGATAGTAGAGCCACCATTGCACCACGTTGACGGTTTCGATGACGGCGGTTTTGCGCGGAGCCTGGCCGGGTTCCACCACGCCTTGTTCGCCGGTGCGCAACGTCAGCGTGCCGAAGCGATTGGTGAGATCAACTTCCCCGTCGAACACGGTCAGGCGCGTGCGTCCAGTCGCCTCGTCCACGTCGAGATGAAACTCGGTGCCGCGATTGGCGCCGTTGACCAGCGGCGTCTCAAACGGCGCGCCGCCCGGCGGCTGCCGGCTGAAGAAATAGAAGAGGCCGCGCAGGAAATTGATCTTCGCCGGGGCGCGGCCCGCGGGCGGGAGCACTTCGAGCGTGGAGAGTTCGCCGAGCCGCAGTTCGGTGAGATCGGTTAGCTTGAGCGTGGCGCGGCTTTGCGCCAGCGTGCGGAGTCGGTCGTTGAACGTGAGCAACTGGCCGGCGCGGACCGCAGCCCAATCGGCCCGCGCGCGGGAGATTTCCGCCCGCCCCGCGAAGGTCACCAACTCGGCCGGCTGGGTGGTGACCACGGGGGCCGGTTGGGCGGAGGCCGGATTTGCAAATCTGACGAAGAGGACGAACCACGCGAAGCAGCGCCAGTTGGAAAAGACCTTGTCGGCGAAGGGCGCGCGGCGCATTCTGCGGCCCCGAATAGCAAGGCGGTGCGCTGATTGCAATCGCTGAATCCAAGAACGATATGGAAATCCTGCCGATGAGTGACTTGGATGCGTTCCAGCCCGACCGGTGCAGATGCGGGTTCGCTCCGGTGCCATCGCTTCGCAAAGTCTGCCTCCTGTCGCTCATCGCCCTTTGGTTGACTACGCCAGTCCTCAGTCGCGGCCAGGGTTGGATGTATCAAGATCCACCGGCCGGCTGGACTTACATTTTTCGCGGCCACGCGGCCAAGGGCGGGGCGCACGACAGCGGCGTGCCCGCACTGGACGGCACCTGGAGCAATGGCCCGGGCGTGGATTCCGATCGCTGGGCGGGCGATGGCCGCGGCACCGGCAACGGACCGAAAGGCGGGGTGGAAACTTCGTTCGGGGTGCTGACGATGGAGGACGCGGAAACCAGTGGTTCCGGCAACAGCAACCAGAAGCTCTACTTCATCCACACGCTTGGCCAGGACGGCGTGACCAACAACAACCTGCTCGACACCGGTGTCACGCTCAGCTTTCGCGCGCGCCTGACGCCGCCGGACGGGCGCGAAGAAATCACCCTGCCCAACGGCTCGGGAATTTTTTCCGCCGGCCAGGGAATGTTTTCCATCCGGCAGAACAACCCCTTCTCCATCATCTCCTTCAGCCTCGTGCGCACCAACGAGGACAAGGATGCGAGCGGCAACCTGCTTCGTTTCTCGGCCGCCGGTCTCACCATGAACCGGCTGAACGGCAACTCGCCCGCCGGCGCCGCGGTCGAGTCCACGACCAACGCCGCCGACAATCCGATTGTGCCGCTGGATCCGACGGTATTCCATGAGTTTTGGATCACCATCCAATCGAATGGCGCGGCGGCGGGGACGCATTTGGTGAATGTCTATGTGGACGGCGATCTGGTCGGAACCAACATCCACGTCACCGCCGGCACCAACAACTCCAACGGCGGCTCCAACTTTCTCGCGCTGGGTCTGAACCAGACGGCGGCCGTCGGCGCCTTTGACACGGATTTCTTCGCCTACACGACGAACGTGATCGCGCCGGCCGCGCCGGTCACCGTGACGCTCGGTGGCGCCACCAACACGCAGGTCTTCACGAATCCGGTCAGTCTGCCGCTCGACTCCGAGGCGCAAGCCAGTCCCTCCGGCACGCTGTTGATCTATGACGGGGCGCGGCTCGTCTTCGTCCAGCCAAACCCGGGTGCCAACATTTTTACGAATCTGGATGTCCCCTTGGGTGTGCATTCCTTTCAGGCTGCCTACCGGGAAGGGCTGGGCATTCCCAACGGGCCGACCAATCGCAGCCCGGTGATCAACGTTCGCGTGGACGGCGGCACTTTTGGCTTTTACGCCGTCTCCAATCTCGTCACCCGGGAATTGGCCAACGTCGGCACGCTCATCAGTTGCGACCTCGCCGTGCGCAACGACACATCTGCCGCCTCCAATCCGTTGCGCATCCGTTTGCTGAGCACGCAAACTTTTTCCTACAACCGCCGGCTGAGCAACGCGCCCCCGGCATTCCCGCCGCCGGCGGAAACCAATCTGTTCGTGACGAACCTGACCCTCGGGCCGTCGAGCTCGTTTGTTTTGAATCTGCCGACCAATCTGAACCTCATTTGCCCGCTGTTTCAGAAGGGTAATAATCCCTATCCACCACCGCCCGACAACTTCGCCGAGGCGGGCACCAATTTTCACATCTATGCCGTCCTCGAAGAACAACTGGGCACCAACTGGACGAAAGTGGATCGCACCCGGATCATCTCCGGCGAGCCTCAGCCGCTCTACCCGCCCGATCCCGGGCAGATCCAGGTTCTCCCGGACAATGGCAACGACAATTTCCTGCTGTCCCTCGCCATTCTTGGCACCAACCGCGTGAATGAAGGTTCCCTCACCAACTACTTCGCGGTCGCGGCGTTTAGCGATGGGGCCAGCGGGGCCGTCAATGCCGCGTGGTCCGTGTTGCCCACGAACTTTGCCAGCGCCTTTTCCACCCTTGGATTCACCGGCCGGCTGGCGGCACCGGCGGTTTCCAGCAGCACGACCATCACCTTGCAAGCGCAGTATCAGCGCGGCCAGACCAAGTCCAACTTCATCTCCGTGCAGATTCTCGACCTCGGCGACCCGCCGACGATCAGCCTCCAGCCCACCAACACGAACGTCTTCTCCGGTTTGCCCGCCAGCTTCAGCGTCATCGCCACGGGCGCGAGCCCGCTGGCGTATCAGTGGCAGTTCAACGGACAGCCCGTGGCCGGCGCGCTCACGAATCTGCTTTCCATCAACCCCGCGCGCCCATCCAACACCGGGCCCTACACGGTCGTCATCGCCAACCTCCTCGGCGCGATCACCAGCGCGCCGGCCACGCTCACCGTCAATCTGCCGGCGGTTCCGGTCTTCACCAGTGCCATCTTGAGCAACCAGCAGATGTCCCTCACTTACACGGGCGAGGTTAGTTATCCCTATTTTTTGGATTACTCGACCAATCCGGCCTCCACCGGTGCCGTTCAGTGGCTCCCGCTCATCCAGCTCGTCAACACGAACGGCACCACGCGCTACCTGGAATCATCGAGCAATACGCTGCGCCTGTATCGCGTGCGCGGCCTTTGATGATTTTTCCGTTCACCGTTCATCAGCCTGATATGGCGGAGGTGCCTGATTGCCAATCGACGACGGTGGTGGCAAAGCGCGGGGCGGCGCTTCCAACGCAGCTTCTGGCGGGGCCAGAGATTCACCTCCCCTTGAGCGTGACCATTTCGCGCCGCTCGGTGTGATACGCGTGGCACGTGGAGCAGCCGTCCTTCACGCCGCCGCGCGGGCTGTGGCAGGTGACGCAGGAATTTTTGGAAGGGAGAATGATGTCGGCGGTGTCGCGGCTTTTCTCGGCGGCGTGGCAGTCGGCGCATTTCATGTTCGTGTGCTTCGCGTGGTTGAAGTCGCCGCGAATCATCCAGCGGTCGGGAATCACCGGCGGCGTCACCGTCGGACTCGCGTCCCCCGTGGCCTTCACTTCGTGGCAGTAGGCGCAGCCCGAGTAGAGCGCGCGGCCCTGGCCGGTGAGCGTGCTGACGTTCACGGCGGGCGCGAGCGTGGCGGTGCTGAAGAAAACGCGCCGCTCCAGTTCCTCGCCCGTGCCGAACTGGCCGAGCAGCGACTGCAACCGCTCCTGCGTGTAGCTGCGCACCGCCGCATCGCCGGTCGCGAGGCCGTTGGTGCGCGCGTGGTCGGCGTATTGCTTGCCGAGGCTGCGGAGAAAGGCGCTGACGAACGCGGGGTTGCCGTGCGGCAGTTGCAGCCGCGGCGTCGCGGGATCGAACTGCAACGAGTGGCACGCGCGGCAGTGCTGCTCGAAGTTGATCCGCCGGAAATACGCGCCCGCCGCATCAGGCTGATGGCAGTCGGCGCACGCGAGCTTTCGGCCGTCGCCGAAACTCACGGTGTCGCCCGTGAGGTGCAGCGCGTGGCCGAACTTGAGCGTGTTCCCTTCGCGCTGATTTTCCGCGAGCACCTGAAACTCCGGATGGTCGGTGGCAAAATGGTTGATGAGCCTGGTGTAGCCGCCGGTCGCCGGCCGGGCGGATTTGAAAATGCGCTGGCCGCGATCCGGCCGGAAGTCGAACGCCGCGGCCGCGAGTGTCGCGCCCTTCGCGGCCGAGGCGGTCATGATGCCCGCGTCGCCATGGCACGAGGCGCAGTTCGCATCCGTCGGCGGCTGGAGCGCGCCCGCGCCCTGATGCTCGCGGTGGCAGAGCGAACACGAGTGATCGCGCACGACGTTCGGTTGGTGGAACAGATGATTCGCGTGGCACTTCTGGCACGAGCCATCAATCGCCGTCATCTCCGTGCGCGTGATGCTCGCGAGCTTGTGAAATTCCAGCGGGCCGGGCGCGGCGTTGAACGCGGCTTTGATCAACTGTCGCGGGCCCGCGAGTCCGGCCGCGTGACAACCGGCGCACGTGTGGTCGGTGGCGTTGGTGCCGCCGTGCAGCACGGAGAAAGCGGAGCCGGAGTGCGGCGAGGAAAGCGTGCCGGGATTGATGAAGCCCGGCCGGCCCGGTCCGCCGATGAGCGCGAGCAACGCCGCCGCCGTCGCCGCGATCACCACCCACGTGAAACGTCCGCGTTGTCCGCGCAGGCTGCGCGCCGGCGTGCAGGGCGCGGTCTGGCGGCAGCATTGGCCGTCCGGCAGCGGGCCTTGTTCGCACGCGCCACCCGCGCGGTTGCAGCGCCAGCGGCCTTTTGCGTCGCCCTCTTTTTTCTCCAGCACCGGCGAACATTCCGCGGCGGCGCGGCAGTGGCCGAAGCGGCTCGGGCCGGCGGGGCAGGTGGCGTCGCCGTCGCAAGCGCGGCCGCAAATCCAATTCGCGTTCGGCCGCGCGTATTTCGCGGCGTCGAAATCGGGCGAGGGAAGTTGCTCGCTCATTTCGCGCCTCCCGAAAACGCATACACGATCACGATGTGCGCGAGCGTGAAGAGCATCAGCCCGTAGGTGAACGGCAGGTGGACGAACAGCCAGAGCTTGAGCGTGGTCTGGAGCGCGTGGTGGTAATCGAGTCCGTCCTTCTGGCGGACGAGCGCGGCGATCTTGTCCAGCGCGGCGCGCTCGTCGTTGTTGAGGAAGCGGCGGAGATCATTCAACTCGTCCATCACCGAACTCAGCGGCCGGCGCGACTCGGCGAGGTGCAGCCAGAAATCGCGCGGGCCGTTGAAGTAGTCGCGCAGCCGCCGCGCGTAAAAATCGGCGATGGTCGTGGACTTCGCGCCGGGGATGGCGGCAAGCGCGAGCGACTCGGCCTGTTGCTGGAGTGAGCGGCGCACGGTGGGAATTTTTTCGTAAATGACTTCGCCGCCGCGTGTCGTGAGCCGGCGCGGCAGCACGCGCGTGAGCACGAGCCCGGCGATCCCGCTCCCGGTGACGATGGCGTAGAGCACGAAGAGCGTGATGCCGAACCCGCTCCCCGGCGGACGGAACCGCAGATGCACGAGCAGCAGCGCGATGGTGAGGTAGCCCGAGTAGATGTGAAACTGGAGCCAGCCTTCCGAAGTGCCGAGCGGGAGGAACGGAATTTTTTTTCGCGCGTTGAAGACGGTGAGCATCACCATCACGGCGAAGAGCACCCAGCCCGTGAAGTAATCCCACGCCGTGAGCCGCGCGCTCCAGTGCGCGTGGGCGAACCACGCGACCGCCGTCGCTCCGATGAGGAACAGCAGGCCGGCCCAGCGTTGGCGCGTGAAGGAGGTCATCGCTTATCGTTTAAGCCACTTTGCGAAGGTGTCGAGATCGCCCATGTTCATGCGGGTGAGCGCCCCGTGCGGGCACGCGCGCTCGCACGCGGGGCCGCCGTGGTTCTCCACGCAGAGGTCGCACTTTGTCGCCTTGGAAATCGGGCGGAGACTTTTGTCCACGAGGAACGCGCCGTCGGTGTCGCGAATTTCCGTCATGCGGATGGCTTCGTAGGGACAGTTGTTCGCGCAGAGCGAGCAGCCGATGCACGTGAGCGGATTGATGACGACCTGGCCCGCGGCGGACTCGCGATGAATCGCGCCGGTCGGGCAGCCGATCATGCACACCGGATCGGCGCAATGCATGCAGGCGTTGGCGACCATCACGCGGCCGTTGCTCGGGCCGTGGCGGAGGAAGCGTGGATTGTTGTCGTGCGTCGAGGCGCAGGCGCGCACGCAGTCGTCGCAGCGCGTGCAGCGGTCGAGGTCAATGAGCATCGTCGCCGTGCCGTTGAAGAACCGGTGCTCGGCGAGAAACTCCATCAGGTCGGTCCCAATTTTCTCCGCGGCGTGCGAGTCGCGGCGCGAGGAAATTTCCTCCGCCTTCGGCTCGATCAGTTCCGGCAGCTCGCGCACGGGCACGGTGGGCAAAACAATTTTCTCCATCACCTCCGTCGGCACGATGATGAAGTGCGCGTAGCCGATGGCGCGGAGCGAGTGCTGCAAATCCACCGGCGCGTCGCGCTTGCGCCAGTTGTGGGCGATCTCGCGGAAGCCGAAGTTCTGGCCGGCGCCGAGATAGTTGAGCGTGCGCTGGCCGTTGCCGAACTTCTGGCTCATGCGCGCGAAGCCGGCACGGACGAACACCACGCCGTTCGGATAATCGCCCTCGGCCGCGACGACAGGCTCCTGGTCGGGACGCGCGGCGCCGCCGGACTTGAGCAGCTTCTTGTAGTCGCCCGACCAGTCGTAGTCGCCGTAGGTCGCGAACTCGGTCTGGCCCACGACCACGTTCTCCTGTTCCTTCGTGAGGTGTTTGAAAATCGGGATCGCGCGCAGATACGAGCGCAGCGCCCGCTCGCGATAGACCGACTCGATGTGTTTCTGAAGCGCGTCGTCGTATTTCATCAGGTCGCGCAAGCCCTGCCAGCGCACCTCGAGCAACTCCGTGTCGTCGGTGTCGGCAAAAATCGTGGAGGTGCGCGGCATTCGGCTGAGCGCGGCGATTTCGCCGAAGAACTCGCCGCCCTGCATCGCCTCGGTGCGGTGCTGATTCAGGACGCGCGGGAGGTCCTGAAGAAAAACGTGGACGTCCTCGCCGGTGCCGGTGCGTGCGTCCACGCCCACGTCGGCGCGGAGTTGCGCGAGGCGGAAACTTTCCGGCTCGCGCCACGAGTTCCAAGCCTGGCTGAGCATTCGGAATACATTTTTCTTCTTAGATTCCGCCCGGCCGAGCATCCGCGCGGGCAAGGGCGGTTTGAGCACGACGCGCGCGGCGCCGTTGAGGATGAGGAACGCGGACGTGCCGTAATCGCCATGGCGGACGATGATTTCGCCCTGCTTGAAACGGCGGATGCGCGAGTCGTTGCGGAGGATGTCGCGCAGCGGGGTGCGTTTTGGAAATTTCTCCTCGCTCATCTGGCTGAACGGTGCGGTGAACATCAGCCGCTGTGCGTCCTCGTCGGTCATCGCCGGGTCGAACGCGGCGTCCCAGCGCTGCGGACGGTTGACGATCAGCGGCGTGGTCGGCATGGGTCAGGCGTCCAGCACGAGATCGCCCTTGGGCTTGCAGACGCAGGTCAGGCACGTCCCGGCCTCCGGCTCGACGTCGGGCTTCTTCGCGTAGTCCACGGCACCGGACTTGATGGCGACGGCGCACGAGCCGCAACTGCCCGCGCAGCAGCCGGAGTCAATCCGCACGCCCTGCGCCTGCGCGAACTCCAGGAGGTTCGCCGCGGCCGGATCCCAGCGCACCGTCTTGCCGCTTTTGCCGAAGGTGACGGAGAGCTTGGCGAGGAAGCTCGTCTCGCTCGGGGTCGGCGGCGGGGTTTTCTTTTTCACCGTCGCGGGACCGAACGCCTCGAAGTGAACATCCTTCTCCGGCACGCCCCACGCTTCGAGACCGTCGGTGATGCTCTTCATGAACGCGCCGTTGCCGCAGAGGTAATACTCGAAGTTGGACGAGGGCAGAACCTCCTTGAGCAACTCGATGCCGACGCGACCTTCGTGCTGGTAGTCGCGGTCCTTCACCTCTTCGGGGCTGGGGCGGCTGTAGCAGACGTGCAGGCGGATGTTGTCATTCGCGGCGACCAGCTTCTCGATTTCCTCCTTGTGGATGTGCTCGCGGCGGTTGCGCACGCCGAAGAAGAACCACACCTCGCGCCCCGAGCCGCTCGCGGCAATCGCGTTGGCCATCGCGAGCATCGGTGTGATGCCGACGCCGCCGGCGATGAGCACGACGGGATTTTTTTTCTCCATGTCCAAATAAAAATGGCCAGTGGGTGCCTTCGCGTTGAGGATATCGCCCTCTTTCACCACGTCGGCGAAGTAGCAGGAGGCCGCGCCGGGTGGCACGTCGGGTTTGTCCGGCGGCGCCTTTTCCTTTTTGATCGTGACGCGGTAGTAGTCCGCACGCGTCGGGCTGTCCGAGAGCGAGTAGCAGCGCACGAGCGGTTTGTCGCGGCCAGGCAGATCGAGTTGGAAGGTGAGATACTGGCCCGGCTTGTAAGGCGGGAGCGGCTTGCCGTCGTGCGGCGCGAGGTAGAACGCGAAAACGTCGTCGCACTCGCGGACTTTGCGCGTGACCTTGAACTTGCGGCAGCCGTTCCACACGAGCTTCTGCTGCTCGGCCTCCTCGCAACGGATCGCGGCCTCCTTGATTTGCAGCCGCAGCCGGTCCAGCGAGAGCCGGCGGTGACGGCGCTCGTAGAACGCGCGGCGCGCGCTGCCGGCGAGCATGAGAAAAAGTTGCAAGGCAAGTGCCGCCAGGATGGCAAGGCCCAAGGTGAGACTCAGCCGTCCGCCCAATTCCGACTGCAACTTTTCGATAAGGGGTTGCATCGCTGCCGCGGATTCATTACCAACGCGCTCGTGGCGAGTAAATGGCTAAGTGTCAATCGGGCGTGGCCGACGTGGCGCGGATTGTCGCTCGCGCTGGGCATGGCGGCGGCGTTCGACGCGCGCGCCGGCCAGCCGGAACCGCCGGCGGTGCCGCATTTCCTCGGCGCGACCTCGTGCAGCAGCTCCGGCTGTCACGGCGGCGCGAGTGAAAAGCTGAATCAAAACCTCGTCTGGTCCACGCGCGACTTCCACTCCTTCCGACCTTACGCGACGCTCACCACCGCGCGCTCGAAACAGATCGCCGACGCCGCGAAACTCGGCGACGCCACCCAGGCCGCGCAATGCACCGTGTGCCACGCGCCGCTGGAAAATGTTCCGCCGACGCAGCGCGGCACGCAGTTCAGTGCGCGCGAAGCGATCTCGTGCGAGAGTTGCCACGGCCCGGCCGAGGAATGGTTTCGTTTCCACACGCGCCCCGACATTTCCCACGGCGATCGCGTTCAGGCC